>JAKDIS010000089.1 GCA_030450335.1 Corynebacterium sp. | reverse complement strand
GTGAACCCGGTGATTCAGCCATCCCACGCTCGATCTTCGCCCCTCGGTGCGTGAGGAGGGTCAGGAGTCTGCCGACTCCTCCGGGTGGGCCCCGCTCTCCCCGCTCTCCTCCGAGTCGACCTCCGGCCCACCGTCGCCGTGGAAGCCGAAGCGGCGCAGCCGGGCGCGGTCGGCGTCCGAGGAACTGGCGGTGAGGCGCAGCAGCTCGGCGTAGATGCCGCCACTGGTCGCCAGCTCGGCGGGCGAACCGGTCTCGTCGACCCGTCCTGCGTCGAGGGTGACGATGGTGTCCACCGTCGCGATCGTGGACAGCCGGTGGGCGATGACCAGGGTGGTGCGTCCGACCATCAGCTCCTCCAGACCGGCCTGCACCGCGCGCTCGGCGCGGGTGTCCAGGGCGGAGGTGGCCTCGTCGAGGATGAGGATCGGGGCGTCCTTCAGCATGGCGCGTGCCACGGCGATGCGCTGCTTCTGCCCGCCGGACAGCCGCAGGCCGCGCTCACCGATGAGGGTGTCGTAGCCGGCGGGGAAGTTGCGGATGAAGGCGTCGGCGTTGGCACGCTCGGCGACCTCGCGGATCTCCTCGTCGGTGGCGTGGGGACGCCCGTAGGCGATGTTCTCCCGGATGGTGCCGGAGAACAGTGCGGCGTCCTGGAAGACCACGCCGACCATGCCACGCAGCTGGGCGGCGGAGAGCTCGCGGATGTCGTGGCCACAGACCCGCAGCGTGCCGTCGGTCGGACGGTACAGCCCCAGCAGCAGGTTGACCAGGGTGGACTTGCCGCCGCCGGACTCGCCGACCAGGGCGACCTTCTCGTTGTGCCCGGCGGCGAAGCTGACCTGGTGGATGACCTGCTCGTCGGCGTCGTAGCCGAAGCTCACGTCGTCGAACTCGAACACGGGGGTGCCGCCGGGACGGTCGCAGCCGGGGACGGGCTCCGGCGGGGAGGGCACGGCGTCCTCCACGGCCTGTGCGTCGACCACCGAGGGGCCGTACTCGCGGGAGGCGGCGAGCAGCACCGGCGAGGTGGTCGGCTCCTCGAGCTCGTCCATGGCCTCGAAGTACTCCCTCGAGCCGGCGGCGGCGCGCTGGGCGGAGTCGACCATCCAGCTCATCATCGTGGCCGGCTGCTTCGCCATCGCCACCAGCTGCACCAGCAGCACCAGTTCGCCGATGGTGAAGGAGCCGTTGAGGGTGCGCAGGAACAGCACGAGGTAGATGGCGAAGAACACCAGGTTCATGCCGGCCATGCGGAAGATGTCCATCATGTGCCACCAGCGCGACTGGCGTTTGGTGACGTCCACGGTCTCGGCGAAGTGGGTCTGGAACAGGCGCAGCTCGCGCAGCTCGGAGACGAAGGACTTCACCACCTTCACCTGGCCGACGACCTCGGCGAAGCGGCCCTGGGCGGTGTCGATGTGCTCGTTCTTGGTCTTCTCCCACCGCATCCAGCGTTTGCTGGTCAGCGCGGTGAGCCACAGGTACATCGGGAAGATGATGATCAGCAGCAGGGCCAGCGGCCAGTAGTACCAGGCGGAGATCGCCAGCACCACGATCACGGTGAGCACCATGGAGAAGAAGTTGTTGGCGAAGGACTGCAGGAACTGGGTCAGCCCCATGATCGAACGGTCCAGCCGGGAGATGATGGTGCCGGTGATCTGCCGGTCGAAGTAGCTCTGCGGCAGGGCCAGCAGCTTGGCGAAGTAGCGGTTCGACAGGATCTGGCGCATGCGCATGGCCATGACGTCGCCGAACCAGCCGCCCACGTTGTGGATCACGGTGTGGGCGAGTTCGGCGGCGAGCAGGCCCAGGGCCACGCCGATGACGGTGCGGGTGGCTGCCTCGGTCGAGATCGACCCGCCGACCGAGCCCACGATCGTGTCGGTGGCGTGGCTGATCAGGAACGGCGAGGCCAGGGAGAGCAGCACGGTGGCCGTCGCGGCGATGATGACCATCGTGTAGTACGGCCACAGCTCCTTCATGGAGCTGACGATTCGGGTCAGGCTTCGCACGGGGCTCCGCTCCGCAGGTCGGCGGCGGCGATACGGTCCAGGGCCTCGTCGAGGATCTCGCGGGAGGTGCCGAAGTTCAGCCGGACGTGGCCGGCACCGGTCGGTCCGAAGTCGGTGCCTTCGTTGAGTCCCACGCGTGCCAGGGTGCGCAGCCGGGCGGCGGGTGCGGTGACGGTGCCGTCGGCGCCGCGCAGCCGGTCGACGTCCGAGACGTCCAGCCACGCCAGGAAGGTTGCCTCCTCCTGCGGCAGGCGCACGCCGGGCAGCACCTCGGGCAGGCGCTCGGCGAGGTGACGCCAGTTCGCCGCGAGGTAGTCGACCTCCTCGGTGAGCCAGTCCAGGCCCCCGGTGTAGGCGGCGGTGGCGGCGGCCAGACCGATGGTGGAGGCCTCGCCGGTGACGAGGTTGGAGAGCCGGGCGATGTCGCGGGTGTCGTCGTTGTTGGTGGTGATCAGCTGGGCGCACTTGAGCCCGGCGGTGTTCCAGCCCTTGGAGGTGGCGGTCACGGTGACGGTGACCTGCGCGGCGGTGTCGGACACGGTGGCGGTGGGCACGTGGTTGCCGGAGTAGACCAGCGGGGCGTGGATCTCGTCGGAGATCACGCGCACGTGGTGCTTGGCGGCCAGGTCGGTGACCGCGCGCAGTTCCCCGGCGGTGAAGGCGCGCCCCAGCGGGTTGAAGGGGTTGCACAGGATCATGCTGCCCACCCCGTGGGGGTTGTCGGTGGAGGTGAAGGCGCGCTCGAGGGCCTCGAGGTCGAACACGGCCTCACCGTCGTCGCCGGTGCCCATGGGCACGTAGGTGGCGGGGCGGCGGGTGGCGGCCGGCACCTTCTGGAACGGCGGGTAGGCCGGTAGCGGGACCACGATCGACGAGCCGGGTGCGGTGAGGTTGTCGACGGCCACGACGATGCCCTTGACCACGTCGGGGACCACGGTGACGTTGCCCGGGTCGATCGTCCAGCCGTGGCGGGCCTGGGAGAACGACGCCAGCGCCTCGGCGAGCAGCTGTGAGCCGGCACCGAGTTCGGGGTAGCCGAAGTACTCGCGGTCCACGGCGTCGCGCACGGCGGTGGCGACGGCGGGGCAGGTGTCGAAGTCGGTCTCGGCGACCCACAGGGGCAGGACGTCGGGCTCGTAGGCCGTCCACTTCATGGTGCGGCGGTTGCGGAGGGTGTCGAGGGTGGGGAAGGTGAGAGCCATGCCGACAACTCTAACCGCCACCCCCGGACGCGGGAGGATGCAGGGGACAGCGGGAGGAGGCTGCAGGTGGCCTCAGTACAGCGGGCCCAGCAGGGTACGTACCGCGCGCCAGGGGTCGCGCGTGGTGGCGTCCTGCGCGTCGCCACCCATGTCGAAGACGCGCGCGGTGCGCGCCGGTGTGCCGAAGGGTTCCCAGTCCGGGTCCCGGCCGTGGACGAAGTCGACGACGGTGGTGCGGAACTGTTCGCCGACCCCGCCCGGCCGGCCGAGCCGGTGCTGCGCGTCCGGCCCGCACACGGCCTCGACCTCGGTGGTGTCCACGTTCAGACGGTCGAAGAGCAGCGGCAGTTCCGCGCAGTGCTGGGCCGGGATGCCGGGACGGCCGCGGAACTCGTAGGCCCACACCTGCCCGCCGGTTCCCGCGAGCGCCTCGGCGACGGCGGAGGCCCAGCGCCGGATCGTCCGGTCGCCGACGGTGCGTCCCAACGGGTGCACCGGGGCGGTGGTCCCCACCACCCGGCACCAGGCACGCAGGTGGCGCAGCGGCACGCCGAGGCCCCGCATCGACGGGGCGAGGAGCCGGGCGTCCACCGTCCCCGGCAGGCGGAGCCCCCGGCCCAGCACGCGGCGCAGGAGACCGTCGGTCTGGCGCACGAGCGGGAAGCGCACGAACTCGTCGTGCATCGTGCCCACGAGCACGGGCACCGCACGCAGCGTGCCGGGGTCCAGCGGGTACACGCCCACGGCGCAGTCGGTGAGGTGCATACGGGCGAAGCGTCGGTAGGACGCACTGAGCTGGGTGGGGGTCAACGACGCGAGCATGTCGACGGACGGCGCGCGCGCGACGCCACGGCCGGTACGGCCGCCACGGCCGGCGCGCAACGCGAGACGCGTGGTCAGCCGGCGCTGCGTCCAGCCGCGACGAGGGGCGCCCGGTGACATCAGCACGGCCCGGTGGAACAGGTCGGTGGCACGGGGGTCGGTGAGCAGCCAGGCGACGAGGGCACCGCCGGCGGACTGGCCGGCCAGCGTCACCCGGTCGGCGTCGGCGTCCAGACCGCCGGCGATTCCGGCGCAGTCCCTGATCCACCGCAGACCGAGCAACAGGTCCTCGACGCCCCGGAAGGTGGCGGCGTCTGCACCTTCTTCTGCTCCTTGAGCACCCGGGCCCGGCAGGGGCAGGAAGCCCTCGAAGCGTTTGCGGTAGTTCATTGCGACGACCACGCAGCCCTCGCGGGCGAGGGCGCAGCCGTCGTACCAGGGTTCGTCGGCGTGGCCGGTCTCGAACCGTCCGCCGTGGACCCACGCCATCACCGGCAGTGCCCCGGGCCCGCCGGACGGGCAGTACACCGTGGCCGTGTGTGCGGCGCGCAGCCCGCGACGTCCGGCGGTGTCGGTGCAGTCCAGCGTGCCCTCCCACGCCGGGGCCGGTCGCGGCGTGGCGAAGAGGACGTCGCCACTGTCGAAGGGTGCGGCGACGGGCACCGCGCGGAACACGGCGACGCGGTGGCGTCCGGCGTCGGGGTCCTCACGCCAGGATCCCCGCACGGTGCCGGACGGGGTGCACAGCAACGGGTCGCCGGTGGCGGGGTCGGTCCTCATCGGGTCAGCGGTGGCTGCTGGCTTCCTGCATGATGATCGAGATGACCCCCATGGCGTGCAGGTCCAGCTGACGGCGCAGGTTCGACGACTCGTTCATCTCGTGGTCCACGAACAGCCCCTCCACCCCGGAGACCATGTAGGTCACGATGGCGGTCCGCCGGTGCTCCGGGACGTGGGCGAAGTGGGCGGCGCCGATGTCGGAGAGCCGGGCGATGACGTCGGCGCGCATCTGCAGGTACATGCGGCGCGGGCTGGGGTCGTCGCTGCGCTTCTGCAACGCCAGAGGCAGGCACAGGCGGATGAACTCCGGGTGGTTCTCCAGGGCGTCGAGGAGCTGCTCGGCGATCTGGGGGAGGTGCTGCAGGATGTCCTCGTCGACGGGGATGTCCCAGGCCTTGTTCCAGGCGTCGAAGCTCTTCGAGATGACCTGGGACATCAGGTCGTCCTTGTCCTGGAAGTGCCAGTACAGGGAACTGGCGGGCAGCCCGCACTCCCGGCAGATCTCCGCGATGCTCGTCCCGTCGTACCCGCGCTCGGCGGCGATCCGCGTGGCGGCGGCGAGGATGCGCTGGCGCGAGCGCTCCCCGTCGGCACGGCGGTTTCGTGCCCGGCGGCGCGGTTTCGCCTTGTCGTTTGAGCTGTCTGACGAGCTGTCTGACGTGGTGTTCGACGAGCTCACGGGCGCCTTCTCGTCGGTGGGCGTGGTGGTGGTGCTGTATTCTACCGGGGCTGACATGGTTGATATACTACGGAAAATAAATATCTCGGGTGTATCCGCCCCCTGATCCCCGTCGGGCGGCACGTTAAGCTGGCGCGCATGACCGGCGACACCACTTCACGAAACCCCCTGCTCGAACCCTCGGACCTCGACCACGAGCTGCCCGACTTCCGCGCGATCGCGCTCAGCGACCTCGTCCCGACCTTCCGCACCGGTGTGGTCGACCACCGGGCGGAGATCGCCGCCATCGTGGCGAACCCGCAGGAGCCCACGTGGGAGAACACCATGGAGCCCCTGGAGGCCAGCGGTCAGCTGCTCGACCGGGTGCTCGCCATCGTCTTCAACTACGCCGGCACGGACGCCACCGACGAGGTCGTGGCGGTGGAGGAGACCGTCGCCCCCGAGCTCGCCGAGCACGTCAGCGCGGTGAACATGGACGCCGGCCTCTTCGCCCGGGTGAATGCCCTTTCCGCCCGGTCGCAGCTCCCCGAGGGCAGTGAGGACGAGGCTCTGTTGACGCACTGGCTGCGGCGTTTCCGCCGCGGCGGCGCCGCCCTCGACGACGCCGGACGCACCGAGCTGGCCACCATCGACGCTCGCCTGGCGGAACTCTCGACGCGTTTCGGACGCAACCTCGTCGCCGCGACCGACGCCGGTGCCGTCCTGTTCACCGACGAGGACGACCTGGCGGGGTTGAGCCCGGCGCACAGGCGCCGGCTCGCCGCCGACGCCGCCGAGACCGGGCAGGACGGCTGGCTGGTGCGCCTGGGTCTGCCGAGCGTGCAGCCGGTCATCGAGGAGCTCGACGACCCGGCCGCCCGCACCCGCGTCACCGAGGCGTCCCGTGCCCGTGGACGCGGCACCAACGACGAGGTGGTGCTGGAGATCGTCCGGCTGCGGGCGCGCCGGGCGGAACTGCTCGGGTACCCCAACCACGCGGAGTTCGTCGCCGAGGAGGAGACCGCCGGCTCGCTCGCCGCGGTCGACGACCTGCTGGGCACGCTCACCCCGGCGGCGGTGGCCAACGCCGCCGGCGAGTACAAGCTGGCACTCGACAAGTCCGGTGCGGGCGACCCCCTCACCGAGTCGGACTGGCCCTACTGGGCGGCCAAGCTGCGCGCCGAGGAGCTCGACGTCGACGAGGCCGAGATGAAGAAGTACTTCCCGCTGGAGCGTGTGCTGCGCGACGGGGCCTTCTTCGCCGCGCAACGGCTATACGGCATCACCGTGGCCCCGCGCGAGGATCTCGTGGGCTACCACCCGGATGTGCGGGTCTGGGAGGTCAGGGAAGAAGAGGCGGCCGGCGGTCAGGCGATCGGCCTGATCCTCACCGACATGTACGCCCGTCCCACCAAGCGTGGCGGGGCGTGGATGAGCAGCTTCGTGGACCAGAACAACCTGCTCGGCCAGACGCCGGTGGTGGTCAACGTGCTCAACATCGCCAAACCCGCTGAGGGTGAGGCCGGGGGCGAGGCTCTGCTGAGCATCGACGAGGTGATGACCGTCTTCCACGAGTTCGGCCACGCCCTGCACGGGCTGCTGTCCGACGTGCGTTACCCGAGCCTGTCCGGCACGAACGTGCCGCGGGACTTCGTGGAGTTCCCCAGCCAGATCAACGAGAACTGGGCCCTGGAGCCGGCGGTGCTGGCGAACTACGCCCGCCACGTGGAGACCGGGGAGCCGCTGCCGCAGGAGATGGTGGACGCGGTGCGCCGGCAGGCGGCGTGGGGTCAGGGCTTCTCCACCTCCGAGTACCTCGCGGCGTGCTGGCTGGACCTGGCGTGGCACCGGCTCACCCCCGCGCAGGCGGCGGCGGTCACGGACGTGGCGTCCTTCGAGCAGGACGCCCTGGAGGCCGCCGGTTTCGGCGCGGTGGGCGGTGGCGCGGACGCCCCGGCGTTGGCGCCGCGGTACTCCTCGACCTACTTCAACCACATCTTCGCCGGGGGCTACTCGGCGGACTACTGGAGCTACCTGTGGGCCGAGGTGCTCGACGCCGACGGATTCGAGGGCTTCGTCGACACCGACGCCGCCGGGCGTGACGGGGTCGACCCGGACGACGTGCGCTTCGCAGGTGACCGGTTCCGCCGCATGGTCCTGTCGCGCGGGGCGACGATCGACTACGACGACGCCTTCTGGATGTTCCGCGGTAAACAGCGCAGTGTGGAGCCGCTGTTGCGCCGTCGTGGGCTCGCAGGGGCGGCGGACTCGGCGGGGTAACCTCCCGCGCGGACTGGAAGGTAGGATCGTTTCCTGTGACTGACGGCATAGAACAATGGGTCCTCGACCTCCCGCTGTGGCTGCAGACCCCGTTGGTCCTGATCGTCCTGGTGCTGGTGGCCTCCGTCATCGCCGTGGTGCTGATGAAGGTGGCCTTCGGCCTGCTTCCCCTCAGCCACGAGGAGCGGCAGGCCTTCGGACCGGCGGACGGACCGTCCGGCGAGACGCGAGAGGAAAGGCAGAAACGGTGAAGCACCATTCCAGAGTGAGGCAGGCCCTCATCCTGCTGATCGTCCTGCTCGTGGTGGCCTGGCTGATCAGCTACTTCCTCTGACATCCCGCCTGTGCCCCACGGGATTCGCGATTTTCATTATATCGATACAGACGTCAGCTAGCGTTGTGGACTGGAACACGCAGGGTTCCCGGGTGTGAGCTGAACGACCACCTGACATCACTGTGATTGGAGAGACATGCAGGAGTACTCCTCGGAGGCGCTGTACACCGTCGGCGAGAACGAGACTTGTCTGACCGCGATCAGGGACAATGCCCTGAAGCGTCCCCAGACCATCCTGTACAGCCGTCCGCGGAAGTTCGAGTGGGTCGACGTGCGCGCCGACGAGTTCCTGCGCGAGGTCTACGACGTCGCCAAGGGACTCATCGCCAACGGCATCGGCCAGGGCGACCGTGTGGTGCTGATGTCGGACACCCGGTACGAGTGGAGCCTGCTGGACTTCGCCATCATGGCCGCCGGTGCGGTCTCCGTGCCGATCTACCCCTCCTCGTCCACCTCGCAGTGCGAGTGGATCGTGCAGGACTCCGGCGCGCGCCTCGGCATCGCCGAGAAGTCCGGCCACGCCGTGCGCCTGCGCACCTTCGTCAAGGAGGGTGAGCCGGTGGAGGGCACCGCCCACCTGCGCCGCGTCCTGTCCTTCAACGAGGGTGCCGTGGCGACCCTCGTCGAGGAAGGCAAGGACGTCGACGATGCGCAGGTCGAGGAGCGCATCGCCGCGACGAAGTCCTCCGACCTGGCGTCCCTGGTGTACACCTCCGGCACCACCGGACGGCCCAAGGGCTGTCGGCTGCTGCACTCCAACTGGCTCGGCGAGGCGCGCGCGATCCTGACCCACCCCATCGGCGGCATCGCCGTGGAGGGCAACCGCACGCTGACCTTCCTCCCGCTGGCCCACGTGCTCTCGCGCGCGGTCTCCCTGGCCACGACGATCGGTGGGGCGACCCAGTCGCACTGGGCGGACATGTCCACCCTGGTGCCGGAGTTCCAGCGCTCCCAGCCCCACCTCATCCTCGGCGTCCCGCGCGTCTTCGAGAAGGTGCACGCCGGGGTGAAGACCAAGGCCACCGAGGGTGGCGGCATCGGCGCCAAGATCTTCCCGCGCGCCGAGAAGACCGCCGTGGAGTACTCCAAGGCCCTCGACTCCGCCGAGGGGCCCTCGCTGGGCCTGAAGGTCAAGCGCACCGTCTACGACAAGCTGGTCTACGGCAAGGTCAAGGCGGCCATGGGCGGCGAGCTGCAGTACGCCATCTCCGGCGGCTCGGCACTGAACCCGGAGCTCATGCACTTCTTCCGTGGCATCGGCGTGCGCATCTACGAGGGCTACGGCATGACCGAGACCACCGCGGCGATCGCGGTGAACTTCGAGCCGGACAACATCATCGGCACCGTCGGCAAGCCGGTCGGCGGCAACACCGTGCGCATCGCCGACGACGGTGAGATCCTGATGAAGGGCACCGTGGTCTTCGACGGCTACTGGAACAACGAGAAGGCCACGAAGGAGAGCTTCAGCGACGACGGCTTCGTGATCTCCGGCGACCTCGGTGAGCTGCTGCCCACCGGCCACCTGAAGATCACCGGGCGCAAGAAGGAGATCATCGTCACCGCCGGTGGCAAGAACGTCTCCCCGGGGCCGCTGGAGGACATCCTGCGCTCCGCCCCGCTGATCTCCCAGGCGATGGTCGTCGGCGACAACGAGAAGTTCGTCGGCTCCCTGATCACCCTCGACGAGGAGGCCCTGGTCGGCTGGCGCAAGCGCAACGGCCTCAACGCCGACACCTCGGTCAAGGAGCTGGCGAAGAACCCGGTGCTGCGCGCCGAGATCCGGGACGCGATCAACGAGGCCAACGACACCGTCTCGCACTCCGAGGGCATCAAGAAGTTCCGCATCTGCCGACGCGACTTCACCGAGGACGACGGCGAGGTCACCCCGTCGATGAAGGTCAAGCGGCACACCGTCGCCGAGCACTTCGCCGACGACATCGCCTGGATCTACACCTCCCGCTAGATTCTGGTAATCCCCGACACCACCCCGGCCCAGCCTCCATGGGCCGGGGTTCGTCGTGTCCTAGACTGTCCTTCAGTCGCGACCCGCGAGATAAACCGACTTCTGACGCTGCCGAGAGGAGCCATCCGTGCACGACGCCGCCCGACTGCGACTGCGCGAGCTCACCCAGAGCGTCTACGACATCGGCGACGAGGTCGCCGAACTCATCGAGAACCTCTCCGAGTCCATGGCGGACTGGGACGAGGAGCTCGTGGAGGACTGCCTCCTGGAACTCGCGGAGTCCGTTTCCGTGGGACGCGCCGAGGTCCGTGCCGCGCTCGCCGAGCTCAACGGTCTGCGTCAGGCGTTCGTCTCCGGTATCCGCTCGGGGTCACTGTCGGCCACGGTGGTGGACAACCACCCGGGACGCACCCTGTCCTTCCTGCGCGACCACGCGGTCACCCCGGTCGAGCCGCAGCCGGCACCGATCGTGAGCACGGCGACGCTGCGGGTGAACCTGCGCCGGCGCAACACCGAACTCACCGACATGCTCGCCGACCTGGCGGAGTGGACGGTGGAGCAGACCCGCCTGGCGGTCGAGGATCAGAGTGTCCTGCTGCCGCAGGCGTTGGCGAGGGCGGAGAAGCACGCGCGCGACGTGGCGTCGCGCTGGCGCGGCGAGGTCGTCGGCGACCACCCCGCGCTGGTCGGCGAACTACGCGGCGAGGCCCCGCCGCGCTTCCTCGCCGAGCGCGCCCGGGTGGAGCAGGTGCTGTCGAAGATCCGCTCACGCCGCGTCGCCGCCGGCTGAGACTGCCCCGGCCCGGCCCCGCTGCGGCCCCGCTGCGGCCCCGCTGCGGCCCCGTGGCGTCCGACCGATAGCA
>JAKDIS010000009.1 GCA_030450335.1 Corynebacterium sp. | reverse complement strand
TTCTGCGGCGTTGCTCATGCCTCGCTGCTACAGGAACGATACCGATGAAAGTCCCGCTGTTGTTACATGGGGAAGACTATATACCCCCGTTTGGGGTGAAAACGATCGGCGTTCACCTTCCTGAACAGCTGGAACGATAAAAGAATCCGCGCACCAGCCCCGTTCATCAGGGGCCCGGTGCGCGGATTCGCGAAAGGCAGGCACACACGAAGATGTGCTCTCCGTGCGGGTTCATCACGTCCGCACATGTTAAACATACCTTATGTCGGGGAACGTACCTATTCCCCACACGGACATACAGAAAGCCCCCGCACCGAGGTGCGGGGGCCAACGTCGCTAGTGCGAATTACTCGCCAGCGCCAGCGATGGAGCCGGTGACGAGCTCGATGGCCTCGTTGAAGAAGTCGCCGATGGAGTTGACGATGGTGCCGATGATGTCCAGCATGATGATGCCTTTCGATAGAAGTATATGAGGTTCACAGCGAAGGATTAACCTCGCTGCATCACATAGCCTACCGACTGAGTTGTTCATGTGTTAGACAAGCCAAACTACACACCCCAAAAAGGGGGCTTGACTATCCATAGGCACTGTTCATGGCACTTAAGCAATCGGTCGCCCGGGGGACACGGGCTGCAACGGCAGGTCGCGAATGGTCGCCGTCCTGACGCTACCCGTAGGTCCAGGTCAGAATAGTGATGCAGAAATGGCTATATGCTCATACTGAATTCAGTCAGCGTCGGCCCGGATCACCCGTTGTCGACACCGACCTCCTTCTCCGGGCCCTGGTTCTCCATCGCATCGTCCAGCTGCACGCGCAACCGCTCCACGTCGTCGACGGAGAAGCGGTCCTCCCCCGCCACCGCCACCAGACCGTCCAGCACGGAGGTGCCGTAGTTGTGGCCGTGCCCGTTGGGCACGTTGCCCGCACGCGGCAGGTCCAACGTCACCTGCCAGAAGGTGACGATCGGCATCCACTGCATCGTCGGCGACCGGTCGAAGCCCGGCGGCTCCTTCAGCCAGTCCGGCTCGCGGAACAGCAGGTTCGGCGACCACCACACCACCGGGTCCGAGGGGTGCTGGACGTAGAGCACACGCGAACCGTCCCAGGACGTGCCGCCGTCCTCCGGGTCGTTGATCCACCGCTGGATCTGCTCGGAGTTCTCCGCGAACCGCACCATCATGCCGCCGGAGTACTCCGGGTCCACCTCACGGGTCCCCGGGTCACGACGCGTCACGAAGTCCCGCCACAGCTCGTTGCTGTTCGGCGGGCCCAACCACAGCACACCGTCCACCGTGGAGGCGATGTCACGCACACCGGAGAACCCGCCCTCGCCGGCCGTGGTGCCCAGGGACTCGCCGTACACGTAGAGCTTCGGACGGTTGTCCGCCGGCAGGCGCTCCCACCAGTCGGCGACCGCGTCGATCAGCTCCTTGCCGGCCTCGCGCACCCGGTTGCGGTCCGTGATGAACTGCAACGCGCTCGGCAGGTAGGAGTACTGGTCGGCGGCGATGGCGGTGTTCCCGTCGAACATCAACTCGAACGCCTGCGCGGCGGTGGGGTTCACCCACCCCGTGCCCGTCGTCGGCGCGACCATCAACGCCTCACGGTCCTGGGCGTTGGTGCGCTCCAACTCGTCGACCACGTTCAGGGCACGCGCGCGGTCGGTGTCGCCGTTGCTCAACCCGGCGTACACCCGGATCGGCTCCTCGGCGGGACGTCCCGTCAGCTCCTCGAGCTGGTCCTTGTACAGGCCCAGCGCGGTGAACCGCGTGCCGTAGGCACCGAGGTCCTCCCACTCGTTCAGCGACCCCGGCCCGCCACTGCGCTCCGGGACCGTGGGCTCCACCAGGTCCTCGCGGATCTCCTGGTCGCGCACCGAGAAGATCCGCTCGCTGACCCGCAGGATCGTGCCCGGCAGGATCTGGTCGGCCACGAACACCGTGACCACACCGACGACCGCCCACGACACCAGCAGCTTCAGGCCGTACCGGGTGTGCTGGCCGGGTACCGCGCGTGCCAGCAGCACCGTGCCGCGCACCACGATCTTGCCCACCAGGTAGAAACCCACCCACAGCAGCAGGCCGACCGGCAGCACCTTCAGGAACTCGCCGGCGGAGTATGCCTCGTCGCCCATGATGTCGGCGATCTGCTGCTGCCACTGCACCGCGAAGAGGATCCACACCAGCAGCGCGACCACGATGACCGCGATCAGCGCGACCCGCAGCCGCGGACGCCACCGCGGCGGAATCGTCCGCCCCCGGGTCACCACGGTGATCAGCGGCTCCACCAGGTCGCGGATCCACAGGACCCACACCCACTGGAGCACCACGCCGACCAGGTGGCCCGTCGCCGCCGACAGCCCGGCGGCCACGCCCTGGAACAACCAGTCACGCGTCAGCAGCGAGGGGGTCAGCGACAGCGCGAACATCAACGCACCGACCACCAGCCCCCACGTGCTGGGCTCCATCAGGCCGCGCAGGAACCCCCGGTGCTCCGGCTCGGGCTTCGCCCCGTGGTCCTGCCGGACGATCACTCCGGGGAAGTCGGGCGAGTTGTCGTCCTGAACCACCTGCACCACTCAGCCTCCACGCACGTCAACGTCATGTATGGCTAGTGAGTCTAGCAGCCGGTCTCCCTGCGCTCGGCGACCTCGAGCCAGCTCATCTCCAGTTCCTCGTGCTCGTCCCTGGCAGCGGACAGTTTCGTGTCCAGTTCCGACAGCAGCGCGGTGTCGATGTTGCCGTCCGCCGGGGCCGAGGCCTCCGCCATACGGCGGTTCAGGTCGTCCACGTTCGCCTGCACCTTGGACATCTTGCGCTCCAGCGCGCCGAGCTCCTTGGACAGCGCGCGGTCCTCCTGCGCGGACAACGCCGGCGCGGTCGGGGCTGCAGGTTCAGCCGTCTTGTCGGACGCCCCGCCGAGCGCCATGTTGCCGGTGTGCCGGTTCTCCAGGGCGGCCTGCTCGGCACGCCGGTCCAGGTACTGGGAGATCCCGCCGGGCAGGTTCGTCAGCCGCCCGTCGCCGAACAGCGCCCAGGTGGAGTCGCAGATCCGCTCCACGAGGTAGCGGTCGTGGGAGATCACGACCATGGTCCCGGCCCAGCCGTCCAGCAGACTCTCGAGTTCCTGCAGGGTGTCGATGTCCAGGTCATTGGTGGGCTCGTCGAGCAGCAGCACGTTCGGCTCCGCCATGAGCACACGGGTCAGCTGCAGTCGGCGGCGCTCGCCACCGGAGAGGTCACCGACCGGGGTGCGCTGACGCTTCGAGGAGAAGCCCAGCCGCTCGGCCATCTGCGAGGCGGTGAGCTCCTTGTCGCCGATCTGCACCCGGGAGGCCACGTCCTCCACCGCGTCGAGCAGCCGGCGGGCGGGGTCGAGGTCGTCGAGCTCCTGGCGCAACCAGCCGATCTTCACCGTGCGTCCCTCGACCCGACGCCCCGCCGCCAGCGGGTTCTCGCCGGCCAGGGTGCGCAGCAACGTGGTCTTGCCCGAGCCGTTCACACCGACCAGGCCGATGCGTTCGCCGGGGTTCAGCCGCCAGGTCAGGTCCTCGACCAGGGGTCGGCCGTCCGGG
Source organism: Corynebacterium sp. (assembly GCA_030450335.1). GTDB lineage: Bacteria > Actinomycetota > Actinomycetes > Mycobacteriales > Mycobacteriaceae > Corynebacterium. Next base: position 35,326 of record JAKDIS010000009.1, on the reverse strand, counting down.
GTGGCCACGGTGGCGTCCTCGAGCTCGATGACCTTCTTGCCCAGGCGCCGGGTGGCGAAACTCATCAGCTCCACGGAGTCGCGCGGGGCGGGGACGTCCTGGATCAACGCCTCGGCCGCCTCGATGCGGTAGCGCGGCTTGGACGTGCGGGCCGGCGCGCCACGACGCAGCCACGCCAACTCCTTGCGCGCCAGGTTGGCGCGGCGCTGCTCGGCGGCGTCGGCCTGCCGGGCACGCTCGGCGCGGGCGAACGTCCAGTCGTTGTAACCACCCTCGTAGACGTCCACGACCCCGTCATGGACCTCCCAGGTGTGGTTGGCGACGGTGTCGAGGAACCAACGGTCGTGGGTGACCACGATCAGCGCGCAGCGCCGCGACAGCAGGTGCGACGCCAGCCACTGCACACCCTCGACGTCCAGGTGGTTCGTCGGCTCGTCGAGGATCAGCAGGTCCAGGTCCCTCACCAGCGCCGCGGCGAGGCCCACGCGACGGCGCTCGCCGCCGGAGAGCCCGGCCACCGGGGTGTCCAGGCCGCCCTCCCCCAGCTCGGCGACGCCGAGGCCGTGCAGCACCTCACGCACCCGCGGGTCCGAGGCCCACTCGTAGGTCTGCAGGCCCAGCGGTTCCAGGACGGACGCGCCGACGGTGTCGCCGGCGAGGTCGACGTCCTGCGAGACGCGTGCCATGCGCAGGTCGTTGTTCCGCGACACCCGGCCGGCGTCGGCGGTGTCGTCGCCGGAGAGGACCCGCAGCAGGGTGGACTTGCCGCCACCGTTCAGGCCGACGACGCCGATACGGTCGTCGGAGTTCACGCCCAGGCTGACCTTGTCCAGCAGGGTCTTGAGACCGTAGGACTTCTCGACGTTCTCCAGGTTGATCAGGTTGACCGGTGTTGCCATGGCGGTTCGGGGGGATCCTCTCGGTGGGGGTGTTACGCCCCAGCTACGATACGCGCCCCGTGTCGGCAGGACGCCGCGGTGGTGGTCGCTACGGCACGGCCGCCGACGCCCTCCGCCGCCAGCGTAGTCGCGACGTCGACCGCGTGGCCGCGGTCGCGGCACAGCATCGCCACCGTCGGCCCGGAACCGGACACCAGGCAGGCCAACGCTCCGGCGTCGCGTCCGGCGGCCAGCGTGCCACGCAGGTCCGGGCTGAGGCTGATCGCCGGGGCCTGCAGGTCGTTGACAACCGCGGAGTCGAGGTGGCGGGCGAGCTCGTCGACGTCGCCGGTGAGGATCGCGCGCTGGGCACCCTCGGGCCCCTCGGCGCGCAGGTCGGGACGCTCGCCGCGGGCTGAGGCCGCGCGCTGCTCGTCGAGCCGGGCGAAGACGTCCGCGGTCGACAGGCCGCGCGGGTCCATCGCCAGCGCCCAGTGGTAGGTGCCGCGGGTGAGCACCGGCACCAGGACGTCCCCCCGGTTCTGGCCGAGGGCGGTGCCGCCGGTGAGGCAGAAGGGCACGTCGGCCCCGATGTCGGCGGCGAGCACGGCGAGGGTGTCGTCGTCCGGACGCGGCACGCGGTCGAAGCCGGGGCCGTGCATGATCTCGCGGGTGGCGACCATCGCCGCCGCCGCGTCCGCCGAGCCGCCGGCCATGCCGCCGGCGACGGGTACACCCTTGTCGACCAGCACGTCCAGTACGGGGAAGGACGCCGCCGGCACGCCGGCGAGCCCGTCACGGTAGTGCTCCAGGACGCTCAGGACGCCGCGCACGGCGAGGTTGTCGGCCAGCTGATCGCCCACCGGCACCTTCGTGGCGTCGCGTCCGGTGACGGTGAAGGAGCCGATGAGCTCGGCCAGGTCGTCCGGCACACCCTCGTGGACGCCCGCCACGGTGAGCGTGACGGACTCGGTGAGGTCCAGTGCCTGGAAGACGGTGCGCAGCTCGTGGTAGCCGTCGTCGCGGGCGTCACCGACGGCCAGGTGCAGGTTGACCTTGCCCTGGGCGGTGGCGGTGACGGAACGTCCGACCGTCATGAGTTCCTGCCCGCCAACGACGCCACCGCCAGGTCCACGAAGGCTGCGGAGTCCAGCTTCTCCCCACGCTCGCGCGGGTCGATGCCCGCCCGGGTCAGCACCTCCTCGGCCGCCGGGCCGGAACCGAAGTAACCGGACAGCGCCGCACGCAAGGTCTTGCGGCGCTGCAGGAAGGCGGCGTCGGTGACGGCGAAGACCTCACGGCGCAGCGCGTCCTCCCCCAGTTCCTCCAGCTGTGCCTGCCACGGGCGGTCGGAGTCGTCCCAGCGGTCGACGCGCACCAGGCCCGAGTCGATCTTGGGCGCCGGCCAGAACACGTTCTTGCCGATCGTGCCGGCCTTGCGCACCCGGCCGTGGAAACCGGCCTTCACGCTGGGAACCCCGTAGACGCGGCTACCGGGGTCCGCGGCGAGACGGTCGGCGACCTCCAGCTGCACCATCACCAGCACCCGACGGATGCTGGGGAACACCTCCAGCAGGTGCAGCAGCACCGGCACGGAGACGTTGTAGGGCAGGTTGGCGACCAGCGCGGTGGGCTCCGCGATCTCCCCGCCGGTCAGGGTGAGCGCGTCGGCGGTGAGCACCGTGAGGTCGTCGGCACGCGAGGGCGCGAACTCGCCGACGGTCTGCTCCAGCCGTCCGGCCAGGCGCTTGTCGATCTCCACGGCGGTGACCTGTCCGACGGACTCCAGCAGCGCCAGGGTCAGCGACCCGAGCCCCGGGCCCACCTCCACGACATGGTCATGCTCCCCCACCTCGGCGGCCGAGACGATCCGGCGGACCGTGTTCGGGTCGATGACGAAGTTCTGGCCCAGGCGCTTGGTCGGGGTGACGTCGAGCTCCGCCGCCAGCTCCCGGATGTCGCCGGGGCCGAGCAGTCGGACGCCCGTGCTGTTCTCATGTTCCACGGTTGACCAGGATAGCCCACGTGCCCGCCGGGAACCGGACCACCGCTGTTAGCTCAGCCCCATCTTGGAGGTGCAGGCCGGCCAGGCGCCCCAGCCCTGTGCCGCCTGGACCTTCTCGGCCACGGCGATCTGCTGCTCACGGGAGGCCATGTGCGCCTCGGGGGCGTACTCGGTGCCGCCGTAGGCTGCCCAGGTGGACGGGGTGAACTGCAGGCCGCCGGAGAAGCCGTTGCCGGTGTTGGCCGACCAGTCGCCGGTGGCCTCGCACTGCACGAGCTCGTCCCAGACCGAACCGCCGGCCACCGCGGCAGCGGAGGCGGAGGAGCCGGAGGAGGCCTTCTTGGTGCCGCGGACCACGACGCGCTCGGTCGCGGGCTCCAGCTCGGTGCGGTCGACCACGTCGCGGCCGGTCTCGTCGCCGTTGGTGGTGGTGACCTTGAAGGTGACCTTCTCCAGGCCGGTGGAGCCCTCCTCGACGACCTCCTCCTCGCCCTCGGGCTTGTCCGGGTCCTCCTTGACCGTGACCGGCGGGTCGAAGGGACGCTCCTCGGTGACCTCGTCGGTGGTCACGCGGTGGACCTCGATGTGGGTGCCGGGGGTCAGCGGGGTGTCGGCGGACGGGGTGACGACGTCGTCCTCGCCGAGCGGGGTGCCGCGCAGCTCCAGGGCCTCGCCGACGGTGGCGGCGGCCAGGGACAGTCGCGCCGGCTCCTCGCCGGGGTTGCCGTCGTTGAGGGTGAAGTCGCGCGGCGTGGTGATGTTGAGTTCCATGCCGTCGACCGGGATCTGCGTGCCGGTGCCCTCGGACAGGGCGGCGGCGTTCTCCCCGTAGCCCAGCTCGGAGAGCAGGTCGGCGACGGTCAGGGAGGTGGTGTCCACGTCCTTGAGCTGGCCGTCCACGGTCACGGCGACCTGGCGTGCCGAGCGCACGGTCACGGTGCCGTTGTCCTCGACCTTCTCGTCGAGCCCCGGGGTGATCATGTCGCGGTCGGCGACGTCGACGTCGTTGTCCTCGAGCAGGCCGCGGATGTCCCCCGACATCGCACTTGCCTGCATGATCTCACCGTTGACGTCGAGGGTGACGTCCTTGTGGTTCGTGGCGACCACGGTGCCGCCGACGACGAGGACCGCCAGCATGCCGCCGGTCGCCGCGCGCAGCGGGACCGAGCTGGTGCTGTTGATGCGGTGCAGGGTGGACTTCTTCTTGGGGGACACGCGCTCTTCTACCTCCGGTGGCGTCGACCCTGCGGATCAGGGGCGGCGGTTCAGGCCATATCGAATAACGTTGGTCACGATACGGTAACGATTGGGTCACGATCAAGAAATCGCGGCTTCTCCCCCCGTTTCTGTCACCATGATCACACCCGCATGCCACTCCCGGCCCACAGGTCACACGGGCACCACCGTCTCAGATCCCGTACAACCGCCGTGCATTCGCCGTGGCCAACTCCCCGAGTTCCGCCGCGTCCATCCCCCGGGCCTCGGCCACGCACCGCGCGGTGTAGCCCACGTACGCCGGCTCGTTGCGGCTGCCCCGGTAGGGCTCCGGCATCATGTACGGCGCATCGGTCTCCACCAGCAGACGGTCCGACGGCACCAGCGCCGCCGCCTGCCGCAGCTCCTCGTTGCGCTTGAAGGTCACGTTGCCGCAGAAGCTCAGGTAGTAACCGCGCCCGACAGCCTCACGGGCCACCTCCAGCGGCGAGGAGAAGCAGTGCAGCATCACCGGTAGCTCCGCCGGGGCGTCCGCCAGCACCCGCATCAGGTCGCCGTCGGCCTCACGGTTGTGGATCATCAGCGGCTTGCCCACCTCCGCGGCCAGGTCCATGTGCCAGCGCAACGCCTCCTCCTGGACGTCCAGGGAGGCGGTGTTCCCCGGGTCGTGGGTGATCCAGTAGGTGTCCAGGCCGGTCTCCCCCACCGCCACGCACCGCGGGTCGGCCACCAGCTCGCGCAGGCGGTCGCGGACCTCCCCGGTCAGTTCGTCGGCCTTCGTCGGGTGCACCGCGCAGGCCGCCACCACGCGCTCGTCGGCGTGGGCGGCCTGCAGCGCCAGTTCCGCCTCGGCGATCCCGTCGCCGACGGTGCACACCCCGGCCACCCCGGTCGCCGCCGCGCGGTCCATCACCGCACGCACCGCCGCGGCGTCCTGCGCACCGCAGGACGCCAGGTGCGTGTGCGCGTCGAACAGGGCCCGCAGGGCCTCCGGCGGGACGGGTGTGGGGCGGGGCTTACGTCGTGACATGCCCCCAGGCTAGCTGGCCGGCAGGGACTCCCCGAAGAAGGCCAGCTCCAGGTCCACCGTGCGTCCGAAGTACTCGCGGGCCGTCTGCGGGTCCGACTCCCCCACCCGGTCGACCTCGTCGCGCAGGAACGCCACCAGATCGTGGAAGTCGGGGTAGTCGTGCAGGCGCACCCATTCGGCGTGCACGTGGCGCTCCGGGCGACCGCCGGGTGCCAGGGCGGTGTTCTCCGGCCGCGTGGTCCAGTCCAGGTACAGCCACTCGCACACCACCAGCACGCTGACCACCGCGACATAACTGCCGGACGCCGCGGCGTCGGCGAACAGCCGGCGGAACCCCGCCGTCGCCGGACGGTCCGGCACCGCGGCCCCGCCCTCACCGTCCTGCGCGCCGAGCTCCGCCATCGCCTCGACGAAGTAGGTGTCCTCGTCGCCGGCGACCTCCCCGAGGAACTGGGCGAAGCGGCGACGGGCCGGGTAGTTGTCCGCCGTGGCCACCGCGGTGCCGAGCAACGCCATGAACCCGTCGGCGAAACGGTAGTCCTGGACCAGGTACTCCGCCATCCGCGCGTCCGGCAGCGTGCCGGCGAACAGCTCCCGGACGAAACGGTGGGTCACCGCGGCGTCCCAGGTGTCGGCGTGCTCGGCGCGGAGCCGGTCGGTGAAGCGGGTGCCGGAGGTCATGGCCTACTCCGCCGAGGCCTGGACCGAGGCCCAGGACGGGCCGGTCTCGGCGAGCTCGGGATCCAGCTTCGTGAACAGCGGCGACGGCTTCGCCAGCGGGGTGCCCGCGGTGAGCTCGGTGCGTCCCCAGTGGGCCTGCTGGTCGTCGTAGTCGCCCATGATCACCGGGTAGCTGCGGCCCTCGGCCGGCAGACCCACACCCACCGGGGTGCGCGGCGAATCGTCGGTGACCTCCACGACCTTCGGCTGTGCGGCCCACACGCCGGTACCGCCGAGGGTCTCGAAGACCTGCTGCGCGGAGAACGGAAGGTACGGGGTCAGCAGCGTGTTCGCGTCCGAGACCACCTGCAGCGCGGTGTGCAGCACGGTGGCCAGGCGCTCACGCTGGGACTCGTCCTTCGCCAGCTTCCACGGCTCCTGGGCTGCGATGTACTGGTTGCCGCGGTCCACGATGCGCATCGCCTCGGCGATGCCCGCCTTGAACCGCGAGTGCTCCAGACACTCGGCGACGGTGTCGAACGCCGAGGCGGCGTCCTCCAGCAGGTCGGTGTCCTCGGCGGAGAGCTCGCCGGCGGCGGGCACCTCGCCGAAGTTCTTGTGCGCCATCGACACCGTGCGGTTGACCAGGTTGCCCCAGCCGTTGGCCAGCTCGGTGTTGATGCGGCGCACGAACTCGTCCCAGGTGAAGTCCGTGTCCATGTTCTCCGGGCCGGCGACGGCGATGAAGTAGCGCAGCGCGTCCGGGCCGAACTCCTCCAGGAAGTCGCGCACGTAGATCACCACGCCCTTCGACGAGGAGAACTTCGAGCCGGACATCGTGAGGAACTCCGAGGAGACGACCTCGGTCGGCAGGTTGAGCTCGCCGAACTCGCCGGCCTCGCCGCCGTGGGCACCCTTGCCGGCGTAGCCGAGCAGCTCACCCGGCCAGATCTGGGAGTGGAAGGTGATGTTGTCCTTGCCCATGAAGTAGTAGGACAGGGCCTCCGGGTCCGACCACCACTCGCGCCACGCGTCCGGCTCACCGGAGCGCCAGGCCCACTCGATGGAGGCGGAGAGGTAGCCGACGACCGCGTCGAACCACACGTAGAGCTTCTTGGCGTTGTTGTCCTGCCAGCCCTCGATCGGCACCGGGACGCCCCAGTCGATGTCGCGGCTCATCGCGCGCGGACGCATGTCCTTGAGCAGGTTGAGGGAGAACTTCAGGACGTTGGGACGCCAGCCCTCACGGGTGGTCAGCCAGCCTTCGAGCGCCTCGGCGACGGCCGGGAGGTCGAGCATGAAGTGCTCGGTCTCCACGAAGTCCGGGGTCTCGCCGTTGATCTTGGAGCGCGGGTCGATGAGGTCGGCAGGGTCGAGCTGGTTGCCGCAGTTGTCGCACTGGTCGCCGCGGGCGTCCGTGGCGCCGCACAACGGGCAGGTGCCCTCGATGAACCGGTCCGGCAGGGTACGCCCGGTGGACGGGCTGATCGCCCCGGTGGTGGTCTGGCGCAGCATGTAGCCGTTGTCGTTCAGGCCACGGAAGAGTTCCTGGACCACCGCGTAGTGGTTGCGGGTGGTCGTGCGGGTGAACAGGTCGTAGGACAGGCCCAGGCCGGCGAGGTCCTCCACGATGACGCGGTTGTAGCGGTCGGCCAGCTCCTGGACGCCCACGCCCTCCTTCTCCGCCTGCACGAGCAGCGGGGTGCCGTGCTCGTCGGTCCCGGAGACCATCAGCACCTTGTTCCCCGACATTCGCTGGAAACGGGCGAAGACGTCGGAGGGGACGCCGAACCCGGCGACGTGTCCGATGTGGCGGGGTCCGTTGGCGTAGGGCCAGGCGACGGCGGTGAGGACGTGTTTCGACATGCGACCAGACTAAGCCATGGCACGACGAAGGCGCGCACCCGGGGACGGTTTCCCCTGGTGCGCGCCGGCGTGCGGAGTGCGGTCGGCGGCTACTTCGAGCCGGCCTTCTCCGCGGAGTCGCCGCGCTTGCCGCGACGCCGCTCACGGGCGGCACGTGCCTCGGCGGTCTCCTGGTGCCGGCGCTCGCGCGCCAGACGCAGGGCGAAGGCCCGCTTCTGCTTCTCGTCGAGGAACAGCGGGTCCTGCGACAGACCTTTGTAGATCGACAGGCACAGGAAGCAGATGAGGATCACGAACGGGCTGGCCGCGATGATCGTCACGGACTGCAGGCTGTTGAGGGCGTCGTCGCCACCTGACAGCAGCAGGACGACGGCGATCAGTGCGGTCAGCAGACCCCACAGCACGGTGACCTTGCGGTCGGCGACGAGCTTGCCGTTCTGGCTCATCGTGCCCATCACCGTGGAGGCGGAGTCCGCCGAGGTGATGAAGAACGTGGCGAGCAGGACCATGGCGATGATCGAGGAGACGGTGCCCAACGGCAGGTCGTGCAGCAGGTTGAACAGCATGGTCTCCGAGTTGCCGTCACCGTAGATCTCGGAACCAGCGTTCTCCTGGTGGATGGCGCTGCCACCGAAGATGGAGAACCAGACCACGGAGACCGCGGTGGGCACGAGCATCACCACGAGGATGAACTCACGCACGGTACGGCCGCGGGAGATGCGGGCGATGAAGGTACCGACGAAGGGCGACCAGGAGATCCACCACGCCCAGTAGAACAGGGTGTTGCCGGCGAGCCACTCGTCCATGCCCGGCGAGGTGTCCGCCGTGCGGGCGGCCATGCCGAAGAACTCCTGCAGGTAGTTGCCGAAGGCGGTGGGGATCGTGTTGGCGATGACCACGGTCGGGCCCACGATCAGGACGAAGAACGCCAGGATCGCGGCCATGACCATGTTGAAGTTCGAGACGTACTGGATGCCCTTGCCGACACCCGAGTAGGCCGAGATCAGGTAGCAGATGCCGAGCACACCGATGATCAGCAGCAGCCAGCCGGTGCCCGGGTCGTCCACGATGTCGGTGGCGTTCAGGCCGGAGGCGATCTGCAGCGCACCGAGGCCCAGGGAGGCGGCGGTACCGAAGACGGTGGCGAAGATCGACAGCACGTCGATCAGCTTGCCCAGCCAGCCCTCGGCACGGCGCACGCCGATCAGCGGGATGAACGCCGAGCTGAGCAGCTGCTTACGGCCCAGGCGGAAGGTGCCGTACGCGATGGCCAGGCCGACGATCGCGTAGATCGCCCACGGGTGCAGCGTCCAGTGGAACAACGTGGTGGAGAAGGCCACCGGGTTGCTCTCGGTCGCCTCCCCGGGCACACCGTTGCGGTAGAAGTTCATCGGCTCGGCCACACCGTAGAACATCAGGCCGATGCCCATGCCGGCGGCGAACATCATCGCGATCCAGCTGGCCGCGTTGAACTCGGGCCGCTCGTCGTCCTGGCCCAGCCGGATGTTGCCGAACTTGCTCAGGGCCACGTACAGGATGAAGAACACGAACACCGAGCCGGCGATGATGTACACCCAGCCGAAGTCGGTGACGATGAAGTCCAGCGCCGCGTCGGCGAAGGAGGAGAAGCTGTCCGGGGCGACCAGACCCCAGACCACGACCGCGAGCACGATCACCGCGGCGAAACCGGTGACGGTCTTGTCGACCTTCGCGTTCTCGTCCTCGGCAGGGGGCGGCAGCATGTCCTCGGTGGCGACAGGAGAGATCTTCTCCATGTTGAGACCGGGATCCGTGAACGGGGCACCGTCAGCGTCGGTGCCCGGGGGGCCGATATCGTCTGATTGTGGGTTCTCTTCTGAAACGGACATGCAGACCACTCTGCCATACTCCCCGGACACGGGGCCCGGTCACCCCGGAGGGTGTGTCCGCCCGGTCACACCTGGCGCGCCGCCAGGACCGCCTCGTAGAGCTCCCGACGCGACACCCCGTGCGCTGCGGAGACCTCGCGGCTGGCGTCCTTGAGACGCAGCCCCTGGGCCACCTTCTCCTCGACCTCGTCGACCAGGTCCTCCGGGGACTTGTCGGTGCCGCCGGCCGACGCGGAGATCACCACCGTGATCTCGCCCTTCACCCCGTCCGACGCCCACTGCGCCAGCTCACCCAACGGCCCGCGGACGACCTCCTCGAAGGTCTTCGTGAGCTCGCGGCACACCGCGGCCTCCCGGTCCGCCCCGCAGACCTCCGCCGCGGTGGCCAGCGTGGCCGCCAGACGGTGCGGTGACTCGAAGAAACTCACCGCCCGGGTCGAGTCGCGCACCGACTCCAGCCACTGGCGCCGCGCACCGTCCTTACGAGGGGCGAAACCGTCGAAGGCGAAGTGCCCCACACCCACCCCGGACAGGGCCAACGCGGTCGGCACCGCCGAGGGGCCGGGCAGGCACGTGACCGGCACCCCGGCGTCCTGCGCCGCCTGGACCAGCGGGAACCCCGGGTCGGAGACCGAGGGCATGCCCGCGTCCGTGACCACCAGGACCCGCGCCCCCGCGGCGGCACGCTCCACCAGTCCGGCGGCCCGGTCGGCCTCGTTGTGGTCGAAGTTGGAGACCACCTGACCGGTGATCTCCACGCCCAGGGCGTCCGCCAGTGCGCGGGTCCGCCGGGTGTCCTCGGCGGCGACCACGTCGGCGCTGCCCAGGGCGTCGATCAACCGGATGGACGCGTCCAACGGGTCGCCCAGCGGCGTCGCCGCCAGGATCACCCCACCGCCGGCGAGGGGACGCCGCCCGGCGGCGCGCTGCAGCACGGTGGTCACGGTGGTCACGGTCCGGGGGTCCGGGGTGTTCTCCTGCATGGTCACCAGAGCCTACCCGCCGGGGGCGGAACCCCGGGCCGCGACGTATAGGATTGCCCACTGTGACGCAGACTCCAGCCACCACCGCCACCGCCGCCGCACCGCGGCAGCGTCCCCAGCGGGGTCCCCGGCGCTGGTGGACGATCCTGGCGACCCTGGGCGTGCTGGGCCTGCTCAGCCGACTGCCGTGGCTGTCGCACCCCACCGACGACGGCACCCCCGTCTTCGACGAGAAGCACTACGTGCCGCAGTCGTGGCAGATCGTGCGCGGCGGCATCGAGGACAACCCCGGCTACGGGCTGATCGTGCACCCGCCCCTGGCCAAGCACCTCGAGGCACTCGGCATGGCCGTGTTCGGCAACAACCCGTGGGGCTGGCGCATCGTGGTGGCACTGCTGGCGGTCGGCGTGATCCTGCTGATCGCCGCCACCGCCCGCCGCCTCAGCGGCTCCGACTGGGTCGGCCTGTCCGCCGGCGTCCTGGCCCTGTGCGACGGCATCCTCTTCGTGACCGGACGTTCGGCGATGCTCGACCACTTCCAGGTGTTCTTCGTCGTCCTCGCCGTGTACCTGCTGCTGCGCGACCACGGCGAGATGGAGCGGCGCTTCCGCCGCGTCCTGGCCGAAGGACGCATCGGCGACCGTCCACTGGGCCCGCGCCTGGGCTTCCGCTGGTGGCGCTTCGCCGCCGGCGTCGCCCTGGGTTGCGCCCTGGCGGTGAAGTGGTCGGGGCTGTACTACATGGCCTTCTTCGGGGTCACCGTGGTGGCGTTGGACTGGTGGCGTCGCCGTCGCTTCGGCGTGGAACGTCCCTTCCTCGGCACCGTGGGCCGCGACTGCCTGCCCGGCTTCGCCTCGATCGTGCTCGCACCGCTGGTCGTGTACCTGCTGTCCTGGCGGTCCTGGTTCGCCTCGGAGACCGGGGTCTTCCGCCACGAGGCCGAGGCCGGCAACGACCAGATCGCGTCCTGGGGACTGGACTTCCTGCCGGACACCTGGCTGAACTTCATCTACTACCACGTGTCCGTGCTGGGCTTCCACTCCGAACTGACCAACTCCAACGGCCACCACCACCCGTGGGAGTCCAAGCCGTGGGACTGGCTGGCGACCACCCGCGCCCTGCTCTACCACTCCTCCACCACCGCCGACGGGCACCGCGAGACCGTGCTGCTGATCGGTACGCCGGCGATGTGGTGGCTCTCCGTACCGGTGCTGCTGTGGGGCCTGTGGCGCCTGATCGGACGCCGCGACATGCGCTGGCTGGTGCCGGTCGTCGGCTACGCCGCCGGTTTCCTGCCGTGGCTGCTCAACGTGGACCGGCAGATGTACCTGTTCTACGCCACGAACCTGGCGCCCTTCCTCATCATCGGGCTGGCCCTGTGCCTGGGCCAGGTCTCCGGATGGTCGCTGCGAAAGACGGCGCGGGACGTGCCGGACGCCGCGGCGTCCGGCCAGGTGGGCGTCGTCGGCGAGCTGCGCGTCCTCGTCCTGGAGCGCACGGGCATGCTCGTCGCCGTGGCCTACCTGGTGCTGGTGGTGTGGATGTTCCTGTTCTTCCTGCCCATCTTCACCGGCATGCCGATCACCGACGAACAGTGGCAGCTACGGATGTGGCTGCCCGGCTGGACCTGAGTCGCCGGGGTCTCCCGGTCGCCAGCTGGAGTTCGCCTGCACGTCGTCCGGGCTGTAGCTGACCGGACGGGCCGACAGCCCGCGCAGGGACTGCCGCAGCGGGGCCACGGCGTGGTTGCGCGACAACCACACCCCGATCAACGCCGCACACGCCGCCAGGTGCAGCAGCAGGCCGGCGACCATCGTCACGTCCACCGCACCGTCCAGCAGCCCCAGCACCACGTCGCGGGTGGCGAACCCCGCTCCGAACCCCCACAACGCCAGGAACACCGGCAGCAGGCCCGGCGCCGAGCGCGGCCGCGCCGCGCCCCACAGCAACCCGGCGGCGAGTGCGAGGCGCACCGCCGCAGCGTCCACCGACAACGAGGCCACGTCCGGGTCGCCGGCGTTGCCCACCGCCCCACCCGGACCGTCCGCCGCCCCGGCACCGGTGCCCGCGGCACCGGTGAGCAGCAGCACCGACCAGGCGATGTAGCACAGCGCCACGGCCACCATCGCCAGTCGGCTGAGCACCAACGGCAGTGAGCGGTTGCGCAGCCGGTGCGACAGCTGCGGCGTCTCGTCGGCCAGGCGCACCATCGACGCCGCCAGCTCGCTCGCCTCCCCCGGGGCGTCCTGCGCGGGGCCCGTCGAGGACGCCAGCGACATACGCAGCCGACGGTTCAGGTCACTCGCCGCGGCGAACCACTCACTGCAGTCCGTACAGGCGGAGAGGTGCGTCTCGATCATGTCGTCGTCCACGCCGGACGGCGCGTCCTCCCCGTCGAGTTCGGCGGACAGGGCCGCGCGCACCGCGGCGTGGACGTCGTAGGGATCCTCCACCGACGTCACCCGAACCGCGAGAGCGCCTTGTCGAGGCTCGCCCGCCCGGCACCGAAGACGATGAGCATTACGCACGCGGCGAAGAGCACGATGACGAACTCCCCGCCACCGTCGGCGACGAACAGTCCGTTGCCCAGGTGCACAAAGTAGAACGCCGCGACCATGTCCAGGGCCAGCACGCCGGCTGCCGCCGGGGTCAGGAAGCCCAGCAACACGAGCGCGCCGCCAAGCATCTCCACCACCGACACCACCCACACCGACAACGTGGGCTGCGGGATGTGCATCGACGCCCACTGCTGGGCCGTCTGGTCCACCCCCACCTGGAAGACCTTGTCCCACCCGTGGGCGATGAAGACGACCCCGAGGGCGACACGCAGGACGAGGAGGGCCGCATCGCGGAAGGCAGGATTGTTCATGATGACGTCATCTTAACTCCCCCGGTGCCGCTACACCGCACGGATGTGGGGACCCCGCTCGTCGTAGTAGTCGTCGTACTCCTCGTACCCGTCGTAGCCGTCGTACTCGTCGCACTCCGCGTAGGCGGTGTAGTCGAGGTCGGCGAACTCAGGGTCGGCGTCGTCGCTCTCCAGCACCACCGCACCGGGACGCAGCAGCCGGTCGGGGACGCCGAGCTCACGGTCGTCGGTGTTGCGCACACCCAGGCGGGCACGACGCATCCGGGCGATCCGGCGACGACGCAGCTTCGCCTCCTCCACCACCTGACGACGCAGGTAGTACAGGTACACGCCCGACATGGCGACAGTGGCCACCACGGCCACCCACACCGCGCCGCCGAGGACGACCGCGGCCACGACCGAGACCACGCACAATGCCGCGAGCACGCACAGCACACGCTTCCGGCGGGTCTGACGGGCCTCCACCAGACGCTGCGAGGTCTCCGGGTCGTAGAAGCCACGACCACGGCGGGCCGCCGCGTAGTCCAGCTCCTCCGCCGTGAGCTCACCGTCACCGTAGGCGTCGTCGAGGACATCGGCGTCCCCGGCGTCAGCGGCGTCGGCGGGGTAACCCTCGTCGTCGACCGGGTGCTCGCCGGTGCCCACCGACACGTCGATGTCGCCGCCACGCAGGTACGCCGCCGGGATGCTGGTGAAGCGACCCGCGGTGGACTCGGCGTCCGGGTCGGTGAGCTGCTCGTCGGCCGGCTCATCCAGTGCCTCGAGGGTCTCGACCGGCTCCACGGCCTCAGCCTCGACGAACTCGGCGTCCCCGGCGTCTTCGGCCTCGTCGGCAACCACCTCGACGCTGTAGGCGTCGTCGTCCTCCGCGACGGCGTCCGGCGTCTCGTCGTCCGGCGCGACCGGGGCGAACTCGCCGGTGTCCTCCTCGTCGAGCGGACGGTAACCGACGACCTCACCCTCGATGATCCCCGGCACGTCACGCCCGGTGTCGTCGATGATCACCCTCTCCGGCTCCGCCTCGACCAGCTCGATGTCCTCGTCGACATCGGCGTGGTACAGCGACTCCGCAGGCAACGGGCGCTTCCGCGGCCTGGAGATCTCCGAACCGCCCTCATGCAGCACACGCGTCTCCGACAGGGCCGTGGAGGTACGGCGCACCGGGGACTGGTTACGCAGGAACAGGGGCGCGAGCAGAAGAAGCCAGACGACCGCGATCAGGATCAGAGAGCTGAGGGAGCCGAACACTAGCGGCCTTTCCTTTCACCGACGACAGGGTCTACACGGGGGTCTACACGAAGATCTACGAGCAGGGAATAGATACTGACCCGACGATACGTGCCACCGCCCCCGCGGGGACGCAGGCGCGCCGCACCGTGTCGGTTCAGGTCGGTTCCGTTACAGCCCGCGCCGTTCCTCCGCCGTCAACCCCACCAGCAGGTGGTCCTGCCACTGACCGTTGATGTGCAGGTTGCGCCGCAGCAGCCCCTCCTGCCGGAAACCCACCTTCTCCAGCACGCGGCGGGACGAGACGTTCGACTCCAGCACGGTCGCCTCCACCCGGTGCATGCCCACCTGCGTCACCGCGTGTTCCACGCCGAGCCGCACCGCGGCCGTCGCGACGCCGGAGCCACTGAACCCGGAGTACACCCAGTAGCCGATCCAGCAGCTGCAGACCACACCGTGCTGCACGTTGCCCAGGGTCAACTGGCCGGCGAACGCACCGTCGACCTCGATGGCGAAGGGCAGCAGGTGCCCCTCCACCGCCAGGGACGTCAGGCCCGCGTAGTTGCGCCGCCACACCGCGCGGGTGTGGGACTCCCACCACGGCCCCGGCACCGTGGGCTCGACCGGGCGCAGCAGATGCTCGTCGGCGTTGCGGAACTCCGCCCAGTGCCGCCCGTCGCGCCTGGACAACGGCCGCAGGCGCACCTGCCCCAGTGCGGTGGGCAGGGAGGGGGTCGTGGCGGGCCAGCCCGGGTGCCGGACCGACCGGCCGGTGAGGAACACGGGTGTCCTCACACCCTGTTCGTCAGGAACATCACGTCGACGACCTCGCCGGGCTCGACGCGCGTGCGGTCACCGGGCACCACGATCAGGCAGTTCGACTGGCCGTGGCTGCCGAGCAGGTGCGTGGGCTCCCCGCCGGCGGTGGCACCCAACGGGTCCACGAGGAACTCGCGGGTCTCCCGGTCGCGCATCAGCTGGGCGCGGATGAAACCCCGACGGTGCGGGGCGGACTCCAGCCCGGCGATGGTGCGCGCCTTGACCACCCGACGCATCGACTGCCGCTGACCACGCAGGATCTGCACCAGCGGACGCACCATCACCTCGAACGCCACCAGCGCGGCACTCGGGTTCGACGGCAGCAGGAACGTGGGCACCCGGTCTGCGCCAAGGATGCCGAAGCCCTGCACCGAACCCGGGTGCATCGCCACGCGTGAGACGTCCAGCTCACCCATGCCCGACAGGATCTCGCGCAACCGGTCACTGGACGCACCGCCCACTCCCCCGGAGATCACCAGGATCTCCGAACGGATCAGCTGGCCCTCGATGATGTCGCGCAGCCGACGGTCCTCACCGCCGACGATGCCGAGCCGGTTGACGTCCGCCCCGGCCTCGCGTCCGGCCGAGGCCAGCGCATAGGAGTTCACGTCGTGGACCTGTCCCAGCCCCGGCTCACGGTCGATGTCGACCAGTTCCGGACCGAAGGTCAGCACCGCCATCCGCGGCCGCGGGTAGACCAGCACCTTGGAACGTCCGACCGCGGCCAGCAGGCCCACCTGTGCGGCGCCGATGACCGAACCCTGCTCCACGACCACGTCGCCGGGCTGCACGTCGGACCCCGCGCGGTGGATGAACTGGCCGCCGGCCACCGGACGCAGGGCCTCGGTGCGACGCCCGTCGTCCTCCGCCCAGTCCAGCGGGACCACCGCGTCGGCGAGGGTGGGGATCGGCGCGCCGGCCTGCACCCGCACCGCCTGGCGCGGCTGCAGACGTACCGGACGGTGCGAGCCCGCACCGACGTCGCCGACCACGGGCAGCCGGGCGGACGGCACGTCCGGGTCCACGCTGCCGGCGTGGCGGACGTCCACGGAACGCACCGCGTAGCCGTCCACGGCGGCCTGGTCGAAGCCGGGGACGGAGACCTCCGCCTCGACCTGTTCGGCGCACCGCAGACCCAGTGCCTCTGAAATCGCGGTGCGCACCGGTTCCGGTGTTACTGCCGCGGCGCTGACCGTGGCCAGCTGCTCCTCAACAGTTCTCACGTGGGCCGTCCTCACGGTGTCTCGGTAGGGGAAGTCGGGGTGTACGTGCAGGTTCTACTCGTGCAGACTCTACCGCCTCGACACCCCACAACAGCAGAAGGTGGCGCCCATGTCGGGCACCACCGTCGAGAAGTCCTGCCAGGGTCACTTGTCGAGTCGCTGCTCCAGCCACTTCTCCAGCGACGGTCCGTAGGACGGGTCGTCCAGCGCGAAGTCCACGCAGGCGCGGATGAAACCACCCGGGTTGCCCAGGTCATGGCGGTTGCCGCGGTGCACGTAGACGTGGACCGGGTGGCCCTCCTCGATCAGCTTCGCGATCGCGTCGGTCACTTGGATCTCCCCGCCCTTGCCCGGCTCGGTGCGGCGCAGCGCGTCGAAGATCGAGCGGTCGAGCAGGTAGCGGCCGGTGGCGACGATGTTGGACGGCGCGTCCGCCGCGTCCGGCTTCTCGACCATGCCGGTCACCCGGCGGACCTGGTCGCCGAGCTCGTCGTCCGGCTCGGCGACCTCGAAGACGCCGTAGTTCGAGACCTCGTCCTCCGGCACCTCGAACCCGCACAGCACGGTGCCGCCGAGGCGCTTACGCACCTCGATCATCTCGTTCATCACGCCGAACGGCAGCACGAGGTCGTCCGGGAGCAGAACGGCGAAGGCGTCCTCGTCCTCGTCGAGGGCGTCCTCGGCGCAGCCGATGGCGTGGCCGAGGCCCAGCGGGCGGTCCTGGTTCACCGACACCGCGGTGATCATCTCGTTGACGGCGCGGACCTTGTTGAGCTGGTCGGTCTTGCCGCGGGACTCGAGGGTGTCCTCCAGGAGCTCGTCGCGGTCGAAGAAGGCCATGATCCCCTGCTTGCGGGGTGAGGTGACCACCGCGAGACGGGACGCGCCGGCCTCGGAGGCCTCCTTGGCGATCAGTTCAATTCCGGGGGTGTCGACGACAGGGAGGAGTTCTTTGGGAACTGTCTTGGTGGCAGGCAGGAAACGGGTGCCCAGGCCTGCGGCAGGTACCACGACAGTTCGGATCCCACCGGTGGGAACGCCGTCGGCGACGACGTCTGGAGAGCCGGAGGGAGCAGTTGAGTTGGTAGTTGCCATGACACGAATCCTACAGGCGTCACCCCCAGTTGGCCGGGCGAGAACACACCGTGGCCCGAAAAACGGGCACGCCGGCCTCACCGCCACCACCCCCGGAGGTATTACCATCAGGGCCTATGGGTGACGACGCCGTGACAAACACCACCGCAACCGCGAAGCGTGCGGTGCGTGCCCGCGTCCGCGCGGCACGCGGCGCGGTCCCCGAGGAGGAACGCAGCCGCCGCGACGCCGCCATCGCGGCGAACCTCCTGGCGCTGCTGCAGGACGCCGCCCGCGCGTCCTGCCCCGGGGCCGTGGCCGCCTTCGCCGGACTGCCGGGCGAACCCGGCGGGGCGGCACTCCCGGACGTCCTGCGTGACGCCGGCCACGAGGTCTGGCTGCCGGTGGTCGCCGGCCCCGCACGTCCGCTGACCTGGTTGCCCTACCAGGGCGAACACTCCACGCGCACCGGTGCGTTCGGGATCACAGAACCTGAGGAAACACCGGAGGTTCCGGCACCGATATCCACCCTGGAACTGACAACCAGGTTAGACGCCCTGGTCATCCCCGCACTCGCCGTCGACCGTGACGGCACACGTCTGGGGCAGGGCGGCGGATTCTACGACCGCACGCTCGTCGACGTCACCGGCGCCGCGAAAACTGGCAGAATTGTGGCAGTCGTGGACCACGAGGAATTCGGGGTCGACGTCCCCCGCACCCAGCTGGACATCTCGGTCGAGTGCGTCGTGACCGACTCGGGCAGCTTCCCGACCACCACGGCCAGCCGGGACCACCGGTAGACCGACCAACATCACCCGGTTCAACCAGCACAAGGAGAGCATCATGCTCAAGGGTTTCAAAGACTTCATCACCCGCGGAAACGTGATGGAACTCGCCATCGCCGTGATCATCGGTGCGGCGTTCACCGCCATCGTCACCGCCATCTCGGACTCCCTGATCCAGCCGTTAATCAACTGCTTCGGCGGCACGGAGGTCGACGGGCTGAAGTTCCAGCTGCGCTCCGGCATGGAGAGCACCCAGATCGACCTGGGTGCGATCATCACCGCGGCGATCAACTTCCTGATCATCGCCGGCGTGGTCTACTTCCTGCTCGTCGCCCCGATGAACAAGCTCAACGAACTCAACGCCCGGCGTAAGGGCATCGACCCGGAGGAGACCGTGGCCTCCGAGGTGGACCTGCTGGTCGAGATCCGTGACCTCCTGGCGAACCAGAGCGGCCTCACCTCCGCGTCCAACGGGCTCGCCGGCGAGATCCCCGACACCACCGGCACCACCGGCACCGCTGACTCCACCGGCAGCTCGACCGAGACCGGCGGACGGCACTCGGCACGCTGACCCCCTTTCGCGTCACCAGTGGGGAGGGCGCTGACCCTCCCAGAAATCCTCCCCGAATCCCCCGTCATCGGCCGGACGCTGTGCGTCCGGCCTTTCCCTGCTTCCCTGGCTGCCCAGGTTGATGTCCAGATCGAGGTCCGGGGCATGCCCCTTGCCCAGCACGCCCGTCCTACGACGGCGTCTCATGCCCTGCTGAGGTCCGCGATGACGTGGCGCACCAGAGGGCACAGCGTGGCCATTCCGTCGCGGATCGCACCGCGCGTGGCGGCGAGGTTCACCACCACGGTGGACCCGGACACCCCCGCCACACCACGCGACAGCCCGCCGTCGACGGCGTTGCAGGCCAGCGCGGACGACCGCAGTGCCTGGGAGAGACCCGGGATCCGCTTGTCCAGGACCGCCTTGGTGGCCTCCGGTGCCTTGTCCCTGGGGCTGACGCCGGTGCCGCCGACGGTGATGACCAGGTCCGCGCCGCCGACGACGGCGGTCTCCAGTGCCTGGCGGACCGCGGACTTGCCGGACTCGACGGTGAGCACCGCGTCCACCATGTAGTCCTCCTCGGCGAGGAGTTCCGCCACGAGCTCACCGGACTGGTCTGCGTCGTCCGGATGGTCGGTGACGATCACCACGAGGGCGTGCAGCAGGGAATGGCGCGGGTTGTTCGACTCCCGGCCGTTCTCCTGGATGTCCATGGAGCGGAAGACCTCGTCCCCCGGCTCGGTGATCTCGGCGTCGAGGCGTTCGATCGACTCCTGCTCCACGCGGGCGAAGTCCTCGATGCCCGGCACGGTGATCACACCGGCCGAGTCTTCGGTCTCGTCGGTGTCGACATAGTGTTCTTGGGACATGATGGTGAGCTCCTCAGGTACTTCTCAGCCCGTCGCGGTGTGCGGGGTCCCGTCAACGGTATCCGGAGAACGGCCCGCTGTATAGGTCTAGGGGGTTGAATGGTCGCGGACTAGTCGTCCTCGGACGCCGACAGCGTCACACCGATCTCCCGTTCATTGCCACCGTTACCGTCGGTGACGGTCAGCGTGACCTCGTCTCCGACGTTGTGGGACCGGATGGCGGCGATGAGGCTCACGCCGCTGTCCACGATCCGGTCGTCGACCTTGGTCACGATGTCGCCGTCGCGGATCCCGGCGTCTGCCGCCGGACCGCCGCCGACGACCTTGACGATCTCGGCCCCGTTGGAGGAGGTCTCGGTGCCGGTGTTGACCGTCGCCCCGATGACCGGGTGGGTGGCCGAACCGTTGTCGATGAGCTGCTGGGCGGTGTCCTCCGCCTGGTTGGAGGGGATGGCGAAGCCCAGGCCGATCGACCCGGACTCCCCGCCCATCTCGCCGCCGAGGGTGGCGATCACCGAGGGGATGCCGACGAGCTCACCCTGGAGGTTGACCAGGGCGCCGCCGGAGTTGCCCGGGTTGATGGCGGCGTCGGTCTGGATGGCGTCGATCAGCGACGCCTCGCCGCCGTCCTCACCGCCGGCCTGCACGGGACGGTTCATCGCCGATACGATGCCGGTGGTCACGGTCGAGGACAGGCCGAGCGGCGAGCCCACGGCTACCACGGTCTCGCCGACCTGGAGGGAGTCGGAGTCGCCGATGGCGATGGGCTGCAGGTCGTCGGCGCCGTTGGCCTTGACCACGGCGAGGTCGGTCTGGGGGTCGGTGGCGACGACGTCGGCCTGCAGCTGGCGCCCGTCGTTGGTGGTGACGGTCATCTCGCCCTCGTCGGAGCCGGAGACGACGTGGTTGTTGGTGAGGATGAGCCCGTCGGAGCTAATGATCGAACCGGAACCCTCAGCACCACCCTGCTGGGTGGTGACCTGGATGGAAACGACACTGGGGAGCACGTTCGAGGCGACGTCCTCCACCGTTCCCGGGTCGGGGTCGGAGGTGTTCTCCCTCTCACCGCTGCCCGAGCTGTTCAGGGAGGACGTGACGCCGGAGCTGCTGTCGCCGTTCTGGACGATGCCGGCGGTGACGGCCGCCGAAGCGACACCGACCGCGAGCACCAGGGCGGCGACCACCGGGGTGGAGAACCTGCGGGGAGAGTCCTTCGTCGCCGCAGGCGCGCCGCCCGTGGGAAGTTCGGGCCCTGCCACGGGGTAGCCGGGCATCCCCTCGTTGCTGGGGTACTGGCTGGACAGCGCCTCCCAGTGTCGCTGCTGTGCGCCGGGGTCGGAGAAGCCGGACTGCCCGTCGGGCGCGCCCTGCCGGTAGTCCGGTGAGGTCCTCCCCCAGGCGTCGGTCCCCGCCTCGTGTGATCCGCCTACGCCGGCGGGGCCGCCTGCGCCGTTGTAGTCGTTGCCGTTCCGATCTTCCCCGGACATCTGACTCTCCTTCGCCGGCGTGTCCCGTCGGCTGACTCAACTATGTTCTGACGTAACTAATTATGGCTGACCCAGATTGACGTCCCGTCCGCGCCGCCTGACAGTGTGATCGGAACGTGTGCGCGCCACACACGGCAAGCGTGGGGCGCGCACTCAGCATTCTGCCAGCAGGAGGGTTTACGGCGCGTCGTCGCGCAGCACGTAGCCCACGCCGCGCACGGTGTGGATGACCCTGGACTCCCCACCGTCCTCCGTCTTACGACGCAGGTAGCCGATGTAGACCTCCAGGGCGTTACCGGACGTCGGGAAGTCGTAGCCCCAGACCTCCTCGAGGATCTTCGTGCGGCTGAGCACCTTGCGCTGGTTGCGCATCAGCAGCTGCAGCAGGGCGAACTCGGTACGGGTCAGGCTGATCTTCCGGTCACCGCGGCTGACCTCACGGGTCTCCGGGTTCAGCGACAGGTCCTCGAAGGCGAGGGGCTTGACCTCGACGCTCTTGGCGACGGCGGTACGCACGGACCGACGGTGCAGGGAGCGCACCCGGGCGAGCACCTCCTCGAGGGCGTACGGCTTCGACATGAAGTCGTCCGCCCCGGCGTCGAGGCCCGTCACACGGTCGGAGACATCGGTACTTTCGGAGAGCATGAGTATAAGGACGTCGTTTCCGGCACTTCGGAGGTCGCGGCACACTGTGAGGCCGTCGACCCCCTCGAGCTCGACGTCGAGGATCACCAGGTCCGGTGACTCCTGACGAATCTGACGGAGGGCGTCGTCACCGTCTCCCGCCGAAGCTACGTCGTAGCCGTTGAACGTGAGAGAGCGACGTAGAGAGTCCCTTACCGTCTGATCGTCGTCGACAACAAGAATCTTCATCCCGCCATTCTGCACCAGGACCACGCGGAAACGACACCGCTATGCCGAAACCACAGTCAACTGACAGGGAACCGTCAACCGACTCGAACTAGCATGCGCGGCGAACAGCACGGACGCGGGAACATTGCCAGGATGCAACGTAAGAGGCTCCCGCGGGGGCGGTACGGCAGAAGACGCGAGGACGCCCCCGCCGACAGTGTCGGCGGGGGCGTCCGGGTAGTGCGCGAACGTGGTCGCGAACTAGTCGAGATCGACCAGACCCAGCTTCGCGGCCTTCATCAGGCGACGAGGGATCTGGACCTCACTGCCGTCGATCTTCGCGGTCTGGAGTGCGACGTTGTCGGACTTCCAGTTCGAACGGCGGTGGTGGGTGTTGGCGCGGGAAAGACGGCGCTTCGGAACTGCCATTTCTTAGCCCTCCTCGTTCTTCTTGGTACGGCGAACACGGTTGCCGTAGCGACGCTGGAACTTCTCGACGCGACCGGCGGTGTCCATGACACGCTGTGCACCCGTCCAGAAGGGGTGGGACTCGCTGGTGACGTCAACGACGATCAGCGGGTACTCGTTGCCGTCCTCCCACTCCACGGAGCGGTCGGAGGTGGCGGTGGAACGCGTCAGGAACTGGTGGCCAGTGCTGGCGTCCTTGAAGACCACCGGGTGGTAGTCGGGGTGGATATCGTTCTTCATTCTCAATCCCTCAGGGTTGTGCGCCAGGTCGGTCCCTCGCCCCGGACACCGGAGTCGGTGCCCGGCACGGCAGGTCGTGCCTGGGTCGGGTTTGGAGTGTGGGCGCGTCCGTGCAGAAATGACGACATGCAGGGCGCAACACGATCTGTCATCCTATCCCCTGCACACCCGTGGTGGAAAATCGCCGGCCGGCCCGGACCTCTCCCCCACAACGATTATGCCTGCACGCCACCATGGGGTAGTGTCGTGCAACGCTGTTGTCTTAGTAAACGTCATCGCACGCGCGATCGGCCCCAGACAGTGCCCCGGCCCCACATCCCGTCTAGATGTGGGTTTTCGCAGTGGTGTCCTCCACTGTCGGCGCGGCACGAGGGACCGCTTACGCGGGCGGAAGGAGAAAGATACCCATGTCGGCACATTGCCAGGTCACGGGTCGGAAGCCGAGTTTCGGCAAAACCGTCTCGCACTCGCACCGCCGCACGAACCGCCGCTGGAACCCGAATATCCAGCGCCGTTCGTTCTACCTGCCCTCCGAGGGTCGTTCCATCACGCTGAACGTCTCCACCAAGGGCCTGAAGACCATCGACAAGAACGGCATTGAAGCCGTCGTCGCCAAGATCCGCGCACGTGGGGAGAAGATCTGATGGCACGTAACGATATCCGCCCCATC
This sequence comes from Corynebacterium sp., assembly GCA_030450335.1. Lineage (GTDB taxonomy): Bacteria > Actinomycetota > Actinomycetes > Mycobacteriales > Mycobacteriaceae > Corynebacterium. The sequence continues at coordinate 11,688 of JAKDIS010000009.1, read as the reverse complement.
ATCAAGCTGAAGTCCACCGCGGGCACCGGTTACACCTACGTGACCCGCAAGAACAAGCGGAACAACCCGGACCGGATCACGCTCAAGAAGTTTGATCCGATCGTCCGGAAGCACGTCGAGTTCCGCGAGGAGCGTTAATCTATGGCTAAGAAGTCCAAGATCGCGAAGAACGAGCAGCGTAAGGAAATCGTCGCTCGCTTCGCTGAGCGCCGTGCCGAGCTCAAGGCGATCATCAAGAACCCGAACTCCACCGACGACCAGCGTGCCGAGGCTCAGTTCGAGCTGAACCGTCAGCCGCGCGACGCCGCCCCCGTGCGTGTTCGTAACCGTGACGCCGCCGACGGCCGTCCCCGCGGTTACCTCCGCAAGTTCGGTCTGTCCCGTGTCCGCGTCCGCGAGATGGCTCACCGCGGTGAGCTGCCCGGCGTTCGCAAGTCCAGCTGGTAAAAGGGAGCAACTACCGTGAAGCGCACCAATCACAAGAAGGCGCGGCTCGAGCAGGCCCGCCGCCCGAAGAAGAACCCGCTCAAGGCCGAGGGCATCGAGACCGTCGACTACAAGGACTACGCACTGCTGCGTAAGTTCATCTCCGACCGCGGAAAGATCCGTGGCCGCCGCGTCACCGGCCTGACCCCCCGCCAGCAGCGCGAGGTCGCCACCGCGATCAAGAACGCCCGTGAAATGGCTCTCCTGCCGTTCCACAGCCGCTGATCCTGCCTCGGACTCCGACGTAGCAGCAGCGCGCGTTTAACTAAGACCTTCTGAACCCCGTCCCGGCCCTGTGCCGGAGGCGGGGTTCAGTCGTACCCGTCGACGGGGTGTTACCCTGAGACGTCCATACACACCGTGAAAGGCCACATGACGAACCCGTACAACCCGAACAACTCCCCCGAGGATCGCAACGAGCACACCGGCGGCATGCCCTCCTACGGTGACTACACCGGGCAGGGTGGCCTGCCCCAGTACCCCAACCAGGACTTCGGCTACGGTCAGCAGGCCTACGACCCGAACAGCCTCGTCCCCTCCAACGCGTACCCGGGGGCGGGTCGACGGCTGGGCGCCTTCCTGCTGGACGGCCTCCTCTTCTTCCTCGTGGCCGTCGTCCTGGCTGCGATTTTCATCGCCCCGGGCTTCATGTCGTGGATGGACGACTACTCCGCCTGGCTGGACGCAGGCCAGGTCGGTGTCGAGCCCGAGCTCGACCTCGGCAACTTCTACCTCTACTCACTGCTCTCCCTTGTCCTGTGGTTCGCCTACCGTGTCGGCATGGAGACCACCGCGGGTCGCACGCTGGGCAAGATGGCCCTGGGTATCAAGGTCGTCGACGCCGACGGCCGTGTCATCTCCGCGAAGGACTCCTTCATCCGTAACAGCTGGTACCTCGCGGGCATCGTCGTCGGATGGATCCCCTTCATCGGCAATATCGCATCCATCGCGATCTACGCCGCCCTCGGCGTGCTCATCGCCCGCGACCCGCACCGCCAGCACATCTGCGACAAGTGGGCGAAGTCGTACGTGGTCTACAACCGCTGACACCAGCCCTCCTCACCGCAGCAGGCCGGTCACCTCCCCCGCATCGTCGGGGGCGGTCACCGGCCTGATCTAATGGTGCACATGCTTAACGTTCTGAGTGGGTTCATGGTGGTGGTGATCATCATCGCGCTCGGCTACCTGGTGGGCCGCCGCAGACTGCTCGGACCGAATGCGGTGTACGCGCTGAACATGTTCGTGTTCTACCTCGCCACCCCCGCACTGCTGATCAACTTCCTGCGCGAGGCCGACCTCGCCACCGTCTTCGGCGAGAACCTCGCCATCGTGGTCATCAGCACGTTGCTCGCCGGGGCCGTCGGATTCCTGGGCTACCGCTTCCTCGCCCGCCGGCCGACGTCCGACAGCCTGATCACGATGCTCGCCTGCTCCTACTGCAACGGCTCGAACCTCGGCGTGCCCATCACCACCCACGTCCTCGACGACCCGACCGCCTCACTCCCGGTGATCATCTTCCAGGTCGCCCTGTACGGTCCGGCCACCGTCCTACTGCTGGACGTGACCACCCGCAAGGCCCGCCGGGACGCCGCGGATGCCGGCAGCAACATCGGCCCCCTGGTGCGCGAACTCGTTCTCGGCGTCATCCGGAACCCACTGATCGTGGCGGCCGCCGTGGGCATCGTCCTGTCCCTGCTGTACACGAACACGGGCTGGACGCTGCCGGAGATGCTCGCCGAGCCCGTCGCACTGCTTGCCGCAGGCACCGTGCCGGCCGCCCTCGTCGCCTTCGGGCTGTCGATGGCGGAGGTCTCCGTCCTCGACCGGGAGACCAGTCCACGGCGCAGCGTGTGGCTCGCCGCACTGACCAAGACCGTCGTGCACCCCCTGATCGCCTACGCCGCGGCCCGCCTGCTCTTCGACGCCTCCGGTGCCGCTCTCCTGGTGTTCGTCGTGGTGGCGGCACTGCCGACGGCGCAGAACGTGTTCACCTACTCGCAGCGTTTCGGTGTGAACACCGTGCTGGCCCGCGATACCGCGGTGATCAGCACGATGCTGTCCATCCCCTCCATCGCGGTGATCACGTTGTTGCTCGGGTGAGTACAAGCGCATCGTCACCGGCGTACAGACATCTCACTCCCGGTGCGTTCAGCGCGCAGCGTTCGTTTGAGGACCTTACCGGTGGCATTGCGCGGTAGGACGTCGACATACTCCACGGACTTCGGCACCTTGAACCCCGCCAAGCTTCGGCGCGACCACGCGATCAGCTCCTCAGGCGTCAGCAAGGAACCTTCGGCTCGAACCACCACCGCGGTCACCGCCTCACCCCACTTCTCGTCCGGGATGCCGATCACCGCAACGTCGCGAACGTCCGGGTGCCCGCGCGCCACCGACTCCACCTCGGTTGAATAGACATTCTCCCCTCCGGTGATGACCATGTCCTTCTTGCGGTCCACCAACGTGTAGAACCCCTCCTCGTCCACCTTGGCCAGGTCTCCGGTGTGGAACCAGCCGTCCCGGAGAGCCTCGGACGTCGCCTTCGGATTGTTCCAGTAGCCGGAGAACACGTTCGGGCCGCGCACGAGTAGTTCGCCAACGCGTCCAACCCCCACGTCCTCCCCGGCGTCGTCCTCGATCCGGAACTCGACCTGCTGTACGGGCTTTCCTACCGTGCCTTTCTTCCGAAGTCCCTCGTCCTGACGTAGCACGGCGCAAAGGGGGCTCGTCTCGGTCATCCCCAGCCCCTCGGTGAACGGGACCCCGAGTTCACGCATAGCCTCGATCACCGCGACCGGACAGGGAGCTCCTCCCGAGACGGCAAAACGTAGGCTCCGCACCTGCCCTGCCCCGAAGGACGCGTCACCGAGAACGGCCGACCACATCACGGGCACGAGGAATGCATTGGTGACCCCGTACTTCTCGACGGAGGAGATCCAGTTCGCCGGGACGAAGTTCTCCAGGACCACACAACTCCCGCCGATGAAGAGGAACGGCAGGGTGTTGACGCCGAGCGCCCCGATATGGAACAGGGGTGCCGCTGAGATCGTCCTGTCCCCTGCGGTCCAGCCATCACCGAGCCCTAGACTGTGTACCGCGTTCCAGACGAAGTTCCCGTGGCTCAGCATGGCTCCCTTCGGCTTGCCGGTGGTGCCGGAGGTGTACATCACCACGCAGATGTCGGCTTCATTGACCTCCCGCACCACTCGCTCCGAACTTCCCCGGGTGATCATGGCCTCGAGGTCCGACGACTTCCCGGTCAACCTCATCTCCGAATCCGGGACCACGAACCGGTCACGAACCCTGGTCTCGTCCGTACACGCGTCATTCACGAGGTCGAGGAACGGCATCGAGAAGAACAGGCTCGACGCGCCCGAGTCCAGGAGGATGAACTCGATCTCCTTCGACGTCAAACGGTAGTTGATCGGCACCGCAATCGCCCCGAGCTTCGCCACCGCCACCAGGATCTCCATCGTCTCGATGGAATTCATCGTCACGAGGGCGACCCGGTCCCCACGTGCCGTACCGCGCTTGGCGAGCACGTCCGCCAGCGCGTTCGTACGCTCCTCGAGCTGAGCATACGTCCGTACGGATCCGGTCTCACCGTCGATGTAGGCCACCGACTCCGGATACCTCTTGCTGTGCAGTGTGACCCAGTTGCCGAACCCACGATCGAGCCTGTCTCCCATGGCTACCTCTCCCATCCGTCATCTGATCCGCGAATCTTGTTTTGCCGACAAGACATACAGGGTTCAAAAATTAATCGCAAGTGCTTTTTTTTTGCAGGAAAGTATGTCAGTATGTGGTGCACATCACCCCGACACCGGAGGTTCCATGCCCACTTCCCCCGATCCCACCCTCGCCACCCTGGACGTCCTCAGAAAAGAGGGCGACGCCCTCGAAGGGCTGGTCCGGGACATCGACGGCTCCACATGGTCTCGTCCGACCCCCGCGCCCGGGTGGACCATCGCCCACCAGATCGCCCATCTGTCATGGACCGACGAGGCAGCCTCGGCCTCGCTCGCCTCGACCAGCGACGACGGGCCCTTCTCGACCTACGACCTCGATGCGCGGGCGAACCCGGAGAGCATCACCGACAGGACGGCGGCGGAGGGGGCAGCATCCCCCATCCCGGAGCTGCTGGAACGTTGGCGCACATCGAGAAAGCAACTTGACGAGGCTTTTCGGCAGGAGGCGGCCGGCACGCCACGCAAGTACCCGTGGTTCGGACCGCCTATGGGCCTGCGCTCCATGGCGACCGCGAGACTCATGGAGACGTGGGCCCACGGCCAGGACGTCGCGGACGCCCTGGGCATCGAACGCCCCGTGTCCGGCGGATTGCGGGACATCTGCCACCTGGGGGTGATCACCCGCGACTTCTCCTACGTCATCAACGACCTCACCGCGCCCGAGGGGGAGTTCCTCGTCGAACTCGAGTCCCCCGACGGCGGGACGTGGTCGTGGGGGCCCGACGACGGATCTGCCATCGGGACGGTGAAGGGGCCTGCGCTGGACTTCTGCCTGTTCGTCTCACAGCGACGGGAGGTCAAGGATCTCTCCCTGGTCTTCGAGGGCGAGGAACCCCGGCGGTGGGCGGAATTCGCGCAGATCTTCGCCGGCCCGCCGAAATCAGTCGTCCATAATCGGTAACAGACACCTGACCCACATCACGAAAGGACCTGTATGAGCCACAAGCACTGGAACACCCCAGAGATCGCCGCACTCCGCAAGACGGCCGTCGACTTCTCCGCGGCCGAGATCCTCCCCTACCAGGACCAGTGGGAGGAGGATGGACAGATCCCCCGGGAGCTCTCCGGGAAAGCAGGCAAACTCGGCCTCCTGGGCCTGGCATTCCCCACCGAGGCAGGTGGGGAGGGCGCGGGAATGCGCGAGTCGACTGCCGTCGCCGAGGCCATGCACGAGGCCGGGGTGGCCGCCGGTGTCCAGGCGTCACTGTTCACCGTGACCATCTCCTGCCCCCACATCGTCGCCGGCGGGGACCACGACCTCATCGACAAGTACGTCCGTCCCACCCTGAGCGGCGACAGGATCGGCTCCCTCGGGATCACCGAACCCGGTGGCGGCTCCGACGTCGGCAACCTGAAGACCACCGCCGTCAAGGACGGCGACGAGTACGTCATCAACGGTTCGAAGACCTTCATCACCTCCGCCGTCCGCGGTGACTTCACCGTCGTCGCCGCCCGCACCGGCGGCGATGCGCTCAAAGGTGCCCGGGGGGGTTTCGCTGATCGTCGTGGACAACGACACCCCGGGCTTCGAGGTCACCCGCAAGCTGACGAAGATGGGGTGGCGCTCGTCCGACACCGCCGAGATCTCCTTGACCGACGTGCGCGTCCCCACGGGCAACCTCGTCGGTGAGGAGAACTCCGGGTTCCTCCTGATCTCCATGGCCTTCGTGACCGAACGGCTGAGCATGGCCATCCAGGCCTACTCCCAGGCGCAGCGCTGCCTCGACCTCAGTGTCCAGTGGTGCCGCGACAGGGAGACCTTCGGTGAACCCCTGATCGCACGTCAGAGCATCCAGATGACGCTGTCGGAGATGGCCCGACGGACGGAGGTCGCACGCACCTACGTCCGCAGTCTCGTCGACCGGGTGGAGGACGGGGAGGACGACCTGGTCGCCGAGGCATGCTTCGCCAAGAACACCTGCACCGAGACCGGGGAATGGGTGACCCACCAGGCCGTCCAGCTGTTCGGCGGCGCCGGGTTCATGGAGGGCACAGAGGTCGAGCGGCAGTACCGTGACATGAGGATCAACGGGATCGGCGGCGGGACGGTGGAGATCCTGCGCGAACTCGCCGCCCGCCGGCTCGGCTACCGCCCCTGACCCCACCTCCCCGAAGCCGTGGGGGGGGGACGTCAGCGCCAGAGCAGCAGCGCGTCGCCCTGACCGCCGCCACCGCACAGCGACACCGCGGCACGTCCCCCGCCACGACGGTTGAGCTCGTAGGCGGCGGTCACCACCAGGCGGGCGCCCGAGGCGCCGATCGGGTGGCCCAGCGAGATACCGCCGCCGTGGATGTTCGTCTTCTCCAGCGGGTAGTCAAGGTCCTTGACCGACTGCACCACCACGGAGGCGAAGGCCTCGTTGACCTCCAGGAAGTCCAGGTCGGACGTCGACCAGCCCTGCTTGTCGAGTGCGGCGGAGACCGCCTGCGCCGGCTGGGAGTGCAGGTACGTGTCCGGCCCCGCGGTCTCGCCGGCGGCACCCAGGGTGGCCAGGACGGTCAACCCGTTCTCCTCGGCGTAGGCACGCGTGGTCAGCACCACGGCCGACGCACCGTCGGAGATCTGTGACGCCGAGGCGGCGGTGATCGTCCCGTCCTTCGCGAACGCCGGACGCAACGCGGCCAGCCCCTCCTGCGTGGTGCCCGGGCGCACGCCCTCGTCGGTGTCGACGACCACGGTCTCGCGACGCCTGCGGACCTCCACGGGCACGATCTCCTCGGCGAAGGTGCCGTCGGCGATGGCGGCCTCGGCGCGCTGGTTCGACAGGGCGGCGACCTCGTCCTGCGCCTCACGGGTGATGCCTCGGTCGGTGTTGCCGGCCTCGGTCTCCACACCCATCGCCGTGCCGTGCACGGGGTCGGCCAGACCGTCGCGTTCCAAGGAGTCCTGCAGCGCCAGCGAACCGAACTTCGCCCCGGCGCGCACACCGGCGGCCAGGTGCGGGGCGTTGGTCATCGACTCCTGACCACCGGCGACCACGACCTGCGCGTCACCCACCTTGAGCATGCGCGCACCGTTGATCACCGAGTCCAGCCCGGACAGGCACACCTTATTCACGGTGACCGCCGGGGTGGACATCGGCAGGCCCGCGGTGACCGCGGACTGCTTCGCCGGGTTCTGGCCGGCGGCGGCCTGGACGACCTGGCCCATGTAGACGTAGTCGACGGTATCCGCCGCCACACCCGCCCTCTCCAGGGCACCGGTGATGGCCGCCGCGCCGAGCTCGACGGCGGACTTGGAGGCCAGCACGCCGAGCATCTTGCCCTGGGCGGTGCGGGCGGCTCCGACGATGACGACGTCCTCGGGGGACGGGGTGGGGTTGCTCATGGTGCCATGTTCCTTTCGTGGAAGAGTTCCGTGCGTCCCATTATGGTCCCCGACGGCGTTCCGGGTGCGGTTCGGGCGATATTCGACGGTCGCGCGATAGGGTCGGTGCCATGCCTGCATCCACCGCCACCGTCGTCGGTTCCGGCCCCAACGGACTGGCCGCCGCGGTCGTCCTGGCCCGGGCCGGGCTGGACGTCACCGTGCTCGAGGCCGAACCCACGGTGGGCGGCGGGGTGCGCAGCGCCGAACTGATGCACACCGGGGTACTGCACGACCTGTGCTCGGCGGCCCATCCGCTGGCCCAGGCCAGCCCGCTGCTGCGTGACCCCTCGCTCGGGCCGGCGTTGCGACGCCACGGGCTGCGCTTCGCCTCCGCGCCGGTGGACATGGTCCACGTCCTGTCCGCCGGACGCTCCGCCACACTGCACACCTCGCCGCAGACCACCGGCGAAGGACTCCCGGGGCAGGACGGACGGCTCTGGCAGGCGTCCTTCGGTCCGCTCGCGACGCGGGCGGACGCCGTCGCCGAGGAGTTCCTCGGCCCGCTGCTGCACGTGCCCCGCCACCCGGTGCTGTTGGCCGCCTTCGGGGCCGGTGCGGCGCTGCCGGCGTCCTGGTCGTGGCGGCGGTGGCGTTCGGCGGAGGCGCGCGCCCTGTTCGCCGGTGTCGCCGCCCACGCCTTCACCCCGCTGCACCTCCCGGCGTCCTCCGCGGCCGGCACGCTGCTGACCGTCGCCGGACACCGGCACGGCTGGCCCGTCGCCGTGGGAGGGTCCCAGTCCATCGCCGACGCCCTGGTCGCCGAGCTCGAGGAGCTCGGGGGCACGGTGCTCACCGACACCCGTGTCACTGACCTGGCGCAGGCGCAGGACGCCGACATCGTCCTGCTCGACACCTCCGTGGAGACCGCCGCCGGCATCCTCGGCGAGCGGCTGCCCGCCCGCACCGCGCGGGCATGGTCACGGTTCCGCCGCGGCCCCGCCGTCGCCAAGATCGACTACGTGCTCGACGGCGACGTGCCGTGGCTGTCGCCGGACGCCCACCGCGCCGGCACCGTCCACCTCGGCGGCACGGCCGAGGAGATCGCCGCCGCCGAGAAGGACTGCTGGTCGGGACGGCTCCCCCGCCGCCCGTTCACCCTCGTCGGCCAGCAGTACCTCGCCGACCCCTCGCGCAGCAGAGTCACCGGTGGGCGCAGGCTGAACCCGCTGTGGGCCTACGCCCACGTGCCCGCCGGATGGGACGGCAGCGCGCAGGAGACCTTCGAGCTCGTCACCGCCCAGATCGAGCGGGCCGCCCCCGGTTTCCGCGACACGGTCGTGGACTGGGTCGCCTCTCCCCCGTCGGCGGTGCAGGAGCACAACGCCAACAACCTCGGCGGGGACATCTCCGGCGGGGCCAACGACCTGGTCCAGCTGATCGCCCGTCCCCGGTTGAGCCCGGACCCCTACTCCACCGGGGTGGAGGGGGTCTACCTGTGCTCCTCGTCCACCGCTCCCGGCGGTGGGGTGCACTTCATGTGCGGCGTCAACGCCGCACGGCGGGCGCTCACCGACGGGGCGAGGACTTCTCGTAGATCCCCAGGATGCTGATGGACTTCTCCCGCATCTCGACCTTCCTGACCTTGCCGGAGAGGGTCATCGGGAAAGCGTCCGTGACGTGCACGTACCTGGGCACCTTGAACCTGGCCAACTGGCCGTCGCAGTAGGAACGGATGTCCTCCACGGTCAGCGGTTCCTTGCCGTCATCCATGATGACCCAGGCCATGAGCTCCTCGCCGTACTTCTCGTCGGGCACCCCGATGACCTGGACGTCGGCGATGTCGGGGTGCTCGTACAGGAACTCCTCGATCTCCCGCGGGTAGATGTTCTCCCCGCCGCGGATGACCATGTCCTTGATCCTGCCGGTGACCTGGACGTAACCCTCGGTGTCCATCACACCGAGGTCACCGGAGTGCATCCACCCCTCGGGGTCGACCGCCTCCGCCGTCTTCTCCGGCATGTCCCAGTATCCACGCATCACCGAGTAACCGCGCACCAGCAGCTCACCCTGTACCCCACGCTGCACAGTGGCCCCGTCGAGGTCGACGACCTTCACCTCCAGATGCGGACCGACCCGGCCGACCGTCTCGACCCTCTTCTCCACCGGGTCATCTGGCAGGGTCTGGTGGTTGACCGGCGAGGTCTCGGTCATCCCGTAGCAGATGCTGATCTCCGTGATGCCGAGGACGTCGATGACTTCACGCATCGTCGTCGTGGGACAGGAGGTCCCCGCCATGATCCCGGTGCGCAGACCGGACAGGTCGAACTCCTTGCCCTTCTCCTTGAGCTGTTCCAGTGCCCGCAGTTCGGCCATGAACATGGTCGGGACGCCGAGCAAGCTTGTCCCCTGTCCCAGGTGGACCGCCTCCAACGTGCTCTCCGGAGTGAAGACCGGCCCCGGGAAGATCACCGCCGCCCCGTGTGTGAAGGCGGCCAGAACCCCCAGAACCATGCCGAAGCAGTGGAACATCGGTACCGGAACGACCACCCGGTCGTTCTCGGTGTAGCTCAGCCGTTCACCGATGAGGTAGCCGTTGTTGAGGATGTTGTGGTGGGTCAGCGTGGCTCCCTTGGCCATGCCGGTCGTCCCCGAGGTGTACTGGATGTTGATCGGATCGTGGGGATCGAGTGAATCCCGCACCGCCTTCAGGTCCAGGACCGCGTGGCCGGCCAACTCCTCCCAGCGTTCGGAGCCGAAGAAGATCGTCTCCTTGTAGGGCCGGTCGAAGGTGTGCTCGACCGTACCGACCATCGCCCGGTAGTTGGAGTCCTTGAACCTACCGGCGGAGAACAGTCCCTTGACCCCCGACTGGTTCACCGCGTACGTCAGCTCACGGGCACGGTACGTGGGGTTGATGCAGACCAGGATCGCACCGATCTCCGCGGTGGCGAACTGCAGGATGACCCACTCCCACCGGTTCGGTGACCACACCCCGATGCGGTCGCCCCTCCGGTATCCGGCGTTGTGCAGTCCTGACGCCAGCTTGAGCACCTTGCGGTGCAGTTCCTGGTAGCTGAGGTGGATGTCGCCGTAGAGGTCGATGAGTGCGTCTTTGTCCGGGAAGGCGGCGACCGTCCGGGCCAGGTTCTGGCCGATGGTCTCGTCGAGCAGGTGTGTGTCCGTCGGCCCCAGCGCGTGGGACAACGACGGGTCGATGTCGCCGGGGGAGGAAAGGAAAACGGGTGCCATGGGTTTCAGCTCCTGTGCTCGTGTGGTGGCTCGTGTGGTGGTTGTGTTGTGGTGGACGTACGGTTCAGGATCTCCTCTGCCTGGCGGAGCAGCGGTGCGTCGATCATCCTGCCGTCGACGGCGAAGGCACCGGAGTTGGCGGCGGCCCCGGCGACCACCCGGCGGGCCCACTCCTGTTGCTCCCGGGTGGGCCGGTACGCCTCCCGGATGACGGGGACGAGACCGGGGTGGATGGCGACGGTCGCCGAGAAACCGCTGGCCGCCGCGTCGACGGCCTCGGCCCCCGCACCGGTGGTGTCCGAGGTGTCGGCGTGGATCGAGTCGAGGGCGACGATGTTCGCCGCCGCTGCGTGCAGCAGGACCATCGAGCGGACGAGCCGCGGTACCTCCCGGTACCCTCCGGGACTTCCGGAGACGCCTCCACCAGTGGTGGGCAGTTCGTCCGCACCGTACCGTGAGGCGGTGCCGCCGAGGGCCGCCGTCAGGTCCTCGGCACCCCACATCAGGGCGTCCACCTGCGGATGGTCGGCGACGGAGGCCAGGGACAAGGCGCCTCTCGGCGTCTCGACGAGGGCGATGACCCGCCAAGCCTCCGCCTCGGGGAGGACGTCACGCAATGCCTCCACCGAGTCGGCGCCCTCGGTCTTCGGCAGCATCACCGTCCGGAAACCGGACGCGGCGACCGCGCGCACGTCCTCCCCGAAGTCGCCGGTGCCCGGCGGGTTGACCCGCACGACCGTGCGTGCCGGATCCAGTGTGCCCTCACGTCCGGCGGAGACGACGTTCCGTCGGGCGGTGGCACGGTTCTCCCTCCTGCACCCGTCCTCCAGGTCGAGGATGACGGCGTCCGACCGCTCGGCCGCGGTGGTGAAACGCTCCGGGCGGTCGGCCGGGGCG
>JAKDIS010000185.1 GCA_030450335.1 Corynebacterium sp. | reverse complement strand
CGTGACCGGTGACGGGGGCGGCGGGGGAGTCGTCCTCGAGGTTTCTCGAAGCCAGCGAGGTGGACAGGTCTCCGGTGCCGGTGTGGCTGATCAAGGGTGACGCCTTCCCGAGCGCACCGGTCCGGTCGTGCCGTCACCACGGACCGGGTGCGTCATGGTTCAATGTTGGGGAGCAGATACGGCGGAATCTCTTCCTCTCACCCACATTAGCGGTGACCGGTGTGGGGCACGTAGTCGGGAAGTCCCCGGCATAAGGCGACACCACCCGATGACGGCGACCGCCACCCACGACACAGAGGAGCACGGCAGATATGGTTCGCGTAGCGGTGATGGGCTCCGGCTCCTGGGGGACGACGGTGGCCAAGGTCTGCGCGGACACCGAGGCAGGTGCGCGCTCGGCACCGACCGGCTCGGCGGCACGTCCGGCGGTCACGCTGTGGGCCCGTCGCCCGGAGATCGCCGAGGAGATCAACCGGGACCACACCAACGGTACCTACCTGCCGGACACCGTCCTGCCGTCCTCGATCGGCGCGACCACCGACGCCGCCGAGGCGCTGGACGGCGCCGACGTCGTCTTCCTCGGCGTCCCTTCGCAGTCGCTGCGCGCCAACCTGGAGCAGTGGCGGGACCTCATCCCGTCCGACGCGACGCTGGTCAGCCTCGCCAAGGGCATCGAGCACTCCACCGGACGACGGATGAGCGAGGTCATCGCCGAGGTCGCCGAGGTCGACGCCTCACGCGTGGCGGTTCTCTCGGGGCCGAACCTGGCCGTGGAGGTCGCCCGCCAGCAACCCGCCGCCAGCGTGGTGGCCTGCACCGACGACCGCCGCGCCCGGCTGGTGCAGTCCGCCCTGGCCACCGCCTACTTCCGCCCCTACACCAACGACGACGTCATCGGCTGCGAGGTCGGCGGCACGTGCAAGAACGTCATCGCCCTGGCCTGCGGCATGGCCGCCGGCATGGGCATGGGGCACAACACCATCGCCACCGTGATCACCCGCGGGCTCGCCGAGATCACCCGCCTGACCGTGGCCCTCGGCGGCCAGGAACGCTCCATGGCCGGCCTGGCGGGCATGGGCGACCTGGTGGCCACCTGCAACTCCCCGCTGTCGCGCAACCGCACCTTCGGCGAGCGCCTCGGCATGGGCGAGTCCCTGGACCAGGCCTCCGGTGCGACGAAGGGACAGGTCGCCGAGGGCGTGATCTCCAGCATGTCCGTCGCCGAGCTCGCCGAGGCACACGGGGTGGAGATGCCGATCACCCGCCAGGTCGTGCGGGTCTGCCACCACGGCGGGGACGTGCCGACCGCCATCCGCGACCTGATGGGACGCACGAAGAAAGCCGAGTGACCGCCGGGGCCGCCCCGGGCGCTACACTTGGTCCCCGTGAATACCCCCACGAACCAGGCGAAAACCACCGTTGCCGTTGTCTACGGAGGTCAGAACACCGAACACAGCGTGTCCTGCATCTCCGCCGGTGCGGTGATGGCCCACCTCGACCCCGACCGTTACGACATCGTGCCGGTCGGCATCACGCGCGACGGCGTGTGGGTCAAGGGAACCACTGACCTGGACGCCCTGAGCGTCCACGACCGGGAACTGCCGGAGGTCACCGGCGGCCGTTCGGTGAACTTCGACCTCGGCGGCAGGGGAGGCCGGGGAGGACGCCGCGGCGGGCAGCTGCGCTTCGGCGACGGTTCCCTCTACGCTGAGGTGGACGTGGTCTTCCCCGTCCTGCACGGGGTCAACGGCGAGGACGGCACCGTCCAGGGCCTGTTCGAGCTCGCCCACGTGCCCTACGTGGGCAACGGCGTGTTCGCCTCCGCGGCGTGCATGGACAAGCAGTACACCAAGGCCGTCGCCCGCCACGCCGGCGTGCCCGTCGGCGACGAGGTCGTCGTCACCGAGCGGCGCGTCCTCACGCCCGAGGAGCAGGACGCCCTGGGGCTGCCGGTGTTCGTGAAGCCGGCACGCGGCGGCTCGTCGATCGGCATCTCGAAGGTCGACGACTGGGCCGACTTCCCGGCTGCCCTGGAGACCGCGCTGGCCGCCGACGACAAGGTGCTCGTGGAGTCCATGCTGCAGGGACCGGAGGTGGAGTGCGGTGTGCTGCAGTACCCGGACGGCACGATCCAGGCGTCCTACCCGTCGATGCTGATGGGCACCGGTGACGGGCCGGAGGGCTTCTACGGTTTCGACACCAAGTACCTCGACGACATCATCACCTACGAGATCCCCGCGCCGCTGCCCGACGAGCAGGTCGCCGAGGTGCGCCGTCTGGCGGTGGAGACCTTCCGCGCCCTGGGCTGCTCGGGCCTGGCGCGCGTGGACTTCTTCGTCACGCCGGACGGTCCGGTGCTCAACGAGCCCAACACCATGCCGGGGTTCACCCCGATCAGCATGTACCCGAAGATGTTCGCCGCCAGCGGGGTGGAGTACACCGACCTGCTGGACATCCTCATCGCTCACGCCCTGGCGGGGTAGGCCCGGGTAGCGCGGGGCGGCACGCCACTAGCGTCGTCGCCGGGTCGCCG
>JAKDIS010000088.1 GCA_030450335.1 Corynebacterium sp. | reverse complement strand
AGGGGACGTCGACATGGCGCACCAGAACAAGAGGGACAGGCCTGCGAAGCAGGTGTGGACGACCGCGGAGCTGACGGCTGCCGGATGGAACAGTCGGAGGATCAGCGCCGCCGTTGAGGCCGGCACATTGCGCAAGGTAGCTAAGGGACTCTACGTCACGGTCGCCGACGACAAGGTCGTGCTGGAAGCACTGCTGCGGCCGGGACTGACCTACACCGGAGCGACCGCCGCCTTCCTGTACGGGGTCATGCCGATGGCGTACCCCGCCCAGGCGGCGCACCCCACCACCCAGTTCACGGACAGGGTGATCACCATCCGCCGGCGCGTGGCGCGCAAGGCGGCCATGTTCGAGGGGATGCCGGTGACCACGCCGGCGCAGACTGCCGTCGACCTCATGAAGGACGACGAGGACGCCGCGGTGCGGGTCCTCGACTTCGGCTACAACAACATCAAGGGCAACACCAGGCTGGCCGAGGACATGGAGGATCTGTCACGCGCCGAGCGTAAGTCGCTGGAGGGTATTCGTCACCGGACGGTGCTCGGCACCGCCAGCGGGCTGGAGAAGAAGGCGCTCAGGATCATCACCAAGGCGTTGCGTGATGAAGTGGAGACTGGGGAGATCACCATCGTCGCCAATGCGATGGTCAGGGGCTACTGCTTCGACATCATGATCAAGGAGGCGCGCGAGCTCATCGAGATCGACAGTTACGCCTACCACGGGGAAGGCAATGCGAGACGCTCGAGTTTCACCAACGACCGTTGCAAGGGCAACCAGGCGGCGCGGTGGGACTGGCTGCTGCTGCGCTTCGCCTGCTTCAGCATCAACAAGGCCCCGGGGTACGTGGCCGACGAGGTGGCGGACACGGGGCGTTTCGTGCTGCGGCGACTGCGCCGCTGCCGGAGGGAGGACGAGGCGATCGCCACGGACCAGCCGATGCGGCTGTGGCATCCGGCGGTGTGAGAACGCGATCCGATTCTGTCACCGCGCGACAACGGGGCCGACCGAATCGGCTCGCGTCCCCACACGGGGCAAGCTACCCCAGCTCACCGGAGTACAGGTTGAACCGGTCGTCTCTGGTGAAGCCGGTGAGCAGCAGGCCGGCCTCCCTCGCCATCTGTGCCGCCAAGGAAGTGGCCGCGGACACCGCGATCAACCCGGAGAACCCGGCGAGCACGGCCTTCTGCACTAACTCGAAGGACGCCCGGCTGCTCATCACCAGGTAGACCGGAGCGTCCTCTCCCTGCGTCTCGCCGGGGAGCCGGTCGGCGAGCAGCAGCGCGCCGATGACCTTGTCGGCGGCGTTGTGGCGTCCGACGTCCTCCCTGATCACCAGCGGACGCCCGTCGGCGGTGAAGGCGCCGGCGGCGTGGATGCCGCCGGTCTTGCGGAACGCCTGCTGGCCCTCACCGAGACGTTGCGGCATCGCGACGACCTGCTGTGCCGTGGGGTGCACGGGCCGCAACGTGTAGCGGCTGGTCTTCATCAGGTCGTCGATGCTGGTGGTGCCGCACACCCCGCACGCGGAGTTGGTGGTCACGTTCCTGATCGGGATGTAGGGGGTCGGCTGGGGGACCAGCGCCACGTCGAGCGTGTTGTAGGTGTTGGCGTTGTCCGGGCCCACCGCGCCGGCACAGTAGCGGGCGGTGACCACGTCCTGCGCTGTGGTGATCACGCCCTCTGCGTGCAGCAGGCCGTGGACGAGCTCGATGTCGTGGCCGGGCGTGCGCATCGTGGTGGTCAGGTCCGTGCCGTCCACCCGCACCTGCAGCGGTTCCTCCACGGCGAGCCGGTCGGCCCGGGTGTCGGTGGTCACCGAATCCTCCGTGACCCGCACCTTCGTCACCCGCGCATTGTCGATCAACCGTCCCATGGGGCCGCAGCGTACCCCTCTACTTCTCGGACGCCGGCATCGGAGGCATGTCGGACGCCCTGCGCCCCGTGGGCTCCAGGCGCACCGGCGTGGACTTCGACACAGGGGTGTTGGACTCCTCGGCCGTGTGGTCCAGCGGGATCACCACGTTCGCCTCCGGGAAGTAGGTCGTGCAGCCGCCGCGCGAGTGGGAGTACTCCACCACGCGGAAGTCCGGGGCGCGGCGCTGCCCGTCGGCCCAGTCGGAGACGATGTCGACCATGTCGCCGTCGGTGAGGCCACGCTCGCGCAGGTCGTCCTTGTGCACGAAGACCACGCGGCGGCCGTTGCGGATCCCGCGGTAGCGGTCGTGCATGCCGTAGACCGTGGAGTTGTACTGGTCGTGGGTGCGCACGGTGTTCATCATCAGCTCACCCTCGCGCAGCTGCACGGTGTCCGGTTCGTTCACCGTGAGGTGCGCCTTGCCGTCGGAGGTGGTGAAGCGGCGCTCGCGGGGGCCGTTGGGCAGGTAGAACCCGCCCGGGTGCTCCAGGCGTTCGTTGTAGTTCTCGAAGCCGGGGATCGTGGCGGCGATGTGGTCGCGGATCACGTCGTAGTCGTCGATCATCGGCTGCCAGAAGTCGTCGCCGAAGGTCTCGCGCCCGACCGAGCAGATGATGTCCATCTCGCTCTTCAGGTTCTCCTTCCGGTTCGCCCTGCGCTTACCGGTGGAGGCGTGGACCTTGCCCACGGAGTCCTCCACGGTGACCGACTGGCGCCCGGACTTCTGCAGGTCCAGGTCGGTCCGGGAACGCACCGGCAGGATCAGCGACCTCGCACCGGGCCAGGCGTGCGAGCCGTTCGGCTTCGTCGACAGGTGCACGGTCAGGTCGTTGGACGCCATGCCCTGCTCGGCGACGGAGGTGTCGGAGACCACGCGCACCAGGTTGCCACCCAGCGACATGAAGAAGCGGTTGGTGCCTTCGCGCATGGCGCGCAGCGCGTCCACCGTGTCGTGGCCGTGCTCGCGGGGGACGGGGAATCCGAAGTGGTCCTCGATGGAGGACAGGAAGCTCTCCGGGGACCGCTCCCAGACGCCCATCGTCCGGTTGCCCTGCACGTTGGAGTGGCCGCGCAGCGGGCAGGTGCCGGCGCCGGGCTTGCCGATGTTGCCGGTGAGCAGCAGGGTGTTGGTCATCTCGCGGATGGTGGCCACGGCGTTCTTGTGCTGGGTCACCCCCAGGGTCCAGGTGATGATCATGGTGCTGGCGGCCACGATCTCGTCCACGGTGGACAGCACCTGGGCGCGCGGGATGCCGTGCGCGGCGGCGAGCTCGTCGTCGTCGAGCGACAGCAGGTGCTCGCGGACCTCGTCGAAGCCGGTGGTGAACTGGTCGATGAAGGCGTGGTCCACCGCATCGCGGATGACCAGCTCCTTGTTGATGGCCAGGAACAGGGCCCGGTCGCCGTCGAGGCGGACCTGCAGGTAGTCGTCGGCGAGCTTCTGCTTCATACCCACGTAGGTGCCCAGGGCCTGCGGCTCGCGGAAGTTCATCAGCCCGGTCTCGGGGATGGGGTTGACCGCGAGGATGCGTCCGCCGTTCTCCTTGCAGCGCGAGAACGCCGTCAGGGCGCGCGGGTGGTTGGTGCCCGGGTTCTGGCCGACGGAGATCAGCAGGTCGGTGGAGTGGATGTCGTTCATCGTCACCGACCCCTTGCCCAGCCCCAGGGTGGAGGACAGGGCGGAGCCGGTGGACTCGTGGCACATGTTCGAGCAGTCCGGCAGGTTGTTGGTGCCCATGCGCCTGGCCAGCAGCTGGAACACGTAGGCGGCCTCGTTGGACGCCTTGCCGGAGGTGTAGAACACCGCGTCCTCCGGCGCGGTGTCGCGCAGCTGCTCGGCGATCACGCCGAAGGCGGTCTCCCAGCTCACCGGACGGTAGTGCCCGTCGCCGGAGGCGCGGTCGTAGAGCATCGGCTCGGTGATGCGTCCGACCTTGCCGAGCCAGTGGTCGGTCTTCTCCCGCAGGTCCTCCACGGTGTGGGCGGCCCAGAAGTCCGGGCCGGCCTTCTTCGGGATGGTCTCCTCGGCGACGGCCTTCGCACCGTTCTCGCAGAACTCCACGATGTTCAGGTCGGCCTGGTCGGGCTCCGGCCAGGCGCAGCCGGGGCAGTCGAAGCCCTTGTGCTTGTTGATGGTCAGCAGGGAGGGGGCGGCGTTGTTCGGCACCGCGTGCTCCATGGCGTGGATGACGGCCGGGATGCCGGTGGCGATCTTCTCCGCCTCGCTGACGTCCGGGTGGTCGTACCGGTTGGCGACCGCATTCACCTGGGCGGAGGGTTCTTGCAGGCTAGTCATGGCAGCGATCCTAGTCGCGGGTGGGGTGCCTCAAACCCGCGCAGGACGCCCCGGCCGGGGCGCCGCGCGGCGAAGGTGCTGGTGGCGGCGCGGTGCGTCCGGCAGGGCCTCAGGGCTGTTCGGAGATTCCGTCCAGCGCCAGGGTGGTGATCCGCTCGACACGGGGGTGGGCCTCGGCGTAGAGGTCCTGATCCTGGCCCGCCGCCCGGCCGGCGGCCAGGCCGATGAGGAAGGCGGTGACGGGAGCGGCGGGGCGCGAACGGTGGTGCGCCACCGCGGACGTCAGGTCCAGCACGTCCTTCACGCTGGCGCGGACGACGTCCTGCGGCAGGCCGAGCTCCTCGGCCACCTGCTCCAACCACGCGTGCGCGCTGAGCATCTGTTCGGGGGAGTCCTTCTGTGTACCCACGGGTGGCACCGACCTTCACGGGGGTTGGGGGCGAGGTTGTCGGCCCCCCAAGTTACTCGCTGTCGGTTGCATCCCCGTAGAGGGCGGTCGCCGCGGTGAGCAGCATCTCTCCGGACTGCGGGCCGAAGCTCAGCGACTGGCTGTCCGGGATCGCCAGGATGCGCTCGTTCTGCCCGGCGGTGGTCTGGGCGATGCCCGGCTTGGCGAGCAGGCCGTCCAGCCCTCCGGTGGAGTCCAGTCCGGCCGACATCATCACCATGACGTCCGGGTTGAGGTCCGCCAGCGACTCGGCGTTGGCGGGGGAGGCCTGGCCGATGCCCTCCTCCTTCGCCGCGTCCACGCCGCCGAGGGACTCGATGAGGTCGTCGGTGCCGTCGTCGGGGCCGAGGATGTAGAACACGCCGCCGTCGCCGCGGGCGTAGAGGAAGGCCATGCGCAGCGGATCGCCGGGGACGTCGCCGAGCGCGTCGTCGATGGCCTCGACGGCGCGGGAGATCTCCGTGTCCGCACGCTCGCCGAGACGTTCGCCGTTGCCGGGCAGTCCGACGATGCCGGCGATGGTGTCGATGTCCTCGCTGACGGTGTCGATGGTGTGCTTCGGGTTGATCTTCACCACGGACACACCGGCGTCGCGCAGCTGGTTGAGGGCGTCGTCCGGGCCGATCGTGCCGTCCACGACGACCAGGGAGGGGTTGAGGTTCAGCACCGCCTCGGCGTTGATCGAGTGCCCGCCCTGGGTGACCACCGGCAGGTCCTGCAGGCTGGGTTCGGTCGACGAGACGGTGCGTCCCACGATGTTGTCGCGCAGTCCCAGCCCGGCCAGCGTGCGCGAGATGGTGCCGTAGATGTCGAGCGGGATGATCCGGGAGACGTCGTCGACGGTGACGTCGCGGCCGTCGGCGTCGGTGAGCTCCACCGGCAGCTCGGCGTCCTCCGCGGCGCTGCTGTCGCTGCCGTCACCGTCGATCGGGGTGACGTCGCCGACGGTCTCGGCGTGCGACACCCCGCGCTGCCCGTACGGGTCCGTGATCCCGGCGTCCGCCATCTCCGTGAAGTCGTCCAGGGCGGTGTCGAAGGACGTCTCCTGCGCCTCGGCGGTGGTGCCGGAACCGTTGTCGGCGCCGACGCCGCAGGCGGTCAGCGAGCCGGCAACCAGGACGGACGCGGCAGATACGGCGAGGAACAGGGACGGCAGGCGGCGCGGGAACATGGCATGAAATTAGCACATGCTTACCGCAGTCACGGGCGCGGTGTCTCCGGGCCGCCGATCGCCTGGCGGGAGTGCGCGGCCAGCTCGCGGGCGAGGGCGGGCATCTCCAGCTGCCAGGAGTCGCCGGCGGTGTCGTCCGCCGAGTCGCTGACCACCTTGGCCAACTCGACCGGCACCCCGAACCACTGGGCGACGGCGGCGACGGCGTAGCCCTCCATGTCGACCAGGTCGGCGTCCTGCGCGAGTCGGTCGCGCGTGGCGCCGTCCTCGACGAAGACGTCGCCCGTGGCCAGGGTGAGGCCGTCGGTGCCCTGCGCACCGAGGTCGATCGGCGGGTACTCGTCGCGTCCGGTCAGGCGCGCCACGCCGTCGTGGGAGAAGTCGTGCAGCAGCACGCGGGAGATCCGGCGCACCCCGGTGAGCCCGGGGCGCAGCGCCCCGGCGGTGCCGATGTTGACGATCGCGCTGGGCAGGCCACCGGCACGCAGGTAGCGGTGCAGGCAGTCGGTCAGCGCCAATGTGGCGTTGAGCCGTCCGATACCGGTGATGAGGACGGGGGCGTCCTCGTCCATCTCGGCGGCCTCGGAGGCGACGGCGACGACGATCAGCGGCTGGCCGGGTGCGACCCGGCCGCGGAAGAGTTCGAGCATGCCCCCGAGCGCAGCGCTCAGGAGTCCTGGTTGTCGCGGACCCAGTCCAGGTACTCCTGGGTGACCGAGCCGGTCACGTACTTGCCGTCGAAGCAGCTCATGTCCAGCCCGTCGAGCTGGGTGTCCGTCTGCCCGTCGAGGATCGCCCCCTCCAGATCCTCGACCTTCTGGTACACCAGATGGTCGGCGCCGAGCACCTGGGCCACCTCCGGCACGGACCGTCCCGCGGCCACCAGTTCGGCGCGGTCGGGGATGTTGATGCCGTAGACGTGCGGGTAGCGGATCGGCGGGGCCGCGGAGGCGAAACTCACCTTGCGGGCACCGGCGGCGCGCGCCATGGCGATGATCTCGTAGCTGGTGGTGCCACGCACGATCGAGTCATCGATGAGCAGGACGTGCTTGCCGGCGAACTCCGTGGACATCGCGTTGAGCTTCTGGCGCACGCTCTTCTTGCGCACCGCCTGGCCCGGCATGATGAACGTGCGTCCCACGTAGCGGTTCTTGAAGAACCCCTCGCGGTAGGGCAGGTCCAGGACGCGGGCGACCTCCATCGCCGCCGGACGCGCGGAGTCCGGGATCGGCATGACAACGTCCACGTCCTCGGTGGGCACGTGCTCGGCGATGGTCTTCGCGAGCCGTGCGCCCATGCGCAGGCGGGAGTCGTAGACGCTGATCCCGTTCATCACCGAGTCCGGACGGGCGAGGTACACGTACTCGAAGGAGCAGGGCTCCAGGGTGGCGTCCGCGACGCACTGGCGCGAGTGCAGCACGCCGTCGGCGGTGATGAACACGGCCTCACCCGGGGCGACCTCACGCACGATCTCGTAGTCGGCGTTCTCCAGCACCAAAGACTCGCTGGCGACGACCCACTCGTCGTGCCCGCCCACGGCGTGCGAACCGCCCGTGGCGGTCGGACGCCGACGGCCCAGCACCAGCGGGCGGATGCCGTTGGGGTCGCGGAAGGCGAGCAGCCCGTGGTGGGCGATCAGCGAGATCACGCCGTACGCGCCCTCGATCCGTCCCATCGTGGCGGTGACGGCGTCGAAGATGCCGTCGGCGTTGAGGTCGTCCGGCCCGGTGGTGGACTGCAGCTCATTGGCCAGGACGTTGAGCAGCAGCTCGGTGTCGCTGGAGGTGTTGAGGTGACGACGGTCGCGGTGACGCATCTCCGTGGTCAGCTCGCGGGTGTTCGTCAGGTTCCCGTTGTGCACCAGGGTGATGCCGTAGGGGGAGTTGACGTAGAAGGGCTGCGACTCCTGCTCGTTGGAGGCCGCACCACGGGTCACGTACCGGACGTGTCCCAGCCCGGCGGTGCCGAGCAGCGCCCGCATGTCGCGGGTGCGGAAGGACTCCCGCACCATGCCACGGGCGTGGAAGAGGTGCATGTGACCGCCGTCCTCGGCGGTGGCCATGCCCGTCGAGTCCTGCCCGCGGTGCTGCAGGAGCAGAAGAGCGTCGTAAATGTCCTGGTTGACCGGCTGGTTACCCACCATGCCGACGATGCCGCACATTGCGCTGGAGTGTCCTCACTGTGTCCCGGAAGATGGATGCAGGTGTAGAGCCTACGCCCATAGTTGTCCGGAACAACGATCGGGCGGGGTGGGCGGAAGGCTGGCGGTGGGCGGAGGACGTCGGTTTTGCCTTTGTTTGCCCAGGTTGGTAGCGTGAACAGGTCTCGCTGTGGGCCGAGTGCGTCCGATGAGGATTGCGCCGCGACACCGCAGCATGTCGAGACTCTCTGAACATGAACCACTTTGTCGCAGGCCCACCGCCTATTGCGGCCGCGCGGAACACAAGGCAGCGAGCAATCCGGACTACTGAGTCCGGGGAGCGTCGAGTTGCCGGACACAAATGCGCGGTGACGCCCGGGTGGACGGGGAACCGTGACGAGAAAGGCAAGAGGTCACTTTCATGACCATGACTGACCCCATCGCGGACATGCTGTCCCGCGTGCGGAACGCGTCCAACGCGTACCACGACAGCGTCTCGATGCCCACATCCAAGATCAAGGCGAACATCGCCGGGATCCTGAAGTCCGAGGGCTACATCGCTGACTTCGCCGTGGAGGATTCCTCCAAGGGCAAGCAGCTCGTCCTGGACCTGAAGTACAGCCAGTCCCGTGAGCGTTCAATCGCCGGACTGCGCCGTGTGTCCAAGCCGGGCCTGCGCGTGTACGCCAAGTCCACCAACCTCCCGAAGGTCCTCGGCGGCCTGGGCGTGGCGATCATCTCCACGTCCCATGGCCTGCTGACCGACCGTCAGGCGACCGAGAAGGGCGTAGGTGGGGAAGTCCTCGCCTACGTCTGGTAGAAGGAGGACGAAGCAATGTCACGAATCGGTAAGGCCCCCGTGGCCCTCCCGTCCGGCGTCACCGTCACCATTGACGGTCAGGACGTCGAGGTCAAGGGCCCCAAGGGGACCCTCTCGCAGGCCATCCCGGCTCCGATCAGCGTTGCCCAGCAGGACAGCGAGATCATCGTGAGCCGTCCGGACGACCACCGCAAGAACCGCTCCCTGCACGGCCTGTCCCGGTCGCTCGTCAACAACATGGTTGTCGGCGTCACCGAGGGCTACACCACGAAGATGGAGATCTTCGGTGTCGGCTACCGCGTCCAGGCCAAGGGCTCGAACCTCGAGTTCGCCCTCGGCTACTCCCACCCGGTGCTGATCGAGGCACCGGAGGGAATCACCTTCGCGGTCGACGGAAACACCAAGTTCTCCATCACCGGTATCGATAAGCAGCAGGTCGGACAGATCGCCGCCAACATCCGTCGTCTGCGGAAGGACGACCCCTACAAGGGCAAGGGCATCCGCTACGAGGGCGAGCAGATCCGTCGCAAGGTCGGAAAGACGGGTAAGTAGAGATGGCACAGAGCACTGCAAGCAACAAGCGCCTCCCGGTGGGCAAGGACATCTCCACCCGCCGCCGCGTCGCACGCGCACGTCGTCACTACCGTCTGCGCAAGAACATCACCGGTACCCCCGAGACCCCGCGTCTCGTGGTGCACCGCACCTCCCGTCACATGCACGTCCAGGTCATCGACGACACCAAGGGCTACACCCTGGCCGCTGCGTCGACGATCGAGCCGGACGTCCGTGCGCTGGAAGGTGACAAGAAGGACCGTGGCGCCCGTATCGGTCAGCTGATCGCCGAGCGCGCCAAGGCCGCCGGTGTCGAGGCCGTCGTCTTCGACCGTGGTGGTTACCAGTACCACGGCCGTGTCGCCGCCCTGGCCGACGCCGCCCGTGAAGGTGGTCTGAAGTTCTAATGCGCAACGACAATATTTTCACCGACGGAAGGACTGCGTGATGTCGGATCGTAACGGCGGACGCACCGCCGACAGTAACAACAAGGACAACAAGGACAACCGCGGCCGCGGCAACAACGGTGGTCGTGACGACCGTCGTGGTGGCCGTCGCGACCAGCAGGACGAGCGCTCGCAGTACCTCGAGCGCGTCGTGACCATCAACCGCGTCTCCAAGGTCGTCAAGGGTGGTCGTCGCTTCAGCTTCACCGCCCTCGTGATCGTCGGTGACGGCCAGGGCATGGTCGGCGTCGGCTACGGCAAGGCCAAGGAAGTCCCCGCCGCCATCCAGAAGGGTGCCGAGGAAGCTCGCAAGAACTTCTTCCGCGTCCCGATGATCGCCGGCACCATCACCCACGAGGTCCAGGGCGAAGCCGCCGCTGGTGTCGTGTGGATGAAGCCCGCTGCGCCGGGTACCGGTGTCATCGCCGGTGGCGCCGCCCGCCCCGTGCTCGAGTGCGCCGGCGTCCAGGACGTCCTGTCGAAGTCCCTGGGCTCCGACAACGCGATCAACGTCGTCCACGCCACCGTGGACGCACTCAAGCAGCTGGTCCGCCCCGAAGAGGTCGCCGCACGTCGCGGTAAGTCCCTCGAAGAGGTCGCCCCGGCTCAGATGCTGCGCGCCCGCGCCGCAGGACAGGGAGCGTGATTGAGATGGCACTGAAGATCACCCAGCTCAAGGGCACTGTCGGAACCATTTCGAAGCAGCGCAACTCGCTGCGCTCGCTGGGCCTGAAGCGTATCGGTCAGTCGGTCACCCGTGAGGACGGTCCCATCGTCCGCGGTCAGATCAACACCGTGCGCCACCTGGTCCAGGTCGAGGAAGTAGCAGGGGAGTAATCATGAGCGAACCCATCAAGCTGCACGACCTGCGGCCCTCCAAGGGCGCCAACACCGCCAAGACCCGCGTGGGTCGTGGCGAGGCGTCCAAGGGTAAGACCGCCGGCCGTGGTACCAAGGGCACCCGCGCCCGCAAGCAGGTCTCTGCCGCCTTCGAGGGTGGCCAGATGCCGCTGCACATGCGTCTGCCGAAGCTCAAGGGCTTCAAGAACCCGGCGAAGGTCGTCTTCCAGGTCGTCAACGTCTCTGACCTGGAGAAGGCATTCCCCAAGGGCGGCGACGTGACCGTGGCGGACATCGTGTCCGCCGGTCTGGTCCGCGTCAACCAGCCCGTCAAGGTCCTGGGCGACGGCGAGATCTCCGCATCGCTGAACGTGACCGCGGACAAGTTCTCCCGCTCCGCCAAGGAGAAGATCGAGGCTGCCGGCGGTAGCGTGAAGAACGCCGCCGACGCATCCTAGTATCACCTGTGTGGTAGCCGTCGGGCCTCGTGCCTGACGGACACCGCCGGTGAATGAACCCCGCCCCCGCCGATTATTCGGCGGGGGCG
>JAKDIS010000087.1 GCA_030450335.1 Corynebacterium sp. | reverse complement strand
ACGGGGCCGACGTGCCAGGAGCACGCCAGGTGCCCTCCCGGCGGCAGCCGTGCCAGGTCGGTGCCGGAGTTCAGGGCGTCGGGCGGGGCCGTCATCGGCTCCACGGCGACGGCCCTGCCGCCGGGTCTGCCGGGGTACGGCATCCCGGAGCGCTCGTCGGGGGTGAAGACCTGGAACCAGCGCAGTTCCGGGGACGTGGTCACGGCCACGCCCGCTCCGTCCGGACGCCGCAGGACGAACCTCGGCGTCGCGTCATCCCGGACGTGCAGGCAGTGGTCGAGGACGGCGTCCCCGAGCCGGTTGTCGGTGGCGGGCAGGACGCTGCCGTCGTCGCGGACGGGGCCGGCGGGCAGCCCCCGGTCATCCAGCGGCAGCAGCCCGTGGTCCGGGACCGTCAGCGTGCAGGTGTCGGTCGCGGCGCCGAGCGCGGACGGGTAGAGGTGGAACCCGCAGGCTGCGGGGATGTCGGTGGTGGCATCGTTGCGCAGCACGAACTCCGCCCGCAGACCGTCGCTGTCCACCCGGTAGGTGACGGAGAGGTGGACCGGCCACGGCCAGCCCGGCTGCGGTCCGGGGTCCAGCTCGATGCTGACGGTGCCGGGGCAGGCAGCGGTCTGCGTCCACTCCCGGTCGGCGCCGAAGCCGTGCAGCGCGTTGGATGCCTCAGGCTCGGTGATCCGGAGCTGGTGGTCCTCGCCCCCGAACGTGAATCTCCCGTCCGCTGTCCGGTTCGGCCACGGGGCCAGGACCACATTGGCCGACAGGGGCGCCGTGGACGGTTGTCCGGGTCCCCCGTACCCCTCGAGCAGGTCCTGCCCACGCCACGTGAGCCGGGACGGCCCCCCACCGCGGAGCGCAATGACCGCGTGGCAGTCGCCGGAGGCGATCGTCACACTGGGCGGGTGCATTGTCATCCAGATCACACTAGCGCTCCGTAGTCCCCGGCGAAAGTCCGGATTTCACCAGGTCAGGGTGAATTATGTTCACCTCTTCAATAGCGGGAGTAGTTGCGTCCCCTGCCGTTCGATCTCCCGCTCGTAGGGGGTGTCCGACAGGATGAAGTGGGTGATGCCCAGGTCCCGGTACTTGTTCAGGGAGTCGGCGACGTCCTGCGGTGATCCCACCAGCCAGGTCGTCGCCGCTCCCCCGGCACCGACGGTGCCCGGCGCGGTGTACAGGTTGTCGTCGAGGACGTCGCCGCGGTCGGCGAGTTCCAGCAGCCGCTGCTGGCCGACGGCGGTGCGCCGGTGCGGGTTCTGGGAGTAGGCCCCGACCCCGCCGTGCTGCCCGGCGAGCGCGGCGACCTTGGCCTCGGCGTCGCGCCAGGCCTCCTCGCGGGTGTCACGCACGAAGGTGGTGATGCGCAGGCCGAACTCCAGCGGCGGGTGCTCGCGTCCGACCTCGTCGCTGAGCGTCCTCAACCGCCCGATGCGTTCGGCGATCTGCGCACGGGGTTCACCCCAGAAAAGTTGGACGTCCGCCTCCCGGGCGGCGACCCGCTCCGCCGCGGCCGAGGCACCGCCGAAGTAGATCGTCGGGTGTGTGCGTCCCTCGCGCGGGACGATCCGCGGCACCACGGTGGAGTCCTCCACCTGGTAGTGCTCGCCGTTGTACGTCACGTCCTCCTCGGTCCACAGCCGGCGCAGCAGCTGGATGAACTCCCGGGTACGGGCGTAGCGGTCGGGCTGCTCCCAGTCGGTGTCGCCGTAGGCCGCGAGGTCGTCCTTGCCGGAGACGATGTTGATCCGGACGCGGCCGCCGGTGAGGTGGTCCAGCGTCGCCGTCGCCGAGGCGAAGTTCGCCGGGTGCCAGTAGCCGGGGCGCGCGGCGATCAGGGGGGTGAAGCTGGTGGTGCGTGCGGCCAGGGCGGTGGCGACGGTGAAGGTGTCGGGGCGTCCCCAGCCGGTGCCCAGCAGTGCACCCTCCCACCCGTGCTCCTCCAGCGACCAGGCCTGACGGGTCAGGCGGTCGAGGCTGTTGTGGTCGGCGACGGTGTCGTCGCCGCGGTGGCCGGGCTCGTTCTGGTTCGGGATGTACCACAGGTAGGTGTCGGTCATCGGTTCTGCTCCGATCGGTGGAGGTGGGGATGGGTGAAATGGGTGAGCTGCGCCCGCCGGACGGCGGCGTTCTGCCCCTGGACCCGGATGAACAGGGCGGTGCGGGCGTAGAGCTGGGCGGTGTCGTCCAGGCCGAGTCCGTGGCCGGCGCGGGCGGTCAGCAGCGCCCCGGTCAGGGTCGTGAGCGCCTCGGTCGCCGCGACCTTCAGACCGAGACGTTCGGAAACCCGGTCAGCGGCATCGCTGGCATCGGTCAGCGCGTAGGCTTCCTCGCGCAGCGATGCAATGACCGGGCGCCACTGCCCGGCGATGTCCCCGGCCAGAGGATCGTCCTCCCGTTCCAGCTCGTCGAGCACCGCGGCGGCCACGCCGAAGTGGTGGGGTTTGGCGTCGGTGGCCACACCGGTGTCCCGGCGGCGCCACTGCTCCATCGGCTCCCGGGACAGGACGTTGTCGTCGGCCACCACAACACCCTCCAGTCCGACCCGGTACGTCCGGCTACCGTTCAACGCGGCCAACTGCAGTTGGGCAGGGCGGAACCCCTCCCCGACCGGCACCAGTGCGGTCACCACCGTCCCGGTGCCCGGATCCACCGCGGCGACGGTGAGCACGGTGCTGATGCCCCAGCCGCTGACCCAGGACACCGTGCCGTCCAGCCTCCAGCCGCCGCGGACCCGCGTGGCACGGATGTAGCGGTCGGGGTACCGGCGCACGTCACTGAGGGCCGCGCCAGCGATACGTTCCCCGCGCAGGATCTCGTACGCGGTGTCAGGCAGGTCAACCCCGTCGCGGTACAACGCGGCGAGCCGTCCGACCTGGGGTGCGTGCTGGGTCCACACCAGCCAGGTGTTGGGGCAGGCGCCCGCGAGGGTCTCGGCGATCTGCCGGTCGGTGGCCGTGTCGGTCTCCGCCCCACCGAACTCGGCCGGGGCGAGGTGGTTCAGCAACCCGGCGTTGGCCAGACCGGCGATCCGGTCGGCGCCCACCCCGGTCCGGTCGACCTCCACCGCGGTAGGACGCAGGGTTGTCCCGGCATAGGTGCGGATGTCCTGGATACGTAAGCTCACCCCGCAGAACGTAGTCCAGTGCAGGTGGCGCGGTCGTCCCATTCACTCTGCACAAAAATAACCGGTGACGCGCCGGGTGCCCCGCAGTACGGTTCTGGTCCTCACCAGAAAGGACCACACCATGACCGACACTTTCGAGGACGCCCTCCCGCGGATCCGGGAGGTGCTGTCCCGCATCGCCGTCCACGAGGCGGACCGTGACCTGCGTGGCGAGCACCCCGACGCCGGGGTCCGCGACCTGGCCGACGCCGGATTCGGACGCCTGCGCGTCCCCCGCGAATTCGGCGGCTTCGACGTGGACCTCCCCACCCTGTTCAGCCTCCTCGCCGAGGCCGGGGAGGCGGACTCCAATATCCCGCAGATATGGCGGGGCCACTTCACCGCCACCGAGATCCTCCGCCGGGAAACCGACGAGACCGCCCGCAACCACTGGCTGAGCCGCATCGGGGAGGGTGCCGTGTTCGGCAATGCCCAGTCCGAGAGCGCCGACCGGGTGAAACAGACCAGGATCCACACGAACCCGGCGGGCACGGTGGTGGTGAACGGGACGAAGTTCTACTCCACCGGCGCACGCTTCGCCGACTACATCCGGGTCGCCGCCGTCGACGGGACGCGCACCACCACCTTCGTGGTCGTCGACGCGCACCATTCCGGGGTGAAGCACCTCAACGACTGGGACGGGATCGGCCAGCGGCTCACCGGCAGCGGCTCCACGGTGTTCACCGGGGTTCCGGTGCTGCCCCACGGCACCCTCGCCCGTGAACGTGCCGCTGTCCGTGGCCTCGACTCCTTCGTCCAGGTCGTCCACCTGGCCAATCTGGCGGGGATCGCGCGCGCCATCGTCCGGGACACCGTGGAGATCGTCCGTGGACGCACGCGCACTTCCCGGCACTCCTTCACCGACGGGAGCGCCACCGCCGACCCGGACGTGCTGGCGGTCATCGGAACACTCGAGGCGCGCTCGCTGACGGCATCCGCCCTGCTGGAGACCGTGGCCGCTGCGCTCCAGGACGCCCACGCAGCCGACACCGAGCAGGCGTTCGCCGGGGCCTACGTGACCACGTCCGCCGCGCAGGTCGCGGTGATCGAAGCCGTCCTCGACGCCGCGACCACCGCCTTCAACGCCGGGGGCTCCTCCGCCACCCGGGCCCGCGCCCACCTCGACCGGCACTGGCGCAACGCCCGCACCCTGGCGTCCCACAACCCGGTGGTCTACAAGCCCCGCGTCGTCGGTGACCACCTGGTCAACCACCGGAACCCCGAGAACCTCCACTACGAAGGACGGGCCGCATCGTGAACCAGCTGCACATCAACGTCAACATCCTGAACTCCGGGATCTTCGCCGGGGCGTGGCGCTTCCCCGGCACCGACCCGCTCGCCAGTTTCACCGTCGAGCACTACGTGGACATCGCGAAGAAGGCCGAGGAAGCGAAGCTCGACGCCGTCTTCCTCGCCGACGGACCCGTGCTGGAGGCGAACATCCGCCACCGGCCGGGCAACAACCTGGAACCCACCACCGTGCTCGCCAGGATCGCCGCGGAGACCAGCCGTATCGGCCTGATCGGCACGCTGTCCTCGTCCTACAACGACACCGGTGAACTCGCCCGACGCCTCGGCGACCTGGACGTGATCAGCGGCGGGCGCTTCGGCTGGAACGTGGTCACCACCGCGGGCCCCGTCGCCGCCGCCAACTTCGGGCGCGAGGGCGAGCCGGACCATGCCCGGCGCTACGAGCGGGCCGCCCGGGTCGTGGGCCAGGTCACCGGACAGTGGGACGCGCGGCGCACCCACCGGTCCCCGCAGGGCCGGCCCGTCATCGTCCAGGCCGGCGGCTCCACCGACGGAAAGAAGCTGGCCTCACGCGTGGCGGAGGTGGTCTTCTCCGCCGACCAGCACATCGACAGCGCACGGGCGTTCCGCAGGGAGCTGCGGGCCGGGGCGGCGTCGCATGGCCGCTCCCCCGACAGCATCGTGATCCTCCCCGGCCTGTCCACCGTGATCGGCAGCACCGAGGCCGAGGCACGGGAACGCCGCGAGATCCTCGACGACATCCTGCCGGACGCCTACGCCCGGGCCAGGTTGTCCGGACAGCTCGGAGTCGACGTCAATGACCTGCACGACGACGAGCCGATCCCTCGGGAGATCCTCACCCCGCCGGACGCCGCCGGTGGTTCGCAGACCTTCTACCGCATGGTCCACGACATCATCGTGCGCGAGGACCCCACCCTGCGCCAGCTGCTGCGCACACTGGCGGGGAGCAACGGCCACCGCATCATCACCGGCACCCCGGAGCAGATCGCCGACGACATCGAGCACTGGTTCCGCACCGGGGCGGCCGACGGCTTCAACATCATGCCGGACGTCCTTCCCTCCGGTTTCACCGACCTGGCCGACCAGCTGATCCCGGAGCTGCAGCGCCGTGGGCTGTTCCGCACCGACTACGCGGACACCACCCTGCGCTCCCACCTGGGGCTGCCCGTGCCCGAACTCCTCAAGGAGGCGTCATGACAGACATCGACATCGCCGTCGGCGGGGCGGACGGGCAGGTCCCCCTCGCCCGGGCCGTGGACCTCGTCGCCGCTGCCGGGCCGGAACCGGCCGTGCGTCTGCGCGACCGCACCGGTGACGACCCCGCCCTCGACCCGTCGCTGGTCGCCGCCTACCTGGCCGGTGCCCTTCCCGACACGGTGCGTCCCCGTTTCCTGGTGGATGCGCCGACGACCCGCAATGCGCCGTTCAACCTGGCCCGCCGCATCCAGTCCGTCCACCGGGCCACCGGCGGACACACTGGCCTGGTACTGCACACCGGTGACGGCGACGAGGTCAGCGACACCGTCGCCGGGGAAGAGCCGGCCTCCTCCGACGACCAGTGGAGCGAGTACGCACAGGTCCTCACCGGCCTGTGGGGCACCTTCCCCGCCGAGGCCCTGGTCGGCGACCAGGAGTCCGGTGTCGCCGTCGACGAATCGCTGATCACCCCGTTGAACCACCGTGGCCGCCACTACCGGGTCGCCGGCCCGCTAGACGGTCCCGCCGATCCCTCGGGGCCACCGCCGCTGTTCGCGGTCGACGGCGACGGCGCACTGACGGAGGTCACCCCGTGACCGTCACCACGCCCCTCACCGTCGCCGGCATACGCACGGCCATCGCACCGGTGCTCGAGCGGCTCGGCGCCTCCGCCCGGGAACGCGAGACCACCCGCGACTTCGCGTTCGCCGAGGTCCGCGAACTGGCCCGGGCCGGTATCGGCCTCGCCGGCGTCCCGGCCGCCGACGGCGGTGCCGGCGGGAACCACCGCGACATCGCCGACCTGGTCATCGACATCGCCCGGGCGGACTCGAACGTCGCCCAGGCCCTGCGTCCGACCTTCCTCCAGTCACGCCGGAACCCCGACGGCCCCACACTGCAGCGGCTGCGCAACGGTGACCTGTTCGCCGGGACCGTCAACGAGCGCAGCGGCGGTGCCAACGGCAGCGTCCACACCACCGCCCGGCGCGTCGAGGGAGGCTGGATCATCGACGGCCGCAAGTACTACTCCACCGGTGGCCTCTACGCGGACTGGTTCTCCACCGCCGCCGTCACCGAGGACGGTGACCCCGTGCGCTTCACCGTCCCCACCGACCGTGCCGGGCTGGGGCGTCCCGACGACTTCGACGCGGTCGGGCAACGCCTGACCCAGTCCGGGTCCACCGTCTTCGACGGCGTCTTCATCGCGGACTCCGAGGTCAACGAGGCTCCGGCGCCGGAGAATCCGTGGACCGGGGCCTTCCCGCAGCTCTACCTCGCCGCCGTCCAGGCCGGCATCGCCGCCCGTGCCCTCGACGACGCCGTCTGGTTCGTCAACGAGCGGGCCCGTCCGATCAAGCACAGCACCGCCGCCACCAGCGTGGAGGACCCCTACGTCCGGGAGACGGTCGGCGAGATCGGCATCCGGGCGCAGACCGCGAGGGCCGTCGTCCTGCTCGCCGCCGAATCGATCGACCACGCCCCGGGTGACGAGGCCGCGGTCACGGTCGCCCAAGCGGGCGCGACGGCGATCGAGTCGGCGTTGAAGGCCGCCGAGCTGCTGTTCGACGTCGGCGGGGCGTCCATCACCGACCGTTCCCTCGGCTTCGACCGGCACTGGCGCAACGCCCGCACCGCCGCCAACCACAACCCCCGCCAATGGAAGACCGCCGTCTCGGGTGCGTGGCACCTGACCGGCGAGGAACCGCCCACCAGTGGCCTGTTCTGACCCGCACCCCGAAAGGAACCCATGACCGAAATCCGCACACTGGGACGCACCGGCGTCCCGGTCTCCCCGTTCACCCTCGGCACCATGAACTTCGGTGGCCCCCAGGAACCCGGGGAATCGATCCGCATCATCCGCCGCGCCATCGACGCAGGCATCACCGTGGTCGACACCGCCGACGTGTACTCCCAGGGCGCGTCCGAGGAGGTGGTGGGACGCGCCCTCGAAGGACGCCGCGACGAAGTGTTCCTGGCCACCAAGTTCCACGGTCGGATCGGCGACGACCCACGCCACGCCGGCAACTCCCGGTGGTGGATCTCGCAGGCCGTGGAGGACAGCCTGCGACGGCTGGGCACCGACCACATCGACCTGTACCAGGCGCACCGGCCCGACCCGTCCACCGATCTACTGGAGACGATCCAGACCCTCAACGACCTGATCCACCAGGGGAAGATCCGCTACTACGGGACGTCCGTCTTCCCCGCCCACCAGCAGGTCGAGGCACACTGGCTCGCGGCGGAGCACGGGCTGATCGCCCCGCACACCCAGCAGGTGCCGTACTCCCTGCTGGTCCGCGGCGTGGAACGCGAGGTCCTGCCCGTCGCCCGGCGCTACGGCGAGGGCGTGCTGACCTACGGACCGTTGGCCGCCGGCTGGCTGTCCGGGAAGTACCGGGTCGGCGCCGGACAGCCGGAGTCCGCCCGTGCCGGCCTGATCCCGGGACGCTTCGACGTGACCGCGGAACAGAACGGACCGAAGCTCGCGGCGGCGGATGCCCTGGCCGTGCTCGCCGCGGAGAACGGACTCGCCCTGACCGACCTGGCCACCGCCTTCGCCCTGAACCACCCGGCGGTGAGCAGCGTGATCATCGGACCGCGCACCGCAGACCATCTGGACGCCTACCTGGCCGCCGCCGACGTCCGGCTGGACGCGGACGTCCTGGACCGGATCGACGGGATCGTTTCCCCCGGCACCCAGTTCCACGACCGGGACACCGGCGTGGACACCCCCTCCCTGCAACCCGCCGCGCTGCGGCGCTGAAAGGACCCCCAATGACCATCCCCTACCGCCGTACCGGAGCCTCCGGGCTGAAACTCCCCGCCTTCTCCTTCGGCCTGTGGCAGAAGTTCGGCACCGACCACGCCTTCGGGACCCAGCGCGACATCATCCTCCACGCCTTCGACCTGGGGATCACCCACTTCGACAACGCCGACCGCTACGGCCCGCCCCACCGGGCGGCCCAGCACACCTTCGGCAGTGTCCTCGCCCGCGATCTCGCCCCCCACCGCGACGAGCTGATCCTGTCGACCAAGGCCGGCAACCCGATCGGCCCGGGACCGTACCAGCGCGGCGGATCGCGGAAGTCCCTGCTGGGATCGCTGGATCACAGCCTCCGCGATCTCGGCACCGACTACGTGGACATCTTCTACCACCACAGTCCCGACGACGAGACCCCGCTGGAGGAGACCGTCGGCGCCCTGGCCAGCGCCGTCCAACAGGGAAAGGCCCTGTATGTGGGCATCTCCAACTACCCGGCGTCGAAGGCGCACGAGGCCGCGACCCTGCTGCGTGAGGCCGGCGTCCCGCTGCTGATCCACCAGCCGCGCTACAACATCCTCGACCGTTCCATCGAGGACAACGGGCTGCTGCAGACCGCCGCGGACGACGGCTTCGGCCTGATCCTGTACTCCCCGTTGGCCCAGGGGCTGCTGACCGACAAGTACCTCACGGACATCCCGGCGGACGCCCGCGCGCTGAACAGCACCTTCCTGTCCACCGACGCCATCACCGACTCCTACCGGGAACGTGCGGCCGCCCTGAACGAGCTCGCCGGGTCCCGCGGGCAGTCACTCGCGCAGTTGGCGTTGCAGTGGGCACTGCGGCGTCCCGAGGTGACCTCCGCGCTCATCGGTGCCAGCTCCACCGCGCAGCTCGACCACAATGTGCGGGCCCTGGACTTCCCCGACCTCACCGACGACGAACTGGCCGTCATCGACGGACAGCGGGAGAAGCAGTGAGCGCCCCCATCGGCGCCGGGGTGGAGGACGGCCGCCCGTTCCGCCTGAACTTCCTGCTGCACCTGGACCGTGACCTGGAGCCGGCGGAGGCCTACCGCGCAACCATCGACATCTTCGTCCGGGCCGAGAAACTCGGCTACGACTCCGGCTGGGTGATCCACCGCCACTTCCGGGAGGGTAAGGAGCACGTCTCCGCCCCGCTGGTGCTGCTGGCGGCGATCGCCGAACACACCGACCGGATCGGGCTGGGCACCGGAGTGTACGTCCTGCCCCTCGAGGACCCCCCTGCAGGTCGCCGAACAAGCCGCGACCCTCGACGCGCTCAGCGGCGGACGCCTGCAGCTGGGCGTGGGTGCCGGTCCGTTCCCCGCGTCCTGGGAGGCGTTCGGACGCGACATCGACGACCGCCACCGGCTCTGGGACGAGTCGGTCGGGCGCCTGCACGAGGTCCTGGACGGTACCGCGCTGAACAGTGCCGGTGAGGTGCTTCATCCCCCGGCCGACGGTGTCCGCGGCCAACTGTGGCAGGCCACCACCAGCAAGCCGGAGCACTCCCACCGCACCGCCGCGGCGGCAGGCCGCGCCGGCGACGGACTGCAGCTGTCACGGGCGAACGCCTGGCGCGGCGGTACACCGGAGGAGGCGCAGGAGGCGCAGGCGTCCTGGATCCGCAGCTACCGGGAGGCGTTCACGCAGACGCACCCGGATGCGCAGCCGCGCGTGCAGGTCTCCCGCGCGGTCTACCCGCACCTGGACCGCGAAGCGGCGGTGGAACTGGTGACGCCGGGAGTGCGGCGCTGGCAGAGCTGGAGCACCCACCCCGATGTCGTCCACGAGGAGACCGTGCCGGAGTACCTGGAGCGCGACCGCGCGTTGCTGGGGCCGAGCGGGGACATCGCCGCAGAGCTCGCCGCGGACCCCGCCCTGGAGAACATCACCGACCTCCTGGTCAGCTTCGTGCCGGGCGTCCCGGACCATGGGGAGCACCTGCGCCTGCTGGAGACCACCGCCACGGAACTGGCACCATTGCTGGGCTGGCGTCCGGCATGAGCGGACTGCACCTGAACCTGTCCCTGATGACACCGGGCCAGCTGCGGCACGCGTGGCGGCTGCCGGGCCGTGACCCGCTGGCCTACCTGGACATCGACCACTTCACCCGGCTGGCGCGGATCGCCGAGGAGGCGTCGGTGGACGCGGTGTTCCTGGGCGATTCCCCGGCCCTGCGTGGCGAGATCGCGGAGGCGCCGGGCACGGGGCTGGACCCGCTGGTACTGCTCGGGCACCTGGCTGCCGTGACGGAGCATCTCGGGGTGATCGCCACAAGCTCCACCACCTACAACTCGCCGTACAATCTCGCCCGCAGATTCCAGTCCCTCGACCATGTGACGAAGGGGCGGGCGGCGGTGAACATCGTGACCACGCACAACGACGCCGCCGCGGCGAACTTCGGATTGTCCGAGCCTCCGGACAAGGCCACCCGCTACGCCCGCGCGACGGAGTTCCTGGAGGTCGTCACCGGTCTCTGGGACAGCTGGGAACCCGGGTGGCTGGTCGGTGACCGGGAGTCCGGACGCTTCGCCGACCCGGCGAAGGTACGGCGCCTGGACCACCACGGCGAGTTCTTCTCCGTGGCGGGCCCCCTCCCCGTCGCACCCGGCCCGCAGGGGCGGCCGGTGATCGTCCAGGCCGGCGGCTCTGAGGGTGGTCTGCAGCTCGCTGGACGGTTCGCGGACGTGGTCTTCACCGTCGCGCAGACCAGGGACAAGGCGGCGGCGTTCCGCTCGGACATCCGCGCGCGGGCCACCGCCGCAGGACGCTCCCCCGACGCCGTGGGGCCCGAACCCCGGATGGTGGACACGGGGATGTAATCAAGATGCGAGTCGAA
>JAKDIS010000184.1 GCA_030450335.1 Corynebacterium sp. | reverse complement strand
CCGTCGAAACCGATGACCGCGCGGTCCACCGTCTCGTCGCGGACGAGTTCCCAGGCGTCGAGGTCGAAGCCCAGGGCGTCGACGGCACCGGACTCCTCGGGCGCGGCGTCGGGCATCACGTGCGACAGGATGAACAGGTGGCCGCCGGGGGAGACCAGTTCACCGGCGTTGAGCAGCAGGGAGGAGCGCCGATCCTGCGAAGGGGCGTGCAGGTAACTGGCCGTGACCAGGTCGAAGCGTTCCCCCTCGGGGATCCCCAGCACGCCGGTGTCGGTGAAGCGCACACCGTCGACACCGGCGGCGACAGCAGCGTCCCGCGAGCGCTGGGCCGCGGTGGACGACACCTCCACGCCCAGGGCATCCCAGCCCTGCCGCGCGAGCCAGATCGTGTCCGCGCCCTCGCCGCAGCCGATGTCCACGGCACGGCCTCGCGTGGCACCGAGCTCCTCGGTGAGCACCCGGACCAGGGCAGAATTCGGGCGTCCCGACCAGCGCGGCGGTGCCTGGGCGTAGGTCTCCTCCCAGAAGTCGTCGTCGGCGACGTCCGGCCAGGCGTCGTGCGAGGTCGGCATCGTGAGCGCGTGCACGGCGTTGTCGGTGTCCTCGGTGACCAGAGTGGTGTTGAGCATGCCGGCGGTCATCGACGCCTGCCCGGTGGAGGCGGGCACGTTCAGCCGCGGGTCGATCACGTTGCCCGCGGCCCACACGCGCGGGTGGCTGGTGCGTCCGAACTCGTCGGTGGCGAGGAAGGAGCCCATGCCGGGCAGCTCGGTGCGCTGCAGGTCGAGCGGGGCGAGGAAACCGTCCCGCGGCCGCGCCTCCGGGTGCAGCCCGATGGCGTCGATCGCGTGGACCGAACCGTCCTGCGTGCGCACGCCGGTGAGCGCACCGTCGGTGGAGAGCACCTCGGCGACCGGCGAGGTGACGATGGTGGCGCCGCGCGCCTCGAGGCGCTGGCGCGTGGCGTCGTCGAGGGCGTCCGCGACGTCCTGCGCGGTGACGAAGACGGTGAGTTCCGCGGTCCAGTTCCGCAGGAGCTGGGCGTACCCGAAGAGCATGGGGGAGGACGCCAGGACACCGATGCGCTGGTCGCGGTGCTCCCACCCGTGGCAGTAGGGGCACTGGAAGACGCTGTCGCCCCAGTGCCCGGCGAGGCCCGGGATCTCCGGGAGGACGTCGTCGATGCCGGTGGCCACGAGGACGGCGCGGGCGTACTCCACGGTGCCGTCGGTGCAGGTCACCTTCAGGCCGCGGACGACCTCGGTGACCGACGCGATGTCGTTGGTGGTCAGTGAGACGCCGTAGGACGCCAGCTCCGTGCGTCCCTTCTCCAGCAGGTCGAGCGGGGGCAGGCCGTCGTGGCCGAGGACGCCGTGCATGTTCGTGGCGAAGCGGTTGCGCGGGGCGCCGGAGTCGATGACGAGGACGTCGCGGCGGGCGCGTCCCAGCAGCTCGGCGGCGCTGAGACCGGCCGCGCCACCGCCGATGATGATGATGTCGTGTGCTCTCATGACCACGATCTTGCTGCGCCGCGGGCGGGGCGGCAACACGGGTTGCCGGAACGGCACACGCGGGAATCAGTGCGACTGGGTCTGTTTCCGGGGCTGTTTTTGGCGCCACACCGACGACGTCGTCACCGCCGCGATCGCGGTGGTCAGCGGTACCGCGGCGACCAGCGCCAAGGAACCGGTGACCGAGCGCATCAGCTCGGTGGCCATGATGTCGGAGGTCAGGATGTGGCCGAGGTCGCGTCCGGACACGCTGAGCAGCACCAGCAGCGGCAGTGCGGCACCGGCGTAGGACAGCACCAGCGTGTACACCGTGGACGCCAGGTGGTCGCGTCCCACCCGCATCGCCGTGCCGAAGAGGCGCAGGTTCGAGGCGGTCGGGTCGAGCTGCCGCAGTTCGGCGATGGTGGAGGCCTGTGCCACGGTCACGTCGTTGAGCACACCCAGGGTGCCGATGATGAACCCGGCGAGCAGCAGCCCGCTGATCGACAGGCCGGGCAGGTACAGCATGATCTGCATGTTGTTCTCGTCGGCCAACCCACGCAGCTGGTTGGTGTCGATCGCCAACCACGCCAGCGCGGTGCCCACCAGCATCGCCGCCAACGTGCCGCCGAGGGAGGACGCCGTCTTCCAGCTCATCCCGTGCACCAGGAACAACGCCAGGTACAGCACCGCAGAACACGCCGTGACCGCCAGCAGCACCGGGTCACCGCCGCGCGCGAGGGCGGGCAGCAGGAAGACCCCGAAGATCCCGAGCGTGACCCCGAGCCCCAGGATCGAGCGGAAGCCGCGCCACGCACCGACCACCACGATCGCCACCACGGTGAGCAGCAGCCAGATCCACACCGGGGTGGTGCGCTCGTAGTCCTGGAACCCGTAGGTGTGCGAGCCGTCCTCGGTGGTTCCGGTGGTCATCAGGATGTCCTGGCCCACGGGCAGGTCGGCGGACCCCTCGGAGTCGGTGACGGCGAGCAGGGTGCGGCGTCCCTCCTCGGGTCCGGACGTGATGTCCACGATGACCTGGTCGCATGTCGTGGCGTCCGCACCGTTGGCGCTGGGGTGCGCCGA
>JAKDIS010000086.1 GCA_030450335.1 Corynebacterium sp. | reverse complement strand
GGCGTCCCCCGGGGTCTGGGGGGGGGGGGGGGGGGGCCGGGGGGGCCCCTACACCCCGCGGGTGTGGGTGGCGCCGGGGTTGCTAGACCAACGACGGCGCGGGGTTTCAGTCCGTCCGGGGTAGTGGCGGGATCGGCACAGTGCCCACCTACCGGGACGGGCATCTATTACGATGGGGCGGAGTCCAGCGCTCGCGTACACGCCACAGCCCGGCCGTGACGGATCCCCGTCGAAGGCCGCATCCCAGGAGTTGAACACCCGGTGAATCAACCGCGTACCACCCGTCGTCGAGTTCCTTCCCCGGTGTCCCTGGGGCTGACCAGGCAGTCGGCTGCGGAGGACCTGACCAGGCTGGGGTGGGACGACGAGGACCACCGTGCGGTGTTGAGCGTCCTGTCGTCCACGGGGGATCCGGACCGGGCGTTGAACGCGGTGGTCCGGCTCGTCGAGACCCTCGACGAACAGGCGGATGCCCAGCACCCCTCGGCGGAACTGCTGTCGAAGATCGACACCGACCCGGACTTCCGTGTCCGGCTGCTTGCCCTGCTCGGCGGGTCGACGCTGCTCGGCGACCATGTGGTGGCCAACCCGGACATCTGGCCGGAGCTCGCCGGTGACCTGCCGGAGCGCGAGGAGATCATGGCCGCGCTCACCGATTCGGTGGGGGCCGAGCCGGTGGAGGGCCACGAGGGTGACTCCCTGCTGTTCCGCGCCACGGTGACCGGGGTGGACGCTGACCGTGCGATGCGCACGGCCTACCGCACCGTCCTCGCCCGGATCGCCGCGATCGACCTGGCGGACACCTTCAGTGGCACCGCGACCGGCCGCGAGTTCGGCCCCGAGCGCAAGAACACGGCGAAGAACGCGGCGAAGAAGAAGGCCTCGTCGGACGGCCTGTCGTTCGAGGTCCTCACCGAGCGCCTGGCGGACGCCGCGGACGCCGCACTGACCGCGGCATTGGCCGTCGCCACGGCCACGGTGTACCCCGAGGGGCCGGTGCCGGCGAAGTTGTCGGTGGTGGCGATGGGCAAGTGCGGTGCCCGGGAGCTGAACTACATCTCGGACGTGGACGTCATCTTCGTCGCCGAGCCGGCGGACGCGCAGACCACGCGCCTGGCCGGCGAGTTCATCAACATCGGTTGCCGGGTCTTCTTCGAGGTCGATGCGGCGCTGCGCCCCGAGGGCCGGCACGGTGCGTTGGTGCGCACCCTGGAGTCGCACGTGACGTACTACCGCCGGTGGGCGTCCACGTGGGAGTTCCAGGCGTTGCTGAAGGCCCGTCCGATGACCGGTGACCTGGACCTGGGCCGCGACTACGTGGAACAGTTGGCGCCGATGGTGTGGAGTGCCGCCGAGCGCGAGGACTTTGTGGCCGACGTGCAGGCGATGCGTCGTCGGGTGATCGACAACGTGCCGGACAACCTGCTTCCCCTGGAGCTCAAGCTCGGCCCCGGCGGGCTGCGGGACGTGGAGTTCGCCATCCAGCTGCTGCAGATGGTGCACGGGCGGGTGGACGAGTCGCTGCGCGTGCGCTCCACCGTCAAGGCACTCGGCGCGCTGGTGGACGGCGGGTACGTGGGCCGGGAGGACGGGCAGATCCTCATCAACTGCTACGAGTACATGCGTCTGCTGGAGCACCGGCTGCAGCTGCAACACCTGCGCCGCACGCACGCCCTGCCGGAACTCGACGACGAGGCCGGACGTCTGCGCCTGGCGCGCACGGCAGGGGTGCGCGGCGAGGGCCAGGAGAGTGCGGACGCGGCGTTGTCGGCGAAGGTGCGCAAGGTCAGCGGGCAGATCCGCCAGCTGCACAACAAGCTGTTCTACCGTCCGCTGCTGTCCTCGGTGGTGGCGATGCCGGTGGACGCGCTGCGTCTGACCCCGGAGGCCGCGCAGCGCCAGCTCGGCGCGCTGGGCTACCTGCACCCGTCGCGGGCGATGGACCACCTGTCGGCCCTGGCGTCGGGCACCACGCGCAAGGACCGGATCCAGGCGATGATCCTGCCGTCGTTGATGGAGTGGCTGTCGGACACCGTCGACCCGGACGCCGGCCTGCTGGCCTACCGTAAGCTCTCCGAGGCAGCGTTCGACCGGTCGTGGTTCCTGCGGCTGCTGCGTGACGAGAACGTGGTGGGCAAACGCCTGATGCGCATCCTCGGCACCTCCCCGTACATCGCGAACCTGTTCATCGCCTCCCCGGAGGCGGTGCGCATGCTCTCCGACGGGGCCAACGGCCCCAAACTGCTCGAGCAGGACGCCTCGATCATCAGCCACTCGCTCGTCGCCGCCGCCGGACGCCACCGCGACCCGGACGCGGCGATCGCCGTCGCCCGCTCGCTGCGTCGGGCGGAACTCGCCCGCATCGCCTCGGCGGACCTGCTCGGGCTGATCGACACCCCGGAGGTGTGCCGGTCGCTGTCGTTGATCTGGGACGCGGTGCTGGAGGCGGCGTTGCGCGCGGAGATCCGCGCGTGGGAGGACGAGAACCACGCCAACGCCCCGGCGCTGATCAGCGTGATCGGGATGGGACGTCTCGGCGGCGCGGAGCTGAGTTACGGCTCGGACGCCGACGTGATGTTCGTCTGCGAACCGGTCGAGGGGGAGAACGACCTCGATGCGGACGGCGACGGCGAGGCAGGCACCGATCAGGACGCGGTGACCTGGGCGAGCGGCATCGCCAAGCGGCTGCGCACCCGGCTGTCGCGTCCCTCCCAGGACCCGCCTCTGGAGGTCGACCTGAACCTGCGTCCGGAGGGACGCAGCGGGCCGACGGTGCGCACGCTGGAGTCCTACCGCGCCTACTACGAGCGCTGGGGTGAGACCTGGGAGTTCCAGGCGTTGCTGCGGGCCACGTGGATCGCCGGGGACAAGGACCTCGGCATCCGTTTCCTGCGTACCATCGACACCTTCCGCTACCCGGAGGGCGGAGCCGACCGCACCACGGTGCAGCAGGTGCGCCGGATGAAGGCCCGTGTGGACGGGGAGCGGCTGCCGCGCGGTGCGGACCGCTACACCCACACCAAGCTGGGCCGCGGCGGGCTGACGGACATCGAGTGGACCGTCCAGCTGCTCACCATGCAGAACTGCCACAAGATCGACAACCTGCACAACACCTCCACGTTGCAGGTCATCGAGGAGATCCGCATCGCCGGACTGCTCTCGGAGGCCGACGTCGACATCCTGCGCGACGCCTGGATCGTGGCGACCCGGGCACGGAACGCGATCATCCTCGCCGACGCCAAACGTCGTGACCAGTTGCCGGCCCCGGGCCCGCAGCTCGTCAACATCGCCGCGGCGGCGAACTGGGACCCGGAGGACTCCCAGGGCTTCCTCGACGACTACCTCAAGACCACGCGTCGGGCGCGCCGGGTGGTGGACCGGGTGTTCTGGGGCGAAGAGGTCACCGACGCCGAGTTCGGGGACTAGGGGAGACCGAGACAAGATGACAGACACTCTCGCCCGCCGCCGGGCGACGAGGTGGACCACGTTCAGTGTGCTCGTGGCCGCCCTCCTCGTCGTCGTGGTGGCAAACCTGGTGCTCGGGCAGTTCACGTTGACTCCCGGGCAGGTCTGGTCGGCGCTGGTGCACGGCCCCGGCGGGGCGTCCGGTGCGTCCGGCTCGTCGGTGGAGGACTCCCGGGCGGCCAGCGTGCTGTGGCAGATCCGTCTGCCGCGCATCGTGCTGTGCCTGTTCGTCGGCGCGGCGCTGGCGGTGGCGGGCACGTTGCTGCAGGGCCTGTTCGGCAACCCGCTGGCAGAACCCAGCGTGATCGGCGTGACCTCGGGCGCCGGGGTCGGCGCGGCCGCGGCGATCGTGCTGGACATCGCGGTGCTGGGGACGGCGACGGTGCCGCTGCTCGCCTTCGTCGCCGGTGTGCTCACCACCGTCGCGATCTACCGCCTGGCCTCGATCGACGGTGAGGTCAAGGTCCTGACCCTGATCCTCACCGGCATCGCGGTCAACGCCGTCGCCGGCGCGGCGATCTCCTTCCTGATCTTCCTGGCGCCGACGTCCTCGCGCGAGCAGGTGATCTTCTGGCAGATGGGCTCGCTCAACGGGGCCCAGTGGAACCAGGTCGCCTACGTGGCGCTGCCGGTGACGCTGTGCATCGTCGCCGCCGTACTCATCGCCGGACGCCTCGACGTGCTCAGCCTCGGCGAGCGCGCCGCCGGTCACGCCGGCGTGAACGTGCCGCTGATGCGGGTGGCGGTCATCGGGTTGTCGACGGCGCTGGCGGCGCTGGCGGTCAGCTTCGCCGGCATCATCGGCTTCGTCGGGCTCATCGTGCCGCACATCCTGCGGCAGGTGACCGGCCCGGCGAACCGGTGGCTGGTGCCGTTGTCGGCGTTGGGTGGCGCGGTGCTGCTGTTGCTGGCGGACCTGGCGTCGCGCACACTGATCGCCTTCGCCGACCTGCCCATCGGCATCTTCACTGCCCTGGTCGGCGGGCCGACGTTCTTCATCCTGCTGCGCAGGATGCTCAAGCGGGGAGGTGTGGTCGGATGAGTGGCGAGGTGCTCCTGTCCGCGCAGGACGTGGTGGTGTCGCTGGGTGGCCGCGACGCCACCGAGATCCTCCACGGGGTGGACCTGGAGGTGCACGCCGGCGAGGTCCTGGGACTGATCGGTCCGAACGGCGCCGGCAAGTCGACGCTGCTGGGGGTGCTGTCCGGTGACACCACACCGGTGTCCGGTGAGGTCCTGCTGGCCGGACGTCCCTACGCCGACTACCGCGGCCGGGAGGCCGCCCGGGTGCGTTCGGTGATGCTGCAGGACTCCCGGGTGTCCTTCGCCCACCTGGTGCGCGACGTGGTGGAGATGGGGCGCTCGGCCTGGTCAGGTGCGGCTGAGCCGGCGGAGGAGACCGCGCTGGTGGACGCGTGCCTGCAGGAGGTCGGCATGTTCGGCATGCAGGACCGGGACGTGACCACCCTGTCCGGTGGGGAGCGTGCCCGGGTGGCCTTCGCCCGCGTGATGGCGCAGCAGGCCCGGTGCATGATGCTGGACGAACCGACGGCGGCGATGGACATCGGCCACCAGGAGCGCACGATGCGTTCGGTGCGCCGGGTCGCCGCTGAAGGCGCTGCTGCAGGCGATCCCGGGGGAGTGGGTGTGATCGTGGTGCTGCACGACCTGAATCTCGCCGCCCGCTACTGCGACCGGCTGGCGTTGCTCAGCGACGGGCGGGTGGACGCCGTCGGCGCGCCGGGCGAGGTGTGCACCTCCGAGCGCTTGTCGCGGGTGTACGACTGGCCGGTCAGCGTGGACCGCGCGGGTGCGGAGCTGTGGATTAGGCCGACGGTTCCAACTTTCGGATGATCCGCGGTAAGGGTCTCCATTGTTAGCATTGCCTGTACACGTTGTTCATCGAATGCGAACGACCGAGGA
This sequence comes from Corynebacterium sp., assembly GCA_030450335.1. Taxonomy (GTDB): domain Bacteria; phylum Actinomycetota; class Actinomycetes; order Mycobacteriales; family Mycobacteriaceae; genus Corynebacterium. The sequence continues at coordinate 6,007 of JAKDIS010000086.1, read as the reverse complement.
CAGGGACTGAACGGACACCATCATGACGACCAGCACCACCACGCTCTCCGAGCTGCTTCGCGAGGAGACCCGGCAGGCCCACGAGAACGCGGAGCACTCCGTGTTCATGGAGCGCCTGCTGGACGGGAGTCTGGGTGTCGGGGCGTTCGTGTCGTTCCAGGAGCAGGCGTACCTGTTCTACTCGGCCCTGGAGGACGCGGTGGAGGCCTGCTCGGGTGACTCCCGGCTCGGCGCCGTCGCGGACCGTCTGCTCGACCGCCGTGCGGTCCTGCAGGAGGACCTCCGTGCACTCGGAGGCACCGTGGACGCCGTCGCCCTGGAGGAGACGGCTGGGTATGTCGCCGAACTGCAGCGCATCGGCCGGGAGCGTGACGTCCCGGCACTCGTCGCCCACCACTACACCCGTTACCTGGGTGACCTGGCGGGCGGCCAGGTGATCGGCCGGCTCATGCAGCGCCACTACGGCGTGGATGGGTCGGCCCTCTCCTTCTACAGCTTCCCGCACATCGACAAGCCGAAGCGCTACCGCGACGCCTACCGCGAGGCGTTGGACGGCATGGAGCTGACCGACGCCGAGCGTGGTCACCTCCTCACTGCGGCGGGGGAGGCCTTCGCCTACAACTCGGGTGTCTTCGAGGGGCTGCGCAGGACGTTGTCCCCGCACTGGCCCGAGCACCTGGTTTAGGGTAGGCTCACGAAATATCGTTGTGATTGACCCGTCGGCCCCAGGAAGGTGAAGGACATGCAGCAGACTTCAAGTGCACGAATCGACGACCACGCGCTCGTCGGCTCGTCGGCCGCCGTCCACGCCTCCGAGGTGGCCGACCTGCTGGACGCCGCCGGTGACTCCGCGCTGGACTGCGTGGGACGTTCCTCGGTCTTCAGCCGCATGTCGGACGGCACCCTGCCGTTCGCCGGGCGCGCCGCCTACCTCGAGCAGCACTGGGAGGGTCTGCGGATCCTGCGTGCCGCACTGGGCGCCCCGGGTCTCGCCGTCGACCCGCTCGCCCTGGCTCCGATGCGTACCGCGCTGGCCGCTGTCACGGACAGTTTCGCCGTCGCCCTCGACCGCGCGCACGCCACGGCCCGCTGGCGCGACCGGCACGTGACCATGCCGTCGATGCTGCAGTTCCGCCGCCACATCGGTGAGCTGCAGGACGCCGGCGACACCCTCGGCCTGGTGGCGCACACCTACCTGCGGCTCACCCTGGCACGGGCGTGCCCCGGCCCGGCGGTCGACGAGTCCGCCGACCCCACCTCCCTGCAGGGCGTCTTCGACTCCCTGGTCGTCGACGAGGAATCGCTGGAGCTGCTGTCCGAGGAGCTCAGCGCGGCCCTGCTGCTGCTGATGCAGCACGGCTCCGACGTCTGCCGTGGCTACCACGAGCGGGACGCGGACAGCAGCTGCGCTGTCACGGTGTCCACGATCCGCCGCGCCCTGCAGTGAGCTCAGGCGGGACCACGAACGGGGACATCCGGGTCAGCGCCGTCGCCTTCGTCCGCCGCGCACCCGGTGCACCCGGTGGTCAAGAGGTCCTGACCGTCCGTAAGCAGGGCACCGACCTCCACCAGTACCCGGGCGGCAAACCCGAGCCGGGGGAGGACGCCGTCAGCGCCGCGGTCCGCGAGGTCGCCGAGGAGACCGGCATCGCCGTCGCGGCGTCCTGCCTGACACCGGTGGGCACCTTCACCGCCGAGGCGGCGAACGAGCGGGGACACTCGGTCACCGCGGACCTCTTCCTGCATGAGGGCGCACCGGGCGAGGTGGTCGACCCGGTCGTCGCCGCCGAGATCGCCGACGCCCGCTGGCTCCCGCTCGGCACCACCACGAACACACCGGACGACCCGGCCCACCGCCTCGCCCCGTTGATGTTCACCACCTTCCCGCAGCTCGCCGACACGCTGACCTTTACCAAACACAACCCGGGCCGCCCCGGTGAGTGGGAGCACGCCTGCCTGGACTGGCTCGGCGACGCCGCCGACCGCGGGGGAGTACCCGTGGCCGGGGTCGTGGGCACCGGTGGCGCGTCCGGCGAGGACCTGCTGCTGCAGCGGGTCGGGCAGGTCGCGCCGACGCCGGCGCACGCCGAGGAGTTCGGCCGCCGCCTGGCCGTGACCCACGCCTGCGGTGCGCCGTCCTTCGGCTCGGGGCCGGCCGGCTGGGACGGCCCCGGCTACCAGGGGCCCAACGACAACCTGCTCGAGCTGCCCCTGACCCCGCACGACCGGTGGGGCGCCTTCTACGCCGAGGTGGTGCTCGGGCCGCTGGAGCGTCGTGTGCCCGGCGGGATCCCCGGCACCGCGCGGCTGCTCGACCGGCTCACCGCCGGCGACTTCGACGATGATCGCCCGCCGGCCCGGCTGCACGGCGACCTGTGGTCGGGCAACGTGCTGTGGGGACGCGACGGGGCGGTGCTCATCGACCCGTCCGCCCACGGCGGCCACCCGCTGACCGACCTGGGGTTCCTCACCATGTTCGGCGCCCCGCACCTGGAGCGCGTCCTCGGCGCCTACGCGGAGGCCGCCGAGCTGGACGCCGGCTGGCGTGACCTCCTTGAGCTGCACCGCCTGCAGGCGCTCTACCTGCACGCCGCGGTCTTCGGCGGCGGCTACGTGTCGGAGGCCGCTGCAGGCGTACACCGTGCGCTGACCCTGTGACCTTGTGGGAGAATGAGGGCCATGACCACAGCCACTTCCTCCGGTGACATCACGCCGTTCTCCCCGCCCGACTCGATGAACCGGGTGGCCCCACGCTACGTGCCGGCCCGCTACGTCTGCGACCTCCCGTGGACGGTCATCCCGCTGGTCGCGGTCGTCGTCGGCGCGGTGCTCGCCTCCGACGGACTCGCCCTGACCCTGTGGATCATCGCCGCGGTCCTGGTGGCCGTCCTCTGCTGGCAGGTGTGGTTCATCCCCACCCAGGCCAGGCGGCGGCGCTGGTTGGAGACCGAGGACGAACTGCTGATCACCAAGGGACGGCTGTGGCGGACCTTCACCGTGGTGCCCTACGGGCGGATCCAGTACGTGGACGTCACCGCCGGGCCGGTCGACCGGCTCTTCGACCTGAAGAAGGTGAAGCTCAACACCGCCTCGTCCACCAGCGACTCCACCGTCGTCGGACTCACCGGTGCCGACGCCGACGCGCTGCGCGACCGGCTGTCCGTCGCCGCGCGCGAGAGGATGAGCGGACTGTGAGCACCCAGGCTGCGGTGGAAGAACCGGCGGGAGATCCGGAGGGAGACCGCTGGCGGCGCGTCCACCCGCTGAGTCCGCTGCTGCGCATGTGGGCCGTGCTGGTGGGTATCGCCGCCGTGCTGCTGGCACAGCAGGCCGAGACCCTGGGACGGTTGCGTGACCTGCTGGCGGACACCTCACTGCCCACCGCCCTGGTCGTCCTGGTGGCGGTGGTCGCGCTGCCGGTGGTGTTCTTCGTCGGCTGGGTGGTGTCCCTGCCGTGGTGGCGCGCCACCGGCTACCGCATCACCGACGAGGAGATCGCGGTCCGTCGCGGCGTGTTGTCCCGCCAGCTGCGCACGGCACGTTTCGACCGGGTCCAGGCCGTGGACGTGGTCGAGCCGCTGGCCCCGCGACTGTTCCGTCTGGCCGGGGTGCGGGTGGAGACCGCCGGCGGGTCGGACAGTTCGGTCAACGTGGAGTACCTGCCGCGGGCCGACGCCGAGACGTTGCGCGCCGACCTGCTGCACCTGGTCAACGGGACGCCGGAGGGCGCCGACGAGTTCCCGGAGCGCCACGACGGCCCCGCAACTGCGACTGCGACTGCGTCTGCGGGGTCGGGCGAGGACACCGCCCGGACCGTGGTGCCCACGATCCCGATCACCCGCTCGGTCGTGGCCGCGGCCCTGTCCGGGTCCTCGCTGCTGGTGGTGGTCGGTGTGGTCGTCTCGGTGGCGACCCCGGCCGGCGCGGCGGTCCTGCTGCCCGCGCTGGCGGGTGCGGTGCCGTGGTTCTGGGGTGTGCTCAACGCCAGCTGGCGGTTCACCGCGAAGCTCGACGGCGACATCCTCGGCATCACCTTCGGGTTGTCGGAACGTCGCCGTCAGTCGATCCCGCTGGGCCGGGTGCATGCCGTGGAGGTGTCGCAACCCCTGGTGTGGCGGCTGTTGGGCTGGTGGAAGGTACGGGTCGACGTCGCCGGCTACGGCAACGGTGAGGGCTCGAAGGGGTCCACCACCACGGTGCTGCCGGTGGGCGAACTGCCCGTGGCGCTGCACGTGCTCGAACTCCTCAGCCCGCTGTCGACTCCGGAGATCACCGCTGTCGCGCACCCGCAGGGCCGTCCCGACGGGCTCGACGGGGCGCAGGACGCGGCGTCCGGCGCCGGGGTGCGCACCTACCTCAGCCCGCCGTCTGCGAGGTGGGTCTCGCCGGTGGACCGCACCCGCCAGAGCGTCACGCTGGTCACAGACCCGTCCAGCACCCCGTCCAGCGACACGTCCCTGCACCGGGAGGGGCAGTTGCGTGCGGTGGTGTCGCACCGCGGACGGTTGCGCCGGGTGGTGTCGGTGATCTCCCCGGCGCACATCCAGGAGCTCACGCTGCGCAGCGGTCCGGTGCAGAAGGTCCTGGGCCTGGCCGGTGTGCGATTCGACCTGGTGCCCGGTCCGGTGATGATGGCCGGACGTGACCTCACCGACGTCGACGCGACCGACCTGGTCAGCCGGCTGCGCGCGCGGAGTCTGCCGGCGCCGGAGCGTCCTCGCTCCACCCGGGGTGCCCCGCAGGCCTGAGCGCCCACCAGGCGCAGGTCGCCGTGAGTACGAGGACGACCACGTTGCGCAAGGCCAGCACCACGGTGGCGGCGAAGTCCGGCGGGTTGGCGATCAACCAGTCGTAGAACACCGGGTACACCAGGGTGGTCAGCAGCGCGGCGACGAGGATCTCCACGGCGACAATGGTGCCGATGGTGCTGGTGGTGCTGCCGCCACCGGCCCGCCGGCTGACCAGCAGGGCCACCGCGGCGATCGGTGCGATCCACGCCAGGTACTGCGGGGAGAACACCTTGTTCGTCACGATGATGAGCATGATCAGCATCATCGCGAAGGTCACCGCCCGCCCGGGCGTCCAGTCGTCGCGCAGCAGGCGGCGCAGCGCCCACCCGAGCGCCAGCAGGATGCTCGCCGCGGTCAGCAGGGTCAGCACCGTCAGCGCCACCCCCACACCGGGTCCGGCGATCTCGTAGCTCTTCGAGCTGGCGTAGCTGACCGTCCAGGGGTTGGCGGACGACGACATCAGGTCGTGCAGGCCCGCGGCGAGCATGAACGGAGTGGCACCGATCGACTCGACCTGCAGGCCCCGGTCGCCCTGGTAGGTCAGCGGGGAAAGCAGCCGGTCCGTCCCGCCGAGGGCGACGACCAGCAGACACAGCACCACCAGCGAGGCGAGGAACCAGGCCACGCGCACCCAGGTGCCCGCCCGCCGGAACCCGCCGACCAGGGCGGCGCCGAGAACCCCGGGCCACAGCTTCATCATCGTGGCCACCGCGAGCAGCACCGTGGCCAGACGCGAGTAGCGGGCGCCGGCGAAGAGCATGGCGGCGAAACCCGCGACGAGGATGCCGGGGAAGATGTCCAGCCTGGTCAGGAAGATCGGTCCGGACCCGGCGGCGAACAGGATCCAGAACCAGGCGGGCCACACCGTGCCCCGCGGTGTGCCCGCCCGCCACAGGTACACCGTGAATAACGCCGAGACCAGCAGCGACAGGACGACGAAGCCGACGACGAAGGCGTCCTGCGAGGGGGTGAGCCACTCGACGATCCGGGCCGGCCACGTGCCGACCTCGGGGTACTCGTCCATCGCGGTGGGGTCGAGACCGGCGAGGCCGGAGTGGTAGTAGCGCACGTCGCCGGTGGACGTCCCGGCCACCGCGATCCACACCACGGCGATGAGGTGGGCGAGCACCCAGCCGACGGCGGCGGTGGCCGGGCGGGACAGTCGGCGGTGCCGGGCGGCGGCCGACTCAGGAGGCGTGGGTGTCTCGGGGCGGGGT
>JAKDIS010000183.1 GCA_030450335.1 Corynebacterium sp. | reverse complement strand
GTCGCCCGCCCAGGAAGGGTTTCGGGCCGATCGCCTACCTGGAAGGGTGATCGCGCAACATCCGCTCACCATCCGCGCAACATCCACGAGACAAGCAGGCGTCCTCGGGAGCGGTCACGCGCCGCTGCGTACCATCGGGGGAATGACTGAGACTCCAGAACACTTCGACCTGATCATCGTGGGCACCGGCTCGGGCAACTCCATCCCCGAGGAGCTCAACGACCGCCGGATCGCCATCGTGGAGAAAGGCATCTTCGGCGGGACCTGCATCAACGTCGGCTGCATCCCGACGAAGATGTACGTCTACGCCGCCGACGTCGCCCGCGAGCTGTCGGACGCCTCGCGCTACAACCTCTACCCCGTCGGCGGTGCCGCGGACGCCCCGGCACCGGTCGCCGGCTGGCGGGTCGACTGGGAGGCTCTGAAGGAGCGCGTCTTCGGTCGGCGTATCGACCCGATCTCCCGCGGCGGCGAGCAGTACCGCCGCGGCGAGGAGACGCCGAACATCACCTTGTTCAGCGATATCGCGTCCTTCACCGGCGAGCGCACCCTGCGCATCGGTGAGGGGCAGGACGCCCGGACGATCACCGGCGACCAGGTAATCCTGGCGACCGGCACGCGCACGTGGGTGCCGCCGGTGATCGAGGCGTCCGGCGTTCCTTATCGCACGAACATCGACGTGATGCGCATGGAGAACCTGCCGCGCACGATGGTGATCCTCGGCGGAGGGATCATCGCCGTGGAGTTCGCCCACATCTTCTCCGCGCTGGGGGTGGACGTGACGGTCGTCAACCGCTCCGAGCGTCTGCTGCGCCGCTTCGACGAGACGGTGTCCTCGCGCTTCACCGAGGCGTCCGGCTCACAGTGGACGAACGTGCTGGGACGCACCGTCACCGACGCACGCGCCGACGGCGGCCTGGTCACCCTCACGCTGGACGACGGCCGCGAGATCGCCGCCGACGAGCTGCTCCTCGCCCAGGGCCGGGTGCCGAACGGCGACCTGCTCAATGCGTCGGCCGGCGGTGTGGAACTGGCCGAGGACGGACGGATCCTCGTCGACGACTACGGGCGCACGTCCGCCGCCGGGGTGTGGGCGCTGGGCGACGCCGCCAACGAGCTGCAGCTCAAGCACGTGGCGAACCAGGAGGCCCGCGCGGTGTTCCACAACGTCGCTGCACCTGCCGCCGATCCTGCCGGGCTCGAGGCGTTCAAGCACGACAACGTGCCCGGCGGCATCTTCTCCCACCCGCAGATCGGGTACGTGGGCATGAGCGAGGACGAGGCACGCGCCTGGGCGTCCGCCAACGGCCGTACCGTCACGGTGAAGGTGCAGGAGTACTCCGACGTGGCCTACGGCTGGGCGATGGAGGACACCACCGGGTTCTGCAAGCTCATCGCCGACGCCGACTCGCACCGCCTCCTCGGCGCCCACATCATGGGCCCGCAGGCCGCCACGCTGATCCAGCTGCTGGTCACCGCCATCGAGTTCGACCTGGACCTGCAGGAGTTCGCCACGAAGCAGTACTGGCCGCACCCCTCGCTGAGCGAGCTGGTGGAGAACGCGGTGCTGGGTCTGGAGCTGCGGTAGGTTCGGCGGTAGGTTCGGCGGTAGGTTTGCAGCCGAAACCCTCGACTTCACAGGAGGCCCGACGATGCGGTGTGTGGTGACCGGAGCAGCGTCCGGGATAGGACGCGAGGTGGCGTTGCGCCTGGCGCGCGAGGGCCACGAGGTGGCCCTGGTCGACCGGGACGAGACGGGGTTGGACGCCACGGCGCGCGACGTCACCGGCATCCGCCCCGGCGCCCTGCTCGACGACCAGGTGCTCGACCTCACCGACATCGACGAGGTGCGCGCGTGGGCGTCGCGGGTCACCGGGGAGTTCGGCGCGCCGGACGAGGTGTTCCACGTCGCCGGCATCGCGATCTGGGGCGATCCGCGCACCCTGCCGCACGACAAGTGGGTCAAGGTCATCGACGTGAACCTGATGGGTACGGTGCACGTGGTCGAGGCGCTGGTCCCGGCGATGGCCGAGGCAGGGAAGATCGGTACCGGACGCCACGCGCGTCCACGCCGTTTGTGCTGCGTGTCCTCCGCAGCCGGCTTCATCGGCCTGCCGTGGCACGCGGCCTACGCCGCGTCCAAGGGCGGGGTGCTGGGCATGTGCGAGGTACTGCGCTTCGACCTGGCGCCGCACGGGGTGAGCGTGCACGTGGCCGTACCGGGTGCGGTGGACACACCGCTGGTGCGCACCATCGACGTCGACGGGGTGGACAAGTCCGCCAAGCGGGTGGCGAAGGTGACGAAGCTCTTCCAGGGGCATGCCGCGAGCCCCGCCGAGGCCGCGGACAGGATCGTGGACGGCACGCGCAAGGGCCGCTACATGGTCTACACCAGTGTCGAAATCCGGGTGGGCCGGTGGGCGCAGGTGAACATGCCGTGGGCGTACCGGGCGGTGATGAGGCTGCTGAACCGGGGCTTCCGCTGGGCGTCGCAGGGGTCTTAGAGGACAGGACGCGTGGCCGCCGCGCCTCCCCTACGCAGCGGGCAACCCCCCAAGGGGGTGTGGCCAAACAGTGGGGGTGGCCCCGGGCGGGGCGGGCCGCACCAAATTAGAAGGACCCCCCGCGCCGGCCATGA
>JAKDIS010000085.1 GCA_030450335.1 Corynebacterium sp. | reverse complement strand
ACCTGCGGTGGGGCGAGCCGGGCCCCCTTTCCCCGCCCGACCCGACCACGCCGCCGCCACCTCGAGCCCTCAGGTCGATCTCCGGCCCCGCCAACGACCTGAGGGCTCAAGGTGGGAGCAGACTCCCGCCGCGCCCACCGTGTCCTGGGTTACAGCTACCCTGAAACCATGGATCCCCTCCCCGACCGCATCACCGACGAGCGCCGCCACCGCCTCAACGACGCCCTCACGTTGGCCGTGGGACAGGGACGGATCGACCTGACCGAGTTCTCCGAACTCAGCGACGCGGTCTGGTCCACCACCGACGTCGAGCGCTTCGACCGGCTCGAGGCCCTGGTGACCGGGAACGACGGACACCGCGACGTCGAGGAACTCGCCGCCAAGGCAGCGGCCCCGGTCCCCGACTTCCCCACCGTCGGGCCCCCTCCGGGCGTCCCCCAGGTGAACTCCCCCTCGCAGAACCTGTGGTTCGGCGACCTCGAACGCAGCGGCAACATGCAGCTCGCCGAGCAGGAGAAGCTCTTCCTGCTGTTCGGGGACGTCCGGCTCGACCTGCGTGAGGCGTCCCTCTCCGCCCCGACGACACATCTGCACGTCACCTCGATCTTCGGCGACGTGAAGCTCACCGTCCCACCCGGCATCCGGGTGGAGAACCGGATGTCGCTGGTCTTCGGCGACGTCAAGGCCGACCAGGGGCCGCGGCTCAGCCCGGGCGCACCCGTGGTCGTCCTCACCGGGCACGCCACCTGCGGTGACCTGAAGATCACCGTCGCCGAACCCGGCGTCCCCCTGAAGAAGAGCTGGTGGGACTGGCTGACCGGCTAGCTCTCGGTCGTGCCTTCTGTGCCTTCTTCGTCATCCTCGTCGTCGAGGCTCAGACCCAGCTCCGCGAGCTCGGCCCGCAGGTTCTCCATCGACAGCTGGACCTCCTCGACGCCGGCGCCGGCACCCGCACCATGCGCGTGGCCGTGGTCGTACTCGTCGTGCAGCCCGGTGAGCCCCGCGGCATCCCCCTCGCCACCGCCCAGGGTGCGGCCGATCTCAGCGTAGGCCGGGTAGATCACGTCCTGCTCCAGCATGGCGCGCAGCGGCTGGTCGCAGAAGGCGTTGTCCAGGGCGTTGGTCGTCATCTCCAGGAACTGCCAGTACTCCAGGCCGAAGTTCTCGGCCAGCGCGATCATCTCGCCGCTCATCGTGCAGCCGGAGACCAGCCGGTTGTCGGTGTTGACCGTGCAGGTGAAGCCCAGTTCGTAGAGCAGGTTGAACGGGTGCTCGGCGATGGTGTCGCACACACCGGTCTGCGTGTTCGAGGTCGGGCAGATCTCCAGGGGGATGCGCCGGTCACGCACGAACCTGGAGACCTCGCCGAGCGCGATACCGCTCATGGAGGCGTCGAAGTCCTCGTAGATGCGCACACCGTGGCCGATGCGCACCGCACCCTGACGCAGGCCGTCGGCGATGGACTCCACGCCGGCCGCCTCACCGGCGTGGACGGTGACGGGCACGAGGTTCTCGCGCAGGATACGGAACGCCTCGACGTGGTTCGACGGCGGGAAACCGTCCTCCGCACCGGCGATGTCGAAGCCCACGACGTAGCCGTCCGCGGGGCTGTCCACACCGTGGTTGTCGACGGTGAGCTGGGCGATCTCCGCGGCACGGTCGGCGTGGCGCATGGCGCACAGCAGCAGCCGGGCGTGGATGGTGCCGCCGCGCTCGGCGACGGCGCGCTCACCGGCCCGCGCACCTTCCACGGTGGCGTCGACGACGTCCTGCAGGCTGAGCCCCTTGGCCTGGTGCTGTTCGGGGGCGAAGCGCAGCTCGGCGTAGCAGACACCGTCTGCGGCGAGGTCCTCGACGGCCTCGCGGGTCACCCGGACCAGGGAGTCACGGGTCTGCATCACGGCGGTGGTGTGGTCGAAGGTGGTGAGGTAGGTGGGCAGGTCGCCGGAGTTGGCGGCGTCGAAGAACCACTTCTCCAGCTCGCCGGCGTCGGTGGTCGGCAGTCCCTCGTAGCCGGTCTCCGCGGCGATGTCGATGATGGTCTGCGGCCGCAGTCCGCCGTCGAGGTGGTCGTGGAGCACGACCTTGGGCAGCCGGCGGATCACGTCCGGGTCCACGGTGGCCTGCTGGGCTTCCTGGGATTCCTGGGATTCACTGTCTCGGGGGTCAGTCATGGTGACCCAGGATAGCCCCGCGCAGTCACGATGTCCGTGCCCGGCCCCGCTGGCGATAGAATAGGTGCCCGATGAACGCACACACTCTCCCCCGCCGCCGCTCCCTCACGGCCACCGTCCTCACCGCGTCGTTGGCGGTCAGCCTCGCCGGTCCGCTCGCCGCCCCCGCCTTCGCGGAGACCGGACTCAACGGCGTGGAGAAGGACGACTGGCTGCCGTTGACCGCCGACCCGGGCGCCCCGTTGCCGCCGGACCGTTTCCTCGACACGGACCGCTGCCCCTTCGCCGCGGAGCTCCCCCCGGCGTTCGACGCCGACGCACTGCCGGACGAGGGGCAGGACGCCCCGGCGCCGATCACGGTGGAGCGTCCGGACCCCGGCGGCGAGGCGCTCGACACGTGCGGCCCGGTCTCCGCACCGGGCCTGGACATGCCGGAGCGGCTCAGCCTGGGCAGCTACATGGTGTACGACGTCGACTCCGGCGACGTGCTGGCCACCAAGGACCCCTACGGGCTGTACCGTCCGGCGTCGATCATCAAGGCGTTGCTGCTGATGACCGCGCTGGACAACCTCGACATGGACCAGGTCGTCCCGGTCAGTGACGAGGCCGTGGCCGTGGACGGTTCCCAGGTGGGTGTGGGCCCGGGCGGACGCTACACCGCCCGTGAGCTGCTGCTGGGCCTGGCGATGCGTTCCGGCAACGACGCCGCGATCGCGCTCGCCGAGGCCATGGGCGGCCAGGAGGCCACGGTGGCGAAGATGCAGGAGCTGGCCGATTCGTTGGGCACGCAGGCCACCCGCGTGGTCACCGTGCACGGGCTCGACAGCCCCGGGGTGCAGACCACCGCCTACGACATGGCCCTGATCTACCGCGAGGTCTTCCAGCGGGAGGACGCCCGCGCGATCCTCGGCCAGGAGACCATGGACTTCCCCGGCTACGACGACATGGAGGGTTTCGAGCTCTCCAGCGACAACGAGATGCTGTTCAACTACCCGGGCACGATCGGCGGCAAGACCGGCTTCACCGACAACGCCCGCCACACCTTCTCGGTCGCCGCGGAACGCGACGGACGCACCCTCGGCGTGGTGCTGCTGAACTCCACGATCGCCGCAGGACGCCCCGCGGAGCAGGCCAGCGCCATTCTCGACGCCGCCTTCGCCGCCCCGGCCGACGCGTCCATCGGCACGCTCGACGCACCGGAGGAGGAACCCGCCCCGCAGGAGACCGCCGCGCAGGACGCCACGGCGCAGGACGCGTCCGATGCCTCTGACTCCCCCGACGGCGTGGACGTGCGTGCGATCGCCGGCGTCGGCATCGCCGTCCTGCTGCTCGGCGTGCTCGCCGCGGGCGCGGCGCGCTTCCGGCGCCGCTGAACGCGGCAGGAACCTACCGGCGGCGTCGGGCCCGGCCGAGCAGGCCGGCCGCGGCCGCACCGACGGCGGTGCCGATCCCGACCATCCCGACGGGGCTGAGGGAACGCGCCCCGGGCCGCACCTCCTGGCGCACGCGGATGACCGCGGCGGGCGGTGCGTCCGGCACCATCTCCGCCAGCGCCTCCGGGGTGGTCGCGGTCCAGGCGGCGAGGTAGAGCGTGACCCGCCAGACCAGGTAGAGCACGACCATCACACCGATGACCGGGCCGAAGGCCGCGCCCGCCGGGTTGGACAGCGCGTTGGAGAAGATCATCGTGGCCACCTGCTTGATGACCTCGAAGGCCACCGCCCCGATCACCGCGGCACGGGCCGCCGCCGGGCGCGGGACGCGGTACCGCGGCAGGTAGAGCATCAGCCAGAAGAAGACGATCCAGTTGGCGATCAGCGCCACGACCAGGGCCACCAGCCAGGTGATGAACCTGATGCCGGGGACGTCGCCCAGCCCGATGGCGTCCAGCGCACTCGTGGTGAAACCGCCGCCGCCGATCGCGGTCACGGCGAACGCCACCGCCAGCGCGATGAGCAGGCCGAACAGGCCGACCAGGTCGCTGATCTTGCCCTTGAGGAAGTTCTCCGCCTTGCCGGGGACCTTCCACATCTCGGAGACACCCATGCGCAGGTTGGCCATCCACCCCAGCCCGGTCCACAGGGCCAGCACGAGGCCGATGCCGAACACGCTGCCACGTTGGTCGATCGCCTGGGTGATGATGTCGTTGATCGTGTCGCCGAGCTCACCGCCCGCCGACTCGGTCACGGTGTCCATGATCTCGTCGAGCAGTTCCTCGTTGCCGGCCACGACCATCGCCACGGTCGCGAAGACCAGCATGATCAGCGGGAAGATCGACAGGACCGAGAAGTAGGTGATGCCGGCGGCGAAGTGGTTGCCACCCTGGTCGGTGTAGCGCTCGTTCATGCGCATCACGTGGTCGAACCACGGCCACTTGTCCCGGTAGCGGTCGATCGCCCCCGGGGAGTCGTCCGTGGACCGTTCGATGCCGTGGTCGTCCAACTTATCCCGGTCGGAGGCGGTGATCGTGCGAGCCATCGGAAGGACTCCTCTTGTGTATGTCTCTTGGTCTTGTGTATGTCTCTTGGTCGTCGGTATTAAAGGTCGTACCCGTGGCACCACACTAGTTCATGGCCAGCGACGTGGACCCCTACCTCAGCAACCCCATCTTCCCGTACACGTCGGCGACCACGGACTCGGCGACGACGCCGGCCTTCTCGGCTCCCCGGTCGAGGATGCGCTGCAGCTCGGCGGGGTCGGCCATGTACTCGTCGTAGCGGGCCTTCAGCGGGGTGGTGAACGCCGTGAGTGCCTCGGCGGTGTCGACCTTCAGCGCACCGTACTGCGCCCCGGCCGCCTGGTAGTCGGCGACGATGTCGTCCACGCTGCGCCGCGTGAGGGCGGACTGGATCACCAGCAGGTTGGACACACCGGGCTTGTTCTCCCGGTCGAAGCGGATCTCGCCGTCGGTGTCCGTCACCGCGGACCTGATCCGCTTGGCGGAGGTCTTCGGGTCGTCGAGCAGGTTGACCAGGCCCTTGGGGTTGTCGCCGGACTTGCTCATCTTCGCCGTGGGGTCCTGCAGGTCGTAGATCTTCGCCGCACCCTCCGGGATGAACCCGTCCGGCACCACGAACGTCTCGCCGAAGCGGGCGTTGAAGCGCTCGGCCAGGTTGCGGGTCAGTTCCAGGTGCTGGCGCTGGTCCTCGCCCACGGGCACGAGCTGCGGGCGGTAGAGCAGGATGTCCGCGGCCATGAGCATCGGGTACATGAACAGGCCGGCGGAGGTGCGCTCGGCACCACGCTTGGCGGACTTGTCCTTGAACTGGGTCATCCGCGAGGCCTCGCCGAAGCCGGTGAGGCAGGTCAGCACCCACGCCAGCTCGGCGTGCTGGGGCACCTGGGACTGCACGAAGATCGTGGACTTCTCCGGGTCGATGCCCAGCGCCAGCAGCTGCGCCACCCCGGCGAGCGTGCGCTCGCGCAGTTCGGTGGGGTCCTGGTCCACGGTGATGGCGTGGAGGTTGGGGATGAAGTAGAAGGCGTCGTACCCGTCCTGCAGGTCGATCCACTGCCGGACCGCCCCGAGGTAGTTCCCGAGGTGGTAGGAGTCCGCCGTGGGCTGGATGCCGGACAGGACGCGCTTGATCTGTGCTTCATCGCTCATGGCAGCACATGTTACCCGCGCACTTTGGCGATCCGTAGCAGTGCCTCCGCATCCGGGTCCCCCACTCCCAGCGGACGGCCCCGCGGGTACACCGCGCGCAGCATCCGACGGAAGGTCACGCCGGTCACGGGGACCGCCACGAGCTCGCCGGACGCCAGTTGCGCCGACACCGCCCGCGCGGCGATCACCGTCGGCTCCCCCATCCCGGTCACCGCGGCGCGTTGCGCGGCCAGGGAACCGAACTCCCCGGCGGGTTCGGCCAGCGGGCCCAGGGCCGCCTCCACGATCTCGCGGCTGCCCGAGCCCTGCTCCCGGGTGATCAGCGGGGTGCGGCGCAGCTGCCCCGCGGTCACCCCCGTCCCGGCCCACGGGTGTGTCGGCGGGACGACGAGGATGAGGTCGTCCACCCCGACGACGTCGGACGCCAGGCCGTGCGAGACCTCCGCGCCCTCGACGAAGCCCAGGACGCACTCCCCTCCCGCCACCGCCTCGCACACCTCGGCGCTGTTGCGCGAGCGCAACAGCAGGCGCACCGCCGGGTTCTCCCGGTGGAAGCGTGCGGCCCACGTCGGGAAGTACAGTTCGGCGACGGTGTTCGACACCGCCACGGGCAGTGAGCGCACCGCGTCCGGACGCGTCGTCGCCGCGACCGTGCGGGAGAACTCGCCCGCCGCGCCGAGCAGGTCGCGGGCGGCGTCCAGCACGGTCCTGCCCCGCTCCGTGGGCTCCGATCCCCCCACCCCGCGGCGGAAGACCACCACGCCGAGCGTCTTCTCCGCCGCGGCCACCCGGGCGCTGACCGTCTGCTGGCTCAGCCCCAGGTCACGTGCCGCGGCGGCGATGCTGCGGTGCTCGTCGACGGCGACGAGGGTGGCGATCTGGTCGACCGGCGGGACGTGGGGGTACATATGGTCACTGTACCCCGTTCCACCTGCACCGTTATCCCCGGTCCGCGTCCGCCCCGGCTACGGTCGGCAACCATGACCACCGCGACGCCCCTCCCCGCACCCGGCCCCGCCAGGGGCGGGGCGCTGATGGGAGTCTCCGTCACCGCGTCGATGGTCGGGGTCCACGTCGGGAGTGTCGCGGGCGGTGTCGTGACCGTCGTCGCCGTCCTTGTCGCCGTCGTGCTGCTCAGCGGGGGCCGAAGCTGGCGGACCACCGACCTGCCGGCCTGGTCGACGGTGACGATGGGTGTCCTGGCCCTCGGCTCCGCCGCCGACTCCACCCTCGGGTTCACCACGGTCCACCTGGTCACCTGGCTGGTCGGGACCGTCGCCGCCGTCGTCGTGTTCGTTCCGCAGACCCTGGCCCTGGTGCGCGGCAGACTGCCCCGCACGTTCCCGGCGGCGTTACCCCTGGTCACCCCGATGGTGGCCGCCACCAACGCCGCCCAGCTGGGCCACCCGCTGCCCGGTACGCTCTGTTTCGTGGCGTCGCTGCTGACCGGCGTCCCCGCCCTCTGTCTCGTCTACCTCACCGCAGGACGGCACCCGGAACCGCCGGCCGCGGCCACGGCGTGGATCCCCCTCGGCATCGTCGGTCAGAGCGCCACCGCCGCCCTGCTGCTCGCCGGGTGCACGGTCTACGCCGGTGCCGTCCTCGCCCTGGGGGTCCCCGCCGCACTGTGGGCCCTGCGGGTCCACTGGGGGACGCTGCTGCGGACCCCGCCGGCCACGTCCCTCGCCACCTACGGCCCCGCCTGGTGGTCCTGCACCTTCCCCGTCGGCACCTGCAGCCTGGGCACCCACCACCTGTCCCTCGCCACCGGTGCCGCCTGGCTGGACGGGGTCAGCGCCGTGCTGCTCGCACTGCTCGTGCTGCACGTCGCCCTCGCCACGGCGGGACTGGCAGGTCAGCTGTACGTGACCAGCACCGGCGAGTGGTCGCTCCAGCGCAGGTCGTAGTGCTCCGCCCGGTCCACCCAGGCGGCCTCGACGCGGTCCATCAGGTCGGACGTCGCGGCCTGGTAGTCGATGCGCCAGCCGGCACCCGTGTCGAAGGCCTTGCCACGCCACGTCCACCACGAGTACGGGCCGTCCTCGTCCGGGTGGAGCCGACGCAGGGCGTCGAACCAGCGCGGTTCCTGCGCCGCCTGCGGCGCCGCCCCGGCGGGGACGTACTCCACCGCGCCGACGTAGTCGGACGGCTGACCCGCCGGGTTGCCGGTGCGTCCTGCGTCGGTGGGGTCGCCGACCTGCGTCGCCCCGTCGGGGAAGGTGCCGAACACCGAGTCCATGAACGCGCGTTCGGACGGCAGGAACCCGGACTTCTTCCGGTTGGGACGCCAGTTCTTCAGGTCCTGACGCCGGTGGCAGATGTTCCAGTCCCCGCCCACGACCATCTGCGGGTGTACCGCGGCCTGCTGCTCCAGGTAGGGGCCGAAGACGTCGAGGAAGCGGAACTTCTCGTCCTGCTTCGCGGTCCCCTCCGCGCCGGACGGCAGGTAGACGCTGGCCACGCGCAGGCCGGCGGTGGTGGCCTCGATGTAGCGTCCGGCGTCGTCGAACTCGGTGCTGAAGCCCTCCCCGAAACCGACCTGCACGTCCTCGATCGCATGGCGCGACAGGACGGCGACCCCGGCGCGTCCCTTCGCCGCGGCTTCCGCCTGCACCAGATGCCAGCCGGCCTCCAGTGCCGGGGCCAGCGCCTTCTGCGTCTGCTCCGGGGTGGCGCGCACCTCCTGCAGCAGCACCACCTCCGCCGGGGTGGACTCCAGCCACGGCAGGATCCCGTGGTTGTCCTCGTTGCGGACCTTCGCGGCGGCACGGATGCCGTTGACGTTGACGGTGGCGACTGTGATGCTCATGCCCTAGACACTAGCGGGCGGTGTCCCGGCACGACGGCGCAGGAGGTAGGTCGGCACGAAGACCGCGATACCGCACAACGCCATGCCCATGCCCGCCAACGCCGGTGCCGAGTAGGAGTACCCGGCGCTGATCACCGCGCCACCGACGGCCGCACCGGCGGCGTTGGCCAGGTTCAGCGCGGAGTGGTTCATCGAGGCGGCGAGGTTCTGCGCGTCCCCGGCGACGTCCATCAGACGGGTCTGCAGGTTGATCGTCATCACCGAGCCGGACATGGCGATCAGCCCGAAGTTCACGATGGCCAGCCAGGCGACCGAGCTCGTGAAGTAGAACGCGCCGAGCATGACCACCATGGCCACCAGGGAGCCGAAGATCGTGCCCTCCACGTTGACGTCCGACAGCCGGCCGCCCACGTAGGTGCCGGCGACCATGCCCACGCCGTAGACCATGAGCACCAGCCACATGAAGCTCTCCGGGAAGCCCGCGCGCTCGGTCATCGTCCAGGAGATGTAGGTGTACACGCAGAACATGCCGCCGAAGCCGACCGTGCCGAGCAGCAGCGTGAGCATCACCTGCGGGTTCACCAGGGCACTGAGCTCGGTCGCCGGACGCGTCGCCGGCATCATCGTCATGTGCGGCAGCGAGTACCACAGGCCGACCAGGGTGACCAGGCCGATCACCGCGACCAGGGCGAAGGCGGCGTTCCAGCCGAGCTGCTGGCCGATCCACTGTGCGGCGGGCACGCCGGCGACGGTGGCCACCGACAGCCCCATCGACACCTGCGCCACCGCACGGCCGCGCTTGCCCGGGTCCGCCATGGACGCGCCGATCAGCGCGGCGGCGGCGAAGTAGGCGCCGTGCGGGATGCCGGCGATGAACCTCGACAGCATCAGCAGCCCGTAGGAGCCGGCGAGCACGCTGAGCGCGTTGCCCACGGTGAACGCCGCCATGAGGATCAGCACCAGCCGACGCCGCGGCATCGACCCGGTCAGCGCCGTGATCACCGGGGCGCCGACGACCACACCCAGGGCGTAGGCGGTGATGACGTGCCCGGCGGTGGCCTCGGAGATGGAGAAGTCGTCGGCGATGTAGTTCAGCAGACCCATCGCGACGAACTCGGTGGTGCCGATGCCGAACCCGCCGAGGGCGAGCATGAGGATCGCGATGGGGCGCCGGCGGCGCCCCATCTCCGTCTGCCGTGGCAGCGGACGACGGTGCGGACGCGGCAGGTCGGTGAGCCGCTTCAGGCGCGACGGCGCGGTGTCGGTTTCGGTCACGGGTGGCTCCTCGGTCAGTAGTTCACGGTCACAGTCAATGATCAACCCGTATCGATTCAGATATATTCCAGGCGTCTGTCGGGGAGATTTCACTGATACCGAGATAACGGTCTCTCCCCGGGTGTAGGGTATCGGGCGCCTTCTTTCGTCCCGGAGCCAACCCTCGCCCGCCGACGCGACCGGCATTGCCGTATCATCGCGATGGTAGATGCCCGGGCGGAACCTTTCCACAGGAAGGACCCGCGGGGCAGTTCACTGAGATAACGAGACGACATTACGCAGGTGCGCCCCGTCGGCGTCCCTCACGAGGGGACGGCCGACCGGCCGCGGCACCAGCCGGTGACCACCGGCGTGACTATCGAAGAGGGAGACACCGGCCCATGGCCAAGATCATCTACACGCGAACCGACGAAGCACCACTGCTCGCGACCTACTCGCTGAAGCCCGTCATCGAGGCCTTCGCCTCCACCACCGGCGTGGCCGTGGAGACCCGGGACATCTCCCTGGCCGCCCGCATCCTCTCGGCGTTCGACGACGTCCTGCCGGAGAACCAGCGTGTCCACGACGCCCTCGCCGAGCTCGGCGAGCTCACCAAGCAGCCGGACGCCAACATCATCAAGCTGCCGAACATCTCGGCGTCCGTCCCGCAGCTCAAGGCCGCCGTCGCCGAGCTGCAGGCCCACGGTTACGACCTGCCCGACTACCCGGACGAGCCGTCCACCGACGAGGAGAAGGACGCCCGCGCCCGCTACGACTCCGTCAAGGGCTCCGCGGTCAACCCGGTGCTGCGCGAGGGCAACTCCGACCGCCGTGCCCCCAAGGCGGTCAAGAACTTCGCCCGCAAGCACCCGCACCGTATGGGCGAGTGGTCGGCCGACTCGAAGACGAACGTCGCGACCATGTCGGACGGCGACTTCCGCCACAACGAGCAGTCCGTGGTCATCGACGGCGACGACACCCTCACCATCCGCCTCGTCGGTGACGACGGCGAGACCACCGTCCTGAAGGACGGCCTGAAGGTGCTCGACAAGGAGATCGTCGACACGACCGTCCTGCGCGCCACGGACCTCGACGCCTTCCTCAAGGCGCAGGTCGCCCGCGCCAAGGAGGAGGGCATCCTCTTCTCCGCACACCTGAAGGCCACGATGATGAAGGTCTCCGACCCGATCATCTTCGGCCACGTGGTGCGCGCCTTCTTCTCCGACGTCTTCGACACCTACGGCGAGACGCTCTTCGCCAAGGGCCTCAACGGCGAGAACGGCCTCGCGGCCATCTACTCCGGCCTCGAGGACTACGCCGACGAGATCGGCGCCGACCTGGCCGCCGAGATCCGCGCCGCCTTCGACAAGGGCCTGGCGGACGGCCCGGACCTGGCCATGGTCAACTCGCACAAGGGCATCACCGGCCTGCACGTGCCGTCCGACATCATCGTCGACGCCTCCATGCCGGCGATGATCCGCAGCGGCGGCCACATGTGGAACAAGGACGACGCGGAGCAGGACGCCCTCGCCGTCATCCCGGACTCCTCCTACGCCGGCGTGTTCCAGACCGTGATCGAGGACTGCCGGAAGAACGGCGCCTTCGACCCGACCACGATGGGCACCGTGCCCAACGTGGGCCTGATGGCGCAGAAGGCCGAGGAGTACGGCTCCCACGACAAGACCTTC
>JAKDIS010000008.1 GCA_030450335.1 Corynebacterium sp. | reverse complement strand
CGTCGAGCTCGTGGGCGGGCAGGTCGGCCAGCAGGACCCGTCCCATCGAGGTCGCCGTGGCGGGGAAGCGGGTGCCGATGGTGATCGACACCGCCATGATCCGGCGTACCGGCACGCGGCTGACGTAGACCACGTCGGAGCCCTCGAGCACCGACATGGAACTGGACTCACCGATGCGCCGGGAGAGGTCCTCCAGGCGGGGCTGGGCGATGTCCGGCAGCGACAGCGAGGACAGGTAGCTGTGCCCGAGTTCCAGGACCCGGGAGGTCAGGCGGAACTCCGTGCCGTCGGTGCTGGCGTAGTCCATGGAGACCAGGGTGTGCAGGAAACGGCGGGCGGTGGCGCGGGCCAGGCCCGTACGCTCGGCGACCTGGGCCAGGGTGAGGGTGGGGTGGTCGCCGTCGAAGCAGCGGATCACCGCCAGTCCGCGGACGAAGGACTGGACCTGGCCGCCGTCCTGTTTCTCGGTCGTGTGCTGTGTCTGTGTCACCGAACTTCTCCCGTCATCCGTTCATTCAGCGAACAATTGTCCATTGCGCGAACACCAGTGTACAGTTTTCCATATGCTTGACAAAACATTCACCACAGCAGACGAGGCGGTGGCCGACCTCACCGACGGAAGCTCCCTCGCCGTCGGCGGATTCGGCCTGGTCGGCATCCCTTCCGTGCTGATCGAGGCCGTGCGCAACCTGGGCGTCGGCGACCTCACGATCATCTCCAACAACTGCGGCACCGACGGCTTCGGCCTCGGCACGTTGCTGGAGGATCGTCGGGTCGCCCGCACGGTGGGCTCCTACATCGGCTCCAACCGGATCTACGCCCAGCAGTACCTCAACGGCGACCTGTCGGTGGAGTTCACCCCGCAGGGCACCCTCGCCGAGCGTATGCGTGCCGGCGGCGCCGGTGTGCCGGCGTTCTACACCAAGGCCGGCGTGGGCACCGAGCTGGCGACCGGCGGACTGCCGGTGCGCTACAACCCGGACGGCAGCGTCGCGGAGTTCTCCGAGCCGAAGGAGACCCGCACCTTCGACGGTGAGGACTACATCCTGGAGACCGCCATCCACGCCGACGTCGCCCTGGTCCACGCCCACAAGGCCGACCGCAAGGGCAACCTGGTGTTCCGCGAGACCGCCCAGAACTTCAACCCCGAGGCCGCCAAGTGCGCCCGCGTGGCCATCGCCCAGGTCGAGCACCTCGTCGACGAACTGGACCCCGGCGAGGTCCACCTGCCCGGCATCTACGTGGACCGCGTGGTGCACGTCGGCCCGCAGGAGACCGGCATCGAGAACCGCACGACCCGACCCGACGAGACGACCAACGAGACGACCAACGAGACGACCGACGACAAGACGGAGGCCTAGAGAGCATGGTCTGGAATCGTGAACAGATGGCCGCACGCGTGGCCCGTGAACTCGCCGACGGCCAGTACGTGAACCTCGGCATCGGCATGCCGACGCTGGTCCCCGGCTTCCTGCCGGAGGGCATCGACGTGATCCTGCACTCCGAGAACGGGGTGCTGGGCGTGGGGCCGTACCCCACCGACGACGAGGTCGACGCCGAGCTGATCAACGCCGGCAAGGAGACCATCACCGTGAACCCCGGGGCGAGCTTCTTCAGCTCCTCGGAGTCCTTCGGCATGATCCGCTCGCGCTCGGTGGACGTCGCCGTGCTCGGCGCGATGGAGATCTCGCGCTACGGCGACCTGGCCAACTGGATGGTGCCGGGCAAGCTCGTGCGCGGCATGGGCGGGGCGATGGACCTGGTCCACGGGGCGCAGAAGATCATCGTGATGACCGACCACGTGACCAAGACGGGCACGCCGAAGATCGTGGAGCAGTGCTCCCTGCCGCTGACCGGGGCGAAGTGCGTGGACCTGATCGTGTCCTCCCACGCGGTCTTCGAGGTCGACGCCGAGGCGGGCCTGACCCTGGTGGAGTGCGCCGACGGTGTGAGCGTGGAGGAACTGCGCGAGATCACCGCCGCACCGTTCGCCGTGCGGTGACCTGGCGTCCTGCGCGGGGGAGGGGACTAGAACACGATCGTGGTGTTCCCGTTCCGGATCACCTTGTCCTGGGCGTGCCAGAGCACGGCGCGGGACAGGACGGAGCGCTCGACCTCCGCGCCCAGCCGCTTCAGGTCGGCGACGTTGTCCCGGTGGTTGACGCGCACCACGTCCTGCTCGATGATCGGGCCCTCGTCCAGGTTCTCGGTCACGTAGTGGGCCGTGGCGCCGACGAGCTTCACCCCGCGCTCCTTGGCTTTGCGGTAGGGGGCCGCGCCGATGAACGCCGGCAGGAAGGAGTGGTGGATGTTGATCACCGGCACACCGACCTGCTCCAGGAAGTCACTGGAGATGATCTGCATGTAGCGGGCCAGGACGATGAAGTCCACGTTGCCCTTCAGCAGACGCAGGATCTCCGCCTCGGACTCTGACTTGTCCGGCCCCGCCTGCGAGGGGACGTGGAAGAACGGTACCCCGAAGGATCGGACGTCCTCGACGGTATCGGTGTGGTTGGAGATCACCATGGGGATGGAGACCGGCAGGTCCCCGCGGCGCTGGCGCCACAGCAGGTCCAGCAGGCAGTGGTCGTCCTTGGACGCCAGGATCGCCATGCGCTTGGGCTGAGAGCGGTCGGACAGCGACCACGCCATGTCGTAGGGCTCGAGGGTCTCCGTCAGGTCGGCCCTGATGTCGTCCATGGCGGTGACGAGGTTCTGACGGTGGAAGACGATGCGCTGGAAGAACCCGCCGTCCTCCGGGTCGGAGGAGTGCTGGTCCAGCGAGATGATATTGCCCTTGTTCCGGGTTATCAGTGCGGCGATCACGGAGACCAGGCCGGGCTGGTCGGGTCCGTGGACCACCAGACAGGCGTGGTCGGTCAGGGAGGTGATGGACGGGGACAAAGGGATCTTCCTGGTCGCTGGGGGCGGGCTGGGTGTAACTGGGTTGGGCTGGCCGCCCGGTGGCGGCAGTCGCTTCGGTGGCAGTCTACCCCCACGGTCCCACGGCTCCTCTACACCCCGACGCGCCCGCTGTCGACGACACTGTGCCGGAACGTCCGCCACCGCTGCGGGCGCGGGGGTATGATGGGCCGGACGCGTTACCAACGGATCACCAAGTTTCACAGGAGAGTTCGTCTCACATGCCATCGATGCAGGAAAGCGCCGAACTGCTCAAGTGTTCGTTCTGCGGAAAGAGCCAGAAGCAGGTCCGCAAACTCATCGCAGGGTCAGGTGTGTACATCTGCGACGAGTGCATTGAGCTCTGCAACGAGATCATCGAGGAGGAGCTCGCCGCCGGCGTGACACCCGCCGGGGAGGACGCCGACCTGCCGCACCCCGCGGCGATCACCACGTTCCTCGACGAGTACGTCATCGGGCAGGACGAGGCCAAGCGCACCCTCGCCGTCGCGGTCTACAACCACTACAAGCGTATCCGCGCCGAGACGGCCAACGCCGGTGCACGCCGCAGCGACGACGCCGTGGAACTGACCAAGTCCAACATCCTCATGCTCGGGCCCACCGGCTCGGGCAAGACCTACCTGGCCCAGTCGCTGGCCCGCATGCTGGACGTGCCCTTCGCCATCGCCGACGCCACCAGCCTCACCGAGGCCGGCTACGTCGGTGAGGACGTCGAGAACATCCTGCTCAAGCTGCTGCAGTCGGCGGACTTCGACGTGTCCAAGGCACAGCAGGGCATCATCTACGTCGACGAGGTCGACAAGATCTCGCGTAAGTCCGAGAGCCCCTCGATCACCCGCGACGTCTCCGGCGAGGGTGTGCAGCAGGCGCTGCTGAAGATCCTGGAGGGCACGGTCGCCAACGTGCCGCCGCAGGGCGGGCGCAAGCACCCCAACCAGGAGCTCATCCAGTTCGACACGAAGAACGTGCTGTTCATCGTCTCGGGCGCGTTCGCCGGCCTGGAGAAGGTCGTCGCCGAGCGTCGTGGACGCAAGGGCGTGGGCTTCGGTTCCGAGATCCGCGGCAAGTCCGACGAGGACCCGGATCCGTTCCGCTTCGTGGAGCCGGAGGACATGGTCAAGTTCGGCCTGATCCCCGAGCTGATCGGCCGCCTGCCGGTGATCACCCACGTCGGCCACCTCGACGAGGACGCCCTGGTGCGCATCCTCACCGAGCCGAAGAACTCCCTGGTGCGCCAGTACCAGCGCCTCTTCGAGATGGACGGGGTGCAGCTCACCTTCGAGGACGACGCCCTGCGCGAGATCGCGAAGAAGGCGCTGGAGCGCGAGACCGGTGCCCGTGGCCTGCGCTCGATCGTGGAGCACCTGCTGCTGCCGATGATGTACGCCATCCCGGACGACCCGGACACCGGTGAGGTGATCATCTCCGGCGGGTGCGTGACCGGCGAGGCCGAGCCCGAGCTGCTCACCCACGAGGAGGTCGCCGAGCGCGACCGCCGCAGCGCCTGACCGGGGCGCCGCGGTCTGCAGTGCGGGACCGGCGTTCTATAACCCCGCGCGGTTGGTGGTCATCGGGGTGTCGACCACCAATAGCGCGGGGTTCCGGGTTGTTCGGGGGTCCGGGATCCCGGCGATGTCAGCTGAGCCATGCCCCAGGCAAGATTTTCGGTGTTTCCTGGCCTGGGGCATGACACAGATGACATCGGGTGCCGGAGCTACTCGTCGTAGAGGTCGGCGATGTGGTCCTCGTCGGGGTCCTCGGGGATGTCGGTGTCGATGCCGTGCCCCTCTGAGCTGTCCCCACCGAGCTCACCACCCAGCTCCCCACCGAAGGAGTCGAAGGACGGGTAGGAGGAGACCTGGGACTCCCGCGGGGCGGTGTACTCCGGCAGGTCCTCGGCGCGGTAGGTCACGACCTCTTCCACGGAGCCACCGTCGCCGGCGGTGTACAACGACGCCGACACCGACGACGGGGTCCGCGTGGTGGGGGCCGCGTGGGTGTACGAGCTGCCCTGGGTGGTGGGCATCGAGGTGGTCAGGAAGGCCAGCACGGTGTCGCAGGCCAACTTCTCCAGGCCCTCCACGGTGGCGGCGTGGTCCATGTCCGTGCCGTAGAGCAGCTGGAACAACCCGCCCTGGGAGGCGGGGAAGCAGCACAGGGACGTGATCAGCACGTACACGTCCTCGGCGGAGATGCCGGGACGGAAGGCGCCGTAGTCCTGCCCGCGCATCAGCACCCGGTCGATCTGCAGCACCACGGGGGAGGTCTCGAGCACGTCGTTGCGTCCTTCGAGGTGCCCGCGGGACAGGACGTTCTCGGAGATGATCAGGCGCACGGCGTCCGGGTCGGCGCGGTGGCGCCGGTAGGCGGTGCGCACCAGGGAGCGCACGGCCTCGGCGGGCACGAGGCGTTCCACGTCCAGGTCCTCGGGGCGGGGCCAGAGCCGGCGGAAGGCGTAGCGCACGGCCTCGTCGTAGAGCACGCGGGTGTCCCTGAGTAGGGGGTGTGTGGCGGGTACACCCGCACCGACGGCGATGTCGCGGGTGTCGGCGGAGAGCCCGGAGCGCACGAGTTCGGGGATCGCGGTGTCCAGGACCAGCTGGTACTCCTGCGGGGAGCAGTCGTATCGCCGGTGGCTGCCTGGCAGGTCGGCGGGGTCAGTGATCAATGGGGCGCTCCTGGCCTGGTCTGGTGCGGCGTCTGGTGCAGCGACTGGTGCGGCGGGGACGTGTGCTGGGGTCGGGGATCCTCCCGTGGGCGCGGCAACCGGGTGTCGCCGTGTACTCCCATGCTAAGCGGAACCCACGCCAGGGACGCACATAACGTTTATGCCCCCACCTATGAGGGGGCACCGGAACAGGGGGACAGTTGCTCACGTCTACATTGGTGGGGCACCGAACACCACTGCAATCGCGAAAAGGAACGAGGTCGCACACCATGCCGACACAACCCATCACCGTCACCGTCACCGGGGCCGCCGGGCAGATCGCCTACTCCCTGTTGTTCCGCGTCGCTTCCGGGGACGTCTTCGGTGACCGCCCGGTGAAGCTGCGTCTGCTGGAGATCCCGGCGGCGAAACGCGCTGCGGAGGGGGTTGCCATGGAGCTGCTCGACTCGGCCTTCCCCCTCATCGCCGACATCACCGTCACCGACGACCCGGACGAGGGTTTCGCCGGTGCGGAGGCGGTGTTCCTCGTCGGCGCGAAGCCGCGCGGCAAGGGGGAGGAGCGTTCGGACCTGCTCACCGGCAACGGCAAGATCTTCGGCCCGCAGGGCAAGGCCATCGCGGCCAACGCCGCACCGGGGGTGCGTGTGCTGGTCGTCGGTAACCCGGCGAACACGAATGCCACGATCCTGGACGCCCACGCGGGCCTGGAGGCCGGGCAGGTCACGGCGATGACGCGTCTGGACCACAACCGGGCGCTGGCGCAGGTGGCAGGGAAGCTGGGTGTCACCCCGGGCCGGCTGTCGCGCATGACCGTGTGGGGGAACCACTCGAACACGCAGTTCCCGGACGTCGCCGAGCTGCTGCTCGACGGGGAGCCGGTCGCCGGCACGCTGGACCCGGAGTGGGTGGACTCGGAGTTCATCCCGCGGGTGGCCCAGCGCGGCGCGGAGATCATCGACGTGCGCGGGTCGTCCTCGGCGGCGTCCGCGGCGTCCTCGGCGGTGGACCACATGCACGACTGGTTCAACGGCACCCCGGAGGGTGACTGGACGTCCGTGGCGCTGCGCTCGGACGGTTCCTACGGGGTCGCCGAGGGTCTGTTCGCCAGCTTCCCCTGCCGCGCGGTCGACGGCGTCTGGCAGATCGTCCAGGGCCTGGACCTCGACGACCGGCAGCGCCGGCGCATCGCCGACAGTGCCTCCGAGCTGGCGGAGGAGCGCGACACGGTGCGCGACGCGGGCATGCTGTGACACAGTAGGTAGATGCTTCATGGAAATGATGTGGATCACAACGCACCGGACCTGAATCCGGGTAACGGGCGCTACCGTCCGGGGGCGGTCGACAAGGTGGTCGGCCTGGGCGCCCGGCTGCTGGGTACGGTGGCCGGCCTCGTGCCACGGGCGGCGTGGCGGCGGGCGGGGTTGCGCCGTAACGGCGACGGCGACGTCCTGGACCCGGACGTCACCGCGACGCTGCTGGCGTTGCGCGTGGTCAGCGGGCTGGACATCGTGGACGTGCCGCCGGTGCACTCACGGCGCATCGTGGAGCGCGAGGCCTTCATCGCCGGCGGCAGTCCGAGCGTCGCCGAGGTCCGTGAGGAGCAGGTGGCCGGCGTGCCGGTACGCGTCTACCTGCACCGGCCGGCGGACGCCTCGCCGCGTCCGACGCTGGTGTACCTGCACGGCGGGGGCTGGGTCACCGGGTCCCTCGACAGCCACGACGCCGCCTGCCGCAGCCTCTGCGCCGACGGCGGTGTCACGGTGGTGGCGGTGGACTACCGCCTGGCCCCCGAGCACCCCTTCCCGGCGGCGCTGGAGGACACCACGGCCGTCTTCGCCGCCCTGCAGGACGGTGCCCGCGTCGCGGACACCACCGTGGACGCAGGACGCCTCGTCGTCGCGGGCGACTCCGCGGGCGGGAACCTCGCGGCGTCCTGCTGCCTGTGGCTGCGCGCGCAGGGGCGCGCCCAGCCTGCACTGCAGCAGCTCTTCGTCCCGGTGACGGACCTGTCGCAGCGCTCGGCCAGCTACGCGGAGTTCGGGGAGGAGGGGCTGTACCTCACCGCCGCGCAGATGGAGTGGTACGAGCACCACTACCTGGGGCGTAACGGTGACCTGACTGAGGCGATCGACCCGCGCGACCCGCTGGTGTCACCGATGCTGGAACCCGACCTCACCGGACTCGCCCCGGCGTACGTGGCGGTGGCCGGGTTCGATCCCCTGCGTGACGAGGGAGAGGCCTACGCGGGCAGGCTGGAGGACGCCGGGGTGGAGGTCACGCTGCGGCGCCACCGCGGGCTGGTGCACCCCTTCGTCAACTCCGTGGCGGTGTGGTCCGGGGCGCGGGCGGCGATGGCGGAGGCCACCGCGCACCTGAGGTCGGCGCTGGGGACTACCCTGGGCGCGCATGGCTGAGAACAGGAACCCGTCGATCAAGGACCCGGAACTCTACGAACGGCTGCGCGGGGAGGGGGAGTCGAAGGAGAAGTCCGCCCGTATCGCCAACGCCGCGGCGAACACGTCCCGCTCCGAGATCGGGCACAGGGGCGGGGAGTCGCCCAGCTACGACGAGTGGACCCGGGACGAGCTCTACGAGCGGGCGCAGGAACTCGACGTCCACGGACGCTCGTCGATGACGAAGGACGAGTTGATCGAGGCGCTGCGCGACAGCTGATCGCCGCGCGTCCTACTCCAGGTGGTCGAACTTGCTCTCCCACGCCGCGGCGACGGGGTTGGCGTCGGCGATCATGTAGTTGAAGCGGTCGTTGGCGATCTCCACGACCTCGCCGAGCAGCTGCACGTGCTCCTGGGCGGGGGAGTTCTCCAGGCGGCGGATGCCCTCGCTGATGATCTGGGTGCGCGAGTCGAGGCGCCCCAGGCAGGTGACGAAGGGCATGCCGAAGCGCTCACGGTAGCTCTCGGAGAGTTCCACGAGCTGTTCACGGTCGACGTCGTCCATGTTGTCCAGGTCCTCCATCGCCACCGAACCGGCGAAGCCGGAGATCCGCTTCGACGCCTCGGGGTCGAGCAGCAGCTCGGCCATGGAGGGGTAGTCGCGGATGAGGGCGCGCTGGTCGTCGCGGTCGGCGGTGAGCACCGCCTCCTGCACGGCGTCGCGCAGGTCCTGGACGGTGTCGAAGGGGGCCGCGGCGTGGGCGTTCTCCAACGGCCACAGGGTGTTGTTGAACAGTGGGGCGAAGGTCTCCACGAAGGTGTCGCGGTCCATGGCGTTGACGTCCTCCAGGGTGACCGCGCGCCCGCCGGCGTCGCGGGTGACGTCCGGCGAGGTGCGACGTCCGACGTGGAAGAACAGCAGGTTCAACAGGATCGCGGCGATGGAGCCGGTGGTCACGCCCGAGGCGAAGAACACCTGCGCCCAGTCGGGGAACAGTTGGGCGATGTCCGGCTTGAAGGCCACGAGCATGCCCAGACCGATGGAGATGGTCATCACCGCGGCGTTGCGGTTGTCCGCCAGGTCCACCTTGCCCAGGGTCTGGATGCCGACCAGGGCCACGTTGGCGAACAGGGCGAGGCTCGCCGCGCCGAGCACGGGGCCGGGGATCGCGTTGACCACCGCGCCGGCCTTGGGGATCAGACCGATGACGATCATGATCACACCGGCGCCGGCGACGACCCAGCGCGAGCGCACCCGCGTCATACGCACCAGGCCCACGTTCTGCGCGAAGCAGGTGTAGGGGAAGGAGTTCAGCACACCGCCGAGGGTGGTGGACAGGCCGTCGGCACGCAGCGCGGCGGAGATGTGCTCCTTCTTGATGCGCTTGCCCACGATCTCACCGGCGGCGAAGACGTCGCCGGTGGTCTCCACCATGGTGATCAGCATGACGATGCACATGGAGATTATGCCGGTGAGCACGAACTCCGGGGCGCCGAAGTAGAACGGGGTCGTGAAACCGACCCAGTCGGACGAACCGACGTCGTTGAAGCCCGCGTCGCCCAGGGCCACGGCCACGACGGTGCCCACCACCAGGCCCATGAGGATGGACAGGGTGCCCAGGAAGCCCTTGAAGAAGCGCTGGGCCAGCAGGATCACCGCCAGGGTCAGACCGGCGTAGGCCATGTCGCTGGCGTCCGGGGTGCCCTCGGCGAAGTTGGTGATGTCGTTGGCGGCGACACCCAGCAGGGTGATGCCCATCGTGGTCAGCACCGTGCCGATGACCACCGGCGGGAAGAACCGGATGAACTTCGCGAAGTACGGTGCGGCGAGGAAGGTGAACAGGCCGGCGACGATGATCGACCCGTAGATCGCCGGCAGTGCCTCCGTGCCGCCCTCACCACCGGTGGTGGCCAGTCCGATGGCGATGATCGGGGAGATGGCGGTGGTGGTCACACCCTGGATGATCGGCAGGCGCACACCGACCTTCCAGAACCCCACCGACTGGATCAACGTGGCGATGCCACAGGTGAACAGGTCGGCGTTGATGAGGTGGATGGTGGTCTCGGCGTCGAGCCCCAGGCCGCTGGCGATGAGCAGCGGCACGACCACGGTACCGGCGTAGAACGCCAGGACGTGCTGGGTGGACAGGATCGCGAGTTTGCCCTTGGGCGGTACCTGGTCGACAGGGTGGCGGGTGGACGCTGGGGGCGCGTCGGCACGGGTGCTGGAGCTCATGTGGCGGCTTTCCGGGAAACGTCGGTCGCGGGCCCGGCGGCGGGGCCCGCGTCGGTAATTACCGGATAAAGCATATGCGGTGCTGCGTGGACGCCCAACGACCGGGGTTGTCGGCGCCCTCGGTGCTCCTACAGCCGGTCGCGGTAGACCACGCCACCCTTCATGACCATCGACAGGTACCTGTCCGGGTCGGTGAGCACCGAGATGTCCTTGAGCGGGTCACCGTCGACGATGATCAGGTCGGCGTAGGCCTCCGGCCCGACCACGCCGATCCGGCCCTCCAACCCGACGAGCTCCGCCGCGGTGGTCGTGGCCGCGCGGATCACGTCGATGGCGGGCTGCACCTCCCGCCGGATCGCGAACTCCTCCAGCTGGTGGACCTGCTGCCCGCCGATGAGGTCGGAGCCGTAGACGAGCTTGACCCCCTCGGCGTGGGCCATCTCGAGGGCGGAGAGGCCGGACTCCAGGACCTGCGAGTTCTTGGCGTGGCTCTCCGCGGAGAGCCCCATGGAAGGCCCCAGCCGGTCCATGGTGTTGTACGTGACCAGGGTGGGTACGAGGAAGGCGTCGTACCGGATGAAGTCCTTCACCGTGGTCTCGTCGATGAGGTTGCCGTGCTCGATGCACTTGAGCCCGATGCGCAGCGCATTGCTGATCGCGCCGGCGAGGTAGGTGTGCCCGGTGACGTACGCGCCCTGGGAGGACGCCTCGGCGACGGCGACGGCGATCTCCTCGTCGCTGTACTGGGTGGACGAGATGCTGTCGGTCGGTGAGGTCACCCCGCCGGAGAGCATCAGCTTCACGTGGTGTGCACCGGTGCGCAGGATCTCGCGGGTTCCCTTACGCACCTCGTCGACCCCGTCGGCGACCAGGGCGATGGTGGGGCAGCGGGAGCAGCCGGTGGGGTTGACCTCGTTGCGGCTGCGCCCGTCGCCGTGCCCGCCGGTCTGGGTGAGGGCCAGGCCCCCGAAGATCAGACGGGGCCCGTCGAGCACCCCCTCGTCGACCGCCTGTGCCAGGGCGAAGTCCGCACCACCGGTGTCGCGCACCGTGGTGAACCCGCGCTGCAGCATGTCGCTGAGACTGCGGGCCGCCTTCGCGACGAGGTAGGACGGCCGCCATCGCAGCAGCTCCGGGGTGTCGAAGGACTGGAAGTAGACGTGCACGTGGCCGTCGACCAGCCCGGGCATCAGCGTCCTGCCCTTCACGTCGATCACGCGGTCGGGGTCGGTGACCCGGACCTCGTTGCTCGGGCCGACCTCACGGATGAGGCCGTCCTCGACGATCACGGACTGGTCGGGCCGGATCTCGCCGAGGTGGACGTTGAGCACCGCCGCATTACGGAACAACGTGGTCGTCATTGCTGCCTCCAGGGTGGGGGAAGGGTAGGCAATCATCTTCACACCCCGGAGGTGGGGCCGGCAACGGTCTTCTTCCCCGGCCCAGAGGCCTATGTCAGAGGCCTATGTCAGAGGCGAGACGCGCACGAGGTGCTCGTTGACGAACTCGCCGACGCCCCACTCGGCGAGCTCACGGCCGTAGCCGGAGCGTCCCACACCACCGAAGGGCAGGCCCGCCGCGGTGACGGAGGCCTCGTTGACGAAGGACATGCCGACCTCCAGGCGGGCGGCGGCGTCCTCGGCGAGCGCCAGGTCGGAACCCCACACGGAGCCGGAGAGCCCGTAGTCGGAGTTGTTGGCGATCTCCACGGCCTCGTCCACGTCGGCGGCCTTGTAGACGATGGCGACGGGGCCGAAGACCTCGTTGCAGCCCACGTCCGCCGACGGGTCGACGTCGGTGAGCAGCGTCGGCTCCATGAATGCGCCGGGCCGGTCGATCGCGTCGCCGCCGACGCGGACGGTGGCGTCCCCGTTGGCCTTGGCGTCGGCGAGGCGCTGGACGATCTCGTCGCGGGCGTCGATGGAGGACAGCGGTCCGACGTCGGCCTCCGGGTCGTCCCACGCGCCGACGGTCAGGGCACCGATGCGCTTCTCCAGGCCCTCGACCACGCGGTCGTAGAAGCCGTCCATCACGATGAGGCGCTTGGGGGCGTTGCAGGCCTGGCCGGTGTTGTACATGCGGATGCCCACGTACTGGTCGAGGACGGTGTCGAGGTTGTCGTCGTCGAGGACGATGAACGGGTCGTTGCCGCCGAGCTCGAGCAGGGACTTCTTGTAGTTCTCGCCGGCGGTCCTGGCGACCGCTGCGCCGGCGCCCTCGGAACCGGTGAGGGAGACTGCGGCGATGCGCGGGTCGGCGACGAAGGCGTCCATCTGCGAGCCGGAGGCGTAGACGTTCTGGAAGACGTCCTGCGGCAGGCCGGCGTCCTCCAGGATGTCCTGGCAGGCCTGCGAGGACAGTGGGCAGATCGACGCGTGCTTTAGCACCAGCGAGTTGCCGAGCAGGAGGTTCGGTGCCGCCCAGCGGGCGACCTGGTAGTAGGGGAAGTTCCACGGCATGATGCCGAGCAACGGGCCGATCGGGTCCTTGCGTACGTAGGTGTGGCGCGCGCCCTGGGCGGGCAGCTGCTTGTCGGCGAGAAGCTCGTGGGCGTGCTCGGCGTAGTAGCGGTAGATGTCGATGACGATGTCGAGTTCGGCCTTCGCCCAGCCGTCGAGCTTGCCCATCTCACGCCCGATGTAGGACGCGAGTTCGTCCTTCTTCTCTTCGTAGAGGTCGGCGGCGCGGTTCAGCACGGCGGCACGCTCGTCGACGGTGGTGGTCCGCCACTGCCTGTAGGCGGCGGTCGAGCGGTCGAGGATGGCGTCGCGGTCGGCGTCCTCGATCCTCGTGAACGTGTCTTCGGTCTGTCCGGTGGACGGGTTGTTCACACTGAAGTTGCTCATGTCCCCGTTGTACGCGCGGTGGTGGGGGACTGTCACCCAGGCGAGCCGCCGGCCCCGTACCCGGGTAGCTTCGGGTGTCATGGGGGCTACAGAGGATTCCCGCGCAGACGGTTTCTGGTTGGTGTCGGACCTGCATCTGGGCCACGCCAAAGTCTCGGCGCTGCGCGGGTTCCCCGATGTCGCCGCCCATGACCGGGCGATCCTGGACAACCTGCGCGAGGTGCCGGACGGGGCGACACTTATCTGCCTCGGCGACATCTCGGTGCGTGACGACGCCGGGGCGCTGAGGACGTTGGCACAGCTCAAGGCGGAGAAGGACTTCACGATGGTCCTGGTGCCGGGCAACCACGACAGGGTGCATCCCGTGTTCGGGATCGACTCGGTGGTCGAGTGGACGCCGGCGTACCGGCAGGTCTTCGACGTCATCTCCCTGGAGCTGCAGGTCAAGGTGGGCCGCTGGCTGGTGCTGCTGACCCACATCCCGGCTCCCGGGAAGGTGGAGGACGCCCATCTCACCCCGGCGTTGACGCGGTGGGCGGCGCGTGGCGGGGCGACCAGCCGTGACGGGTTCGACTGCACGGTGCACGGGCACACGCATTCGACGGTGGCGGTGAGGCCGAAGAACGTGAACGTCAGCCTCGAGGCCACCGACCTGAAACCAGTGTCATCCGGCCAGCTGCTGGATCTGGTGACCCGCGCGGTGAAATGGAAGCATTGAGGCTGTCTCTAAATGACATTGACGGGATATAAATAGATCGCTAATGGCATAATCAGCACTTCGATTGCTATAGCAGTAGAAATAGGCAGGCGACGCTGCCCTTCATTCGCTTTTAGGCTTGGAACAGGTACCGAGATGAGCCTCGGTACCGTGGCTTTTCGGGCGGTGCGGGATTACATAAATGTTACTCGCAACGCATTCAACTCCGTGGGACGCTCTACGTCGCTTCCTGAGGCGTACAAGGCTTCGCACAGTAAGAGAGAAAGGTTCCAGACCATGAGTGAAATCGCCAAGGACGTCTTCTGCCTGTCAGGCACGGACGTCAACGTCGGAATTCTGCGTGAGGGCAGCGACCTCACCATGATCGACGGTGGGTGGCCCGGCGACGTCGAGGCCATCGAGGAGGCGCTGCGGTCGATCGGGCACAAGCCCGAAGACGTCCGCGCGATCCTGCTGACCCACGCCCACGTCGACCACCTCGGTGCGGTGGACGCGTTCCACCGCCGCTTCGGCACCCCGGTGTACTCCGACCCGGTCGAGGTCCACCACGCCGCACGCGAGTACCTCGAGCAGGCCGGCACCGACGAGGTCGAGCAGGGCCCGATGCCCCAGACCATGGAATGGTGGGAGCGGGTGCAGAAGGTCGGCGCCGAGCAGGACATCAAGATCACCGACGTCCAGCCCGTCGGCGACGGTCCCATGGACATCCCCGGGCGTCCGGTCCCGGTGGCCACCCACGGCCACACCTCCGGCCACAGTGCCTTCCTGGTGCCTTCCGTCGGCGTGATCGCCACGGGCGACGCCCTGGTCACCGGCCACGCCTGCTCGACCAAGCAGGGCCCCCAGCCGTGCCCGTGGTTCTTCAACCACTCCCGCTCCGAGGCCCTCGAGGCCCTGGACCTCCTGGAGGGCGTCGACGCCGACGTCATCCTGCCGGGTCACGGCGACCCGATGAACATGAAGCTCGCCGACGCAGTGAAGGCCGCACGTACCTTCGCAGCAGACACCGGCTTCGACAACCACTAGATCGGAAAGGTCACGTCATGTCACGAATTCCTCTGTTCGACCCGTCCACCGGCACCGAGGAGGAGAAGCGGGTCTACAACCGGTTCCCCTCGAACCTCGTCGCCGGTCTGATGCGCACCACCACCGGGATCACCGACGCCTACCTGGACTACGGCAACTCGTTCCCGAACTCCCCGCTGGACCCGCAGATCCGTGAGATGGTCACCCTGCGCGTCGGTGTGATCTCGCACAGCGACTACGAGTGGATGCAGCACGCCGACAAGGCCCGCTCCGTGGGTGTCACCGAGGACGAGATCAAGGCGATCCAGTCCGGTGACTTCAGCTCCCTGAGCGATGCCAAGCAGAAGGCGATGGAGCTCACCGACGACCTGGTCGCCAACCCCAAGGCCGGCCCGACCTTCGAGGCCGTGGTCGAGGCCCTGGACGAGCAGTCCGCCGCGATCATCACGCTGCTGGTCGGTCACTACATGATGACCGCCCGGTTCCTGATGACCCTCGAGATCCCGCTGGACGACAACCCCACCAGCTGGGACGGAGCGTAGGCCGCACTCGGCCGACGCACAGCCCGCCGCGGTAGCCGCCACCGGCGAAACGCGCAGGCAACCACAGGACGTGGCCCCCGGGAGGACAATCCCCGGAGGCCACGTCCTTCTGCGCGTGCAGCTTCGTGGGACCGCGCCGGATCTGGACCGGACAACGTATGCCCTCGCTGAACGGACACGAACAATCTCCAGGGACCGCATCACCGGCGATGCGGGGGTTGTGGACACGGCGACGATGGAGGAGGTCGACCAGTGGCTGCGCGACGTCCTGTCTCTTCCTGAGCCGTCCTGGGTCCTCGGAACGCCCACCAGCCGGTCACGTTCATGTCCGGGCCCTGCACTAGACTGTCCTACCGTGACTGATCAGACCAGCTCCAGCGCAGCCAGCAGCAACCCCGACACCTCCTCCCGGGCCGACCGGCTCCCGAAGCAGTGGACCCCCGCGGACGTCGAGAACGACCTCTACCAGGGGTGGGTCGACTCGGGTTACTTCCACGCGGACGCCACCAGCGACCGCCCGCCGTTCTCCATCGTGCTGCCGCCGCCGAACGTCACCGGTCAGCTGCACATGGGTCACGCCCTCGACCACACCCTCATGGACTCCATGGCCCGGCGTAAGCGCATGCAGGGCCACGAGGTCCTCTGGCTGCCGGGCTCCGACCACGCCGGCATCGCCACGCAGACCAAGGTCGAGGGCATGCTCAAGGAGACCGAGGGCAAGGACCGGTTCGACTACGGGCGCGAGGAGTTCGTGGACAAGGTCTGGGAGTGGAAGGAACAGTACGGTGGCGTGATCCAGTCGCAGATGCGCGCGATCGGCGACTCCGTCGACTGGGAGCGCGAGCGCTTCACCCTGGACGACGGGCTGTCGCGTGCCGTGCAGACCATCTTCAAGGAGCTCTTCGACCGCGGCCTGATCTACCGCGCCAAGCGCATGGTCAACTGGTCGCCGGTGCTGCGCACCGCCATCTCCGACATCGAGGTCGTCTACTCCGACGACGAGGGTGAGCTGGTCACCCTGCGCTACGGCGACGCCTCCGGCGAGGGCGCGCACGTGGACGTCGCCACCACCCGTGTGGAGACGATGCTCGGCGACGTCGCCGTGGCCGTCCACCCGGACGACGAGCGCTACCGCGACCTCGTCGGTTCCCGCCTGCCGCACCCGTTCATCGAGGGCCACGGCATGGTCGTCATCGCCGACGACTACGTCGACCCCGAGTTCGGTACCGGCGCGGTGAAGATCACCCCGGCGCACGACCCGAACGACTTCGAGATGGGCCGCCGCCACGACCTCGACATGCCCGAGGTCATCGACCAGACCGGCCACATCGCCAACACCGGCACCCGCTTCGACGGGATGGACCGCTTCGAGGCGCGCGAGCAGATCCGCCTGGCACTGGAGGAGCAGGGGCGCGTGGTCAAGCGCATCAGCCCCTACGTGCACTCCGTGGGGCACTCCGAGCGTTCCGGCGAGGCCATCGAGCCACGCCTGTCGGAGCAGTGGTGGGTGAAGGTCGAGGAGCTGGCGAAGATGTCCGGCGACGCCGTCCGCGAGGGCGACACGGTCATCCACCCGGCCTCCCAGGAACCGCGCTGGTTCGACTGGGTCGACGACATGCACGACTGGTGCATCTCCCGGCAGCTGTGGTGGGGCCACCGCATCCCGATCTGGTACGGACCCGACGGCGAGATCGTGTGCTGCGGCCCGGATGACGAGGCCCCCACCGGCGAGGGCTGGTACCGCGAGGAGGACGTGCTGGACACGTGGTTCAGCTCCGCGCTGTGGCCGTTCTCCACGATGGGCTGGCCGGACGCCACCGACGAGCTGGCGAAGTTCTACCCGACGTCCGTGCTGGTCACCGGCTACGACATCCTGTTCTTCTGGGTCGCGCGCATGATGATGTTCGCCACCTTCGCCGATACCGTCGAGGGCTCCGTCCTCGACAACGGTGAGCCCGGCACCACCGCCGACCAGCGTGCCGGACGCCCCCAGGTGCCCTTCACCGACGTCTTCCTGCACGGACTCGTCCGCGACGAGCACGGCCGCAAGATGTCCAAGTCGCTGGGCAACGGCATCGACCCGATGGACTGGGTCCGCGACTACGGTGCGGACGCGCTGCGCTTCACGCTGGCCCGCGGCGCCAACCCGGGAACCGACCTGCCGATCGGTGAGGACTCCGCGCAGTCCTCGCGTAACTTCGCCACGAAGCTGTTCAACGCCACGAAGTTCGCCCTGATGAACGGTGCCCGCGTGCTCCCGGTGGACGGGCAGGACGCCTTCCCGTCCCGCGAACAGCTCACCGACCCGGACCGCTGGATCCTCGACAAGCTCGAGGAACTGCGCGTGCTCGTCGACACCCACCTGGACCGCTACGAGTTCGCCGTGGCCAACGAGGCGCTCTACCGCTTCACCTGGGGCGAGTTCTGCGACTGGTACCTGGAGATCGCCAAGGTGCAGATCCCGCGCGACTGGGACGCCGCCACCGAGGCCGAGCGCACCCGCGGCGAAAACACCCAGCTTGTGCTCGGCCGGGTGCTCGACACCGTCTTCCGCCTCCTGCACCCCTCGATGCCCTTCGTCACCGAGACCCTGTGGACCGTGCTCACCGACGGCGTCGACGGCTACGCCGACAGCCTCGTGGTCACCGACTGGCCCACCGCCGCCAACACCAACGGTGGGGCGCAGACGGACGTCGACGCCGTGCGTCGTCTGGACGACGTGGAGAAGCTCGTCACCGAGGTCCGCCGCTTCCGCGCCGACCAGGGTGTCAAGCCCACCCAGAAGGTGCCGGGACGTTTCGACGCCGCGGCCGCCGACCTCGCCGGGCTCGAGGACGCCGTGCGTTCCATCGTCCGACTCACCGCCCCGGCCGAGGACTTCACGCCGACGGCGTCGGTGGAGCTGCGCCTGTCGGGTGCGACGATCACCGTGGAGCTGGACACGTCCGGCACCGTGGACGTCGCCGCCGAGCGCAAGCGCCTGGAGAAGGACCTGGCCGAGGCCAACAAGGAGCTCGAGCGCGCAGACAAGAAGCTCGGCAACGACAACTTCCTGGCCAAGGCGCCGGAGAAGGTCGTCGCCGAGATCCGTGAGCGTCGCGGCATCGCCGCCGACGAGGTCGAGCGCATCAACGCCCGGCTGACCGACCTGGCAGGGAAGTGACCCCGCAACAGTGACTGACAAGCACGACGAGAACAACGACTTCGGCGAGGCCCAGCTCAACGCCACCGGCCTCGACCTGCCGATCGACCTGTCCGAACCCGCCAACACCGACGACGACGCCGCGAAACTGGCCCGCCCGGTGACCGCCGGCGACCTCGCCGCCCTCGCCGAGGTCGAGGCCGAGCTCAACGAGCGGTGGCCCGAGACCAAGATCGACCCCACCCTCGACCGCGTCCGCCGGCTCATGGACCTGCTCGGCAGCCCGCAGCGTAACTATCAGGCCATCCACGTCGCCGGGACCAACGGCAAGACCTCGGTCACCCGCATGGTCGAGTCGCTGCTGCGCGCCTTCCACCGCCGCACCGGACGGACCACCAGCCCGCACCTGCAGCTGGCCACCGAGCGCATCGCGATCGACGGCACGCCGCTGCACCCGGCGGACTACGTGGCCACCTGGCGTGAGATCCAGCCCTTCGTGGAGATGGTCGACCGCGAGTCCGAGGCCGAGGGCGGTCCGCGGATGAGCAAGTTCGAGATCCTCGTGGCCATGGCCTACGCCGCCTTCGCCGACGCCCCGGTGGACGTCGCCGTCGTCGAGGTCGGCCTCGGCGGACGCTGGGACGCCACCAACGTCATCGACGCCGACGTCGCCGTGGTCACCCCGATCGGGCTGGACCACACCGACTACCTCGGCGACACGCTGGCCGAGATCGCCGGGGAGAAGGCCGGCATCATCAAGCAGCGCTGGGACGCCGACGACCTGCTCACCCCGCCGGACAACGTCGCCGTCATCGCCGAGCAGGAACCCGAGGCCCTCGAGGTGCTGCTGCGCCAGGCAGTGGAGGCCGACTCCTCGGTCGCCCGCGCGGGCGAGGAGTTCGCCGTGGTGGAGTCCGCCGTCGCCGTCGGCGGTCAGAACCTGTCGCTCAAGGGACTCGGCGGGGTCTACACCGACATCTTCCTGCCGCTCTCCGGCGCCCACCAGGCACGCAACGCCGCCACCGCACTGGCCGCGGTGGAGGCGTTCTTCGGCGCCGGTGCCGGACGCATGCTCGACGAGGACACCGTCCGGCGTGGTTTCGCCCAGGTCAGCTCGCCGGGTCGCCTGGAGCGCGTGCGCTCGACGCCCAACGTGTTCATCGACGCCACCCACAACCCGCACGGCGCCAAGGCGCTGGCGCAGGCCGTGGACCGTGACTTCTCCTTCCGACGCCTCGTCGGCGTGGTCTCCGTGCTCGGAGACAAGGACGCCCGCGGCATCCTGGCCGCCCTGGAGCCGGTGCTCGACGAGATCGTCGTCACCCAGAACACCTCCCCGCGCGCCGTCGACGTCGAGGACCTCGCCGAGTACGCCCGCGACGCCTTCGGCGAGGAGCGCGTGCACGTGGCGGTGAACCTGCCCGGCGCCGTGGAACTGGCCGTCCAGCTCGCCGAGGACGACGGTGGCTTCGGCGACAGTCAGGTCTCCGGCGCCGGCGTACTGGTCACCGGGTCGGTCGTCACCGCCGGCGAGGCCCGCACCCTGTTCGGCAAGGACCCGGCATGAGCGGCACCGTGACCGGCACCCTCGTCGCGCCGAAACGCGTGGCGCTGTACCTCGGCTCGGCCACCGGCGACAGCCCGGCCTACCGCGAGGCCACGGTCGCCGTGGTCCGTCAGCTGGCCGAGGCCGGGCACTCCCTGGTCTACGGCGGGGGATCGGTCGGCCTGATGGGCGTGGCCGCCGACGCCGCCCTGGCCGCCGGCATGGCGGTCCACGGTGTCATCACCCGCCACCTCTACGACGGCGAGACCGGCCACACCGGGCTGACCAGCCTGGAGATCGTGGACACCATGAACGAGCGCAAGGAACGCATGGCGTCCACCGCCGACGCCATGGTCACCCTGCCCGGTGGGATCGGCACGCTCGAGGAATTCTTCGAGGTGTGGACCGGCCAGGTGCTGGGCATCCACCACAAGCCCGTCGCCCTGGTCGACGTGGACGACTACTGGGCCCCGCTGCTGGCGATGGTCGACCAGATGGTGGAGCGCGGGTTCTTCTCCGCCGAACACCGCGACAACCTGATCCACCTCACCGACCCTTGCGGACTGGCGAACGCGTTGGACTCCTGGACCCCGGCTACGGCAAAGTGGTCCCAGAAGAGCCACACCGGCACAGGCGAGATGAGGATGCAGTGAGTGAGAACACCACCCCCCTGGGGCCCGCACACGAGATGCAGGTCGACCCGTTCAAGGGGCTGAAGGGGATGATGGCCGGCATCATGCTGATGGAGGCCATCACCGTGCTGCTCGTCCTCGCCGTGGTCGGCGTGGTCGACGACGGGGCGCACGCCACCGTGTTCAACATGACCTACGTCGCCGTGCTCGGCCTGGCGATGGTCGTGGCGTCCTTCCTGCAGTTCCGCCCCTGGGCGGACAAGATGAACATCACCCTGCAGGTCTTCGCCCTGATCGGGGTGGTCGTGCACCCCACGATGCTCTTCGTGGCGATCCTGTTCATCCTCGCCTGGTGGTACACCTACCAACTGCGGGCGAACGTGAAGAGCCGCATGGACAAGGGCCTGCTGCCTGCCCAGCACTACTACGTCGCCGAGGACCGCGACTGATTCGGTCCTCCGCACGTGCGGCGGCGGGTCACACCTCGCCGGCGTGCTCCAGGACGTACTCGTCGATCTCGGTGGTGGGGGCGTCGAGCGGGCCGTCGTACCCGTTGCGCTTGATCCAGGAGGCCACGAACTGGCAGGACGGCACCACCGTGAGTCCCTGATCACGGGTGTCGGCCAGGGCCTCGCGGACCAGCAGGCTTCCCAGCCCACGGCCGGCGTAGTCGTCGGAGACGATGGTGTGGTGGAAGATCCGCTCCGGCCCGTCCGGCGCACCGTGCTCGGTGTCGCGGTCCACGAAGTAGGCTGCGCCGGCGCGGGTGCCGTCGGCGAGGTAGAGCCCGTAGGCGTTGCCCTTCGACCTCAGACGGACGGTGACGGGGTTCCCTTTCTTGTCCGTGAGTTCAGTCATTGTCTCTCCTTGTCACCAGTGTCATCTCGTTCCCGTGTTCTTCCTGTGTCGAATCTATCAGGGAAACGGCGGGGCCGACATGGCCAACCTCGCGGGTAGCATGACCTTTCGATGAATACATATCGACCCGGGGAACGGGTCCTCGCCATGTGCCTGTCGGCCGTCGCCGGCTACGCCGACTCCATCGGCTTCATGTTCTACGGCGGGGTGTTCCTGTCGTTCATGTCCGGCAACAGCACCCGCCTGGCCGTCTCCTTCGTGGAGGACGACGCCGAACTCATGCGCCTGGCGGGACGCTGCATCGTGCTGTTCATGGCCGGGGTCATGCTCGGTGCCCTGGTCCACCGCCTGGTCACCCGCCGGTGGGGACGCTACCGCTCGCGCGAGGCGGTGCTCGCCACCGTCTCGACGATCTTCGTGGCGTCCTGCGCGCTGCTGGCCCTCGACGCCGAGGTGTGGGCGGTGATGCTGCTGTCGGTGGGCATCGGTGCGCTGAACTCCGTCTTCGAACGCGACGGGGAGGTCAGCATCGCGTTGACCTACGTGACCGGGACATTGGTGAAGGCCGGACAACGGTTCGTGGACTCCTTCTTCGGCGGACGCATCTCGGCGTGGGTGTACCCGCTGCTCATGGCACTGTGCCTGTCGGCCGGGGCGATCGTCGGTGCGCTGAGTTTCTTCCACGCCGGGCTGAGTGCGGTCGTGCCGCTCACCGGCTTCCTCGTGGTCGTCACCGTGGTCAACCAGGTGCTGCGCAGTCGCCGGCGACGCCTGGGCTTGCCGCTTTAACTTGTGTTCACCCGTGTTCGGTAGGCTGATGCCCATGACTGAACGCACTCTCATCCTCATCAAGCCGGACGGTGTCGCCCGCGGCCTCGTCGGCGAGATCATCGCCCGTATCGAGCGCAAGGGCCTCACCCTCTCCGCCCTGGACCTGCGTGTCGCCGACCGCGAGACCGCAGAGAAGCACTACGCCGAGCACGCCGACAAGCCGTTCTTCGGCGAGCTGGTCGACTTCGTCACCTCCGCCCCGATGATCGCGGGCATCGTCGAGGGCGAGCGCGCCATCGACGCCTGGCGTCAGCTGGCCGGCGGCACCGACCCGGTCGCCAAGGCCACCCCCGGCTCCATCCGCGGCGACTTCGCCACGGCCGTCGCCGAGAACGTCGTCCACGGCTCCGACTCCCCGGAGTCCGCCGAGCGCGAGATCGGCATCTGGTTCCCGAACCTCTGATCCGCCGCTCCACGGCTCCCCGCCGCGACTCCTACGAGGTCGTGGCGGGGAGTTTTTCGTGCCCGTGCCTGTGTCATGTCAGCTGGGTCATGCCCCAGGTAGGAGAACACCGATTTCCCGACCTGGGGCATGACTCAGCTGACAGGGGCAGTGCCCACCGGTCCGCGCGCGAGGGCGTCGCGTCCGTCCTCGGTCAACGTCACCCACCGCACGACCGTGGT
Source organism: Corynebacterium sp. (assembly GCA_030450335.1). GTDB lineage: Bacteria > Actinomycetota > Actinomycetes > Mycobacteriales > Mycobacteriaceae > Corynebacterium. The sequence goes on along the minus strand of JAKDIS010000008.1, from coordinate 16,930 downwards.
GGCGTCCTTGCGCTCACGCAGGACGACGGCCAGGCCGCGTGCGGTGAGCGAGCGCAGCGCGGCGTCCAGCGTCTCGTCGCGTGAGGCGTCCGGTGAGGCGTCCGACAGGAGCGGGGCGGAGAGGTCGGCGAGGACGTCGCGACGCACCTGGCGTCCCCCGGGGACCGCCTGGGCGGCGTAGAGGGTGGAGGCGACCGCGTCGGTGTCGTCCGACGGGGACCAGTCCGGCTCGGTGGCGAAGACCGTCGACAGTGCGACGTAGCCCTCCGGCCGGGCACCTTCGATCACGAATGCGCGCCAGAAGACCACCAGGCTCACCACCGTCACCACCGCGGCGTAGATCCACCCGACGGTGGCGGAGTCGATCAGCTGACCGATCCACATCAGCACGTAGATCCCGGGGACGGCGAAGGACAGGAACGTGCGCAGCGTCTTGTTCGGGCTCTGAGGCTCCTCCATGGTGCCGCCGACCTCCGCCGGGGAACGGTCGTCGGCACGCATCGGGGCGTACTCGTTGCTTCGCAGTCCCTTCGCCCGCAGCGACATGCCCAGGTACATTGCGCCGATGAGCAGCACCACCGCGGCGAGTGAGAGGGTCCACGGTCCTGCGATGGGGGAGGACGAGGCGCCGACGAAGGTGGCGAACAGCACGGCCGCCACCACGCGCCCGGGGAGGGCGGGGGTGACGGAGTCCTGAATCTGTTGGAGAGTGCGAAATTCGGGGCTCATATAAGCCACCGTAACGTGTTGCACAGCTCGCAGCACGGGGGGCGGTGTGGCGGGGCCCCGTCCGGCGGCCGCAGTGTGCAACAATGTGCGGAGACACGTGCAGCACCCGGGAAGACGGTGTGCTCCGAATGTCGGACAGATTTCTAGGCACGACAACCGTGCAGACAACATCGAATATGAATGCCACGGCGGCACGACCCCGTACGACTCGGGTGGACGACGCGACAGTGTGGCTGCGACCTGATCGGACCGATCACACGCGCCCGCTCTTTTCCCGGGGACCAGTTCCCGGGCCGTCCACCGGGACGTCCTTGACGGGGACGCCGCGACCGCACCACCTCGACGAGAGCGTCGGGACGTGGTGGGCGGTCGCGAACGACGTTCCGTACGTGGCAGGTCAAGAGGAGAAAGCATGGCGAAGACAGGCCAGGAACTTGCCGCAGCTGCGGCAGACGTGAAGGTCGCCGACCTGGGGGAGAAGGTCCGTGTCCACGCACTGGCCAAGGCCCTGGGGATCCCGAGCGCGCAGATGATCACCGTGCTGGGGGAGCATGGTGTGGAGAACAAGCGGGCCGCGTCGACGGTGACCAGTGCCGAGGCGGAGCGGGTGCTCGGCGAGATCGGCAAGGCCGGGAAGGCTGAGAAGGCGGAGAAGGCTCCCGCGAAGAAGGCCCCCGCGAAGAAGACCCCGGCCAAGAAGGCTCCCGCGAAGAAGCGGGCGCCGCGGACGACGGCGACGAAGACGAAGCCTGCCGCTGAGGCCGCTGCCGCGGCAGAGCCCGCGGCAGAACCCGTAGTAGAGCCCGCAGTCGAATCGGCGCAGCCGCCGAAGGAGCAGGCGGCACCGACGCGTCGTCGGGCACGTTCCGGCAAGGTGACGCGCAAGGCCGCGGCCCCCGTCGCACCTGCTGAGCCCGTCGAGGCAGTTGAGCCCCTCGCGGCTGTCGAGCCCGAGGCGAAGCCGGCACAGCAGTCGACCGCGGCAGCGCCGGAGGCATCCGAGACGCCCGAGACGAAGAACACGGGGTCGGCGTCGCGCCGTCGCCGGCGTCGGCGCGTGAGCCGTCCGGCCGGACAGGACGCCGCCATGGACACCAGGGACACCACGGATGGCACGGACACGGCAGACACCGCCGCGACCGAGCAGAAGCAGGAGCAGGCGGCCGCCCCGAAGGCGCAGGCGCCGAAGAAGCGGGCTCCGAAGCAGGCCCCGAAGAAGCAGGCCGAAAAGAAGCAGCAGCCCCAGCCCGAGCCCCAGCCGGAGCAGGTGAAGGAACCGGTGCAGGAGGCCGCGGCGGAAGCACAGCCGGAGGCAGAGGCGCCGCGTCCGGTGGTGCGTCGTCGGATCGTCCGACGTGTCGGTTCGCGCAGCGCGGCGGCCGGTGCGGAGGCACTGCGTCGCGAACGCGAGGAAGAAAACAGCGTCAACAACAGCGGCAACAACGCCGGCAGCAACGCTCCGGCGTCCGACGAGCAGGGCGAGGGGTCGGCGTCCTCCCGTCGTCGTCGCGGCAGCCGTGGTCGCGGCCGGGGCCGCGCCGACCAGCAGGACCAGAACGAGCAGCCCAAGCAGGACCAGCCGAAGCAGCAGAAGCAACAGTCCGCGCAGGACACGCAGCAGGACTCGCAGCAGGAGAAGTCCCAGGAGAAGGCCCCCGAGCAGACCCCGGTCGTCGACGAGCCGGTGAAGCTCAAGGGTTCCACGCGGCTGGAGTCGAAGCGCCGGTGGCGTCAGGAGCAGGGCAACGAGAAGCACCGGGCGGTCACCCGCGCGGAGTTCCTCGCGCGCCGCGAGAACATCTTCCGCTCCATGGTCGTGCGCGACGCCCACCGTCACGACGGCAACGGCTGGACCACCCAGGTCGGCGTCGCGGAGGACGGCTTGCTCGTGGAGCACTTCGTCACCAGCGACGACCAGCAGTCCACCATCGGCAACATCTACCTGGGGCGCGTGCAGAACGTGCTGTCCAGCATGGAGGCCGCCTTCGTCGACATCGGAACGGGCCGCAACGCCGTGCTCTACGCCAGCGAGGTCGACTGGCGCTCCGGGCACGTCCGCGGCCGTTCGCGGCGCATCGAATCGGCGCTGAAGCAGGGAGACCAGGTGCTCGTGCAGGTCATCAAGGAGCCGCTCGGGCACAAGGGCGCCCGGCTGACCAACCGCGTCAGCTTCGCCGGACGCTACCTCGTGTACGTCCCCGGCGGACGCACGCAGGGCATCTCCCGCAAGCTGCCGGAGGCCGAGCGCAAGCGTCTCAAGTCGATCCTGCAGCGCGTGGTGCCCGAGGACGGCGGCACGATCATCCGCACCGCCGCCGAGGGTGTCAGCGAGGAGAAGATCGCCGAGGACGTCGACCGTCTGCACCGCCGCTGGGTGGACATCACCGAGCGTGAGGAGAAGGAGCGCGCCAAGAAGGGCGCCTCCCCGGTGACCATGTACGAGGAGCCGAACCTACTGGTCAAGGTGGTTCGCGACATGTTCAACGAGGACTTCAACGAACTCGTCGTCGACGGCAACCGGTCCTGGCAGCGGGTGCGCGACTACGTGCACCGCATGGCCCCGGACCTGGAGTCGCGCGTGGTGCGCTGGAACCCCGAGGAGCACGGCGGCGACGACGTCTTCGCCGCCTACGAGCTCGACGCGCAGCTGTCCAACGCGCTGAGCCAGAAGATCTGGCTGCCGTCGGGTGGCTACCTGATCATCGACAAGACCGAGGCGATGACGGTCATCGACGTCAACACGGGCAGCTTCGTCGGCTCCGGCGGCAACCTCGAGGAGACGGTCACCAAGAACAACCTGGAGGCCGCCGAGGAGATCGTGCGCCAGATGCGCCTGCGCGACATCGGCGGGATGATCGTGGTCGACTTCGTGGACATGGTGCTCGAGGAGAACCGTGACCTGCTGCTGCGCCGGCTGCACGAGTACCTCGCCGCCGACCGCACGAAGCACAAGGTCTCCGAGGTCACCAGCCTGGGCCTGGTGCAGATGACGCGTAAGCGCCTGGGCGTCGGCCTGGTGGAGACCTACTCCACGCAGTGCGAAACCTGCCACGGCCGCGGCATCATCCTGCACGACGACCCGGTGGAGCACGAGGAGGTCGACGACCGCCAGGAGCGCCGCGACCATGGTGGCCGCGAGGGGCTCAAGCAGGCCCGTCACGAGCAGGAGATCCGCAAGCGCTACGAGGACAGCGCCATCGAGGACGCCCCTGCGCCCGCGCAGGAGGACCAGCACGCCACCGCCGACGCCACCGCTGACGCCACCGCCGAGGTCGCCAAGACCGTGCACGGCACCCACGCGCAGGGCGGTCGCCGACGGCGCAAGGGGTCGGCCCCGGATTCGGGTCCCGAGTCCGTGCAGGACATCGTCGCCTACGCGCTGAGCCGCGCCGGCGAGGAGGACCCGGACGAGCCCAGCGGCTCGGACTACGTGTCTGACGAGGAGTTCAGCGAGTCCGCCGACGACGCCACGGAGCAGCTCCTGCGCGGCATCGTTCAGGACGAACCCGCGCAGGACGTTCCGGCGCAGGACGAGCCGACGCAGGACGCTCCGGCGCCGGTGGCAACGTCGCGTCGCAAGGACCGTCGCGGTCGCCGCGTGGTGCGCCGCGTGGCCCCGGCCGAGCCGGTTGTTGAGCCTGCCGAGCCTGCTGTCGAGCAGGTCGCCGAGGCTGCCGCAGAGACTGCCGGCGACTACGAGTCGGCGAAGGAGGCGTTCGAGCGCTCGCCGCGTCGTCGCCGACGCGTCCGCGGCAACTCCCGCTCCGACGTCGCCCCGCGGCCGCAGGACTACGGTGCCGAGGCGTCCGACGCCGGACGTCCCGCCGAGCCCGCTGAGGCAGTACAGGACGTCGCCGAGTCGTCCTCACCCGAGCCCGCGCGCTCAGCGGTCCCGCAGGTGCGTTCGGACCGCAGGGGCCGACGCCGGGTGGTGCGTAGCGCCCGGTGAATCACCGGCGTGTCGTTCCCCGTCCGGCCCGCACCCTGTGGAAGCGGTGGAGATTTTGTTTTCCCGGGGTAGGGCGGTAGCCTTGCATAGTCGCTGTTCGACCATTGGTCGATCGTGTCCGTCGGCACCCCGGTTACAACCGGGGAGCTACGGTTGCGCCGCACGTCCGGCGCAGAATCGATCGGGTCGGACGCAGTGAAATAAGCAATGAAGTCCAGTCAGATTGCCTTTTCAGGCCGTGTCCCGCCCCGTGCGGGGATGCTCGGTGGAGGGGCGGCCTGAGCCGAGTAGAGAAACAAAGGGGTAGCCCTTCCATGTACGCGATCGTCAAGACCGGCGGCAAGCAGTACAAGGTTGCCGAAGGTGACCTCGTCAAGGTCGAGAAGATCGAGGGAGAGCCGGGTTCGTCCGTGGCTCTCACCCCGGTTCTCCTCGTCGATGGCGCTGACGTCACCTCCGGTGACAAGCTCGCCGACAAGTCCGTTGCCGCCGAGATCGTCGACCAGACCAAGGGTAAGAAGATCAACGGCATGCACTACCGGAACAAGACCGGTTACAAGCGTCGTTACGGCCACCGTCAGCAGCTGACCGTCCTCAAGGTCACCGGCATCAAGTAAACCCAGCGACCGCTGCGTCCCGCGCGGCGGTACGAGCTTTTCCGAGGAGGGAAAAGACCATGGCACACAAGAAGGGTGCTTCCAGCTCCAGCAACGGTCGCGATTCCGAGTCCAAGCGTCTCGGTGTCAAGCGTTTCGGTGGTCAGCAGGTCAAGGCCGGCGAGATCCTGATCCGTCAGCGCGGTACCTCGTTCCACCCCGGTGAGAACGTCGGACGCGGCGGCGACGACACCCTGTTCGCCCTGAAGGGCGGCGCCGTGCAGTTCAGCACCCGCCGTAACCGTCGTCTGGTGAACATCGTCGAGAACGAGACCGTCGAGGCCTAAACCTCCGGTCACCGCCGTCCGCGGCGGTAGAGCCCCGGGACATCCCTGATGTCCCGGGGTTTTGTTCTGCGCATTGCGCCGTGACCAATGGTGAGGCTATCTTTAGTTCTGATGAACTCACCGAACCTCACAGCATCAGCGGCGGGGATCACCCGCCGTGCCTTCTTCGCCGGGGCCCTCGGGCTCGGCGCCACCGGTCTGCTCGCGGCCTGCGGCAGCGGGGGAGACGGCGGAAGCGGCGACACCCAACCCTCCGGCGCGGCCGGCGGTTCGGAGGATCAGGGGCTGCGCGTCGTCGCGCTGAACACCGGGCAGTTCGAGACCTGCCTCGCCCTCGGCGCCCTGCCCGTCGGCATCGCCCTGGCCAGCTCCGTCGGCACGGTCTCCGACGGCATCCCCGACTTCGTCAAGGACCGCTTCGGATCGCAGTTCGACCTGGACACCGTGGAGTCGGTGGGTGAGCGCCAGGCGCCGGACCTGGAGGCCGTCGCCGCACTGGACCCCGACCTGATCCTGTCCAACAAGCGCGCCGACCCCACCCTGCTCGACCAGCTCGGCCAGCTCGCCGAGGTGGTGCTGTCCAACGGCGGGTCGGAGGAGTGGAAGGCCGACCTCGGGGTGATCGGCGACGCGCTCGGTGTCCCGGACCAGGCCGAGGAACTCCTGGAGAGCTACGAGACCCGAGCCCGTGACTGGGCGGAGCGCCGGGGCAGCGACGGCACGGTGTCGCTGGTGCGCGGCAAGGGCGACGAGTACCTCATGATGGGCGCGCGGGCGCTGGCGAGCATCGTGGCAGTCGACTCCGGGCTGACCCGCCCGGAGAACCAGACCTTCGACGACGCCCCGGGCCACGACATCTCCCTGGAGAACGCCGCGGACCTCGACGCGGACTGGTTGTTCTACGGCTTCCCGCAGGGTGCGGCGGACGTGACCTCCAGCGACTCGTGGACCGCGCTGCCCGTGGTGCAGGAGGGGCGTGCCTTCGAGGTGGAGGTCGACCCGTGGTTCCTCAACGCCTCGGTCGTCGCCGCCGACCGGGTCCTGGACGACATGATGGAGCTGATCGGGGATGCCTGACCTGCGGTGCTGAGGCCCGTGTCCGGAGCGGGTGGTAGGATCGTCGGGATTCTCCAACCACCCCTTTTAACCGCCTGAACTGGAGGGCGTCCAATCATGTCACGCTTCGTGGACCGAGTCGTCCTGCATCTGCAGGCCGGCGACGGCGGAAACGGCTGCGCCTCGGTGCGCCGCGAGAAGTTCGTCCCCCTCGGCGGCCCGGACGGCGGCAACGGCGGGCACGGCGGGGACGTGGTCCTGGAGGTCGACCCGCAGGTCCACACCCTGCTCGACTTCCACTTCCACCCGCACATCAAGGCCGAGCGCGGTGCCGCCGGTTCCGGCGACCACCGACACGGCGCCCGCGGCAAGGACCTCGTGGTCCAGGTGCCCGCCGGCACCGTCGTGCTCGACGAGAAGGGCGAGGTCCTCGCCGACCTCACCACCAAGGGGCAGCGCTACGTCGCCGCCGCCGGTGGCCACGGTGGTCTGGGCAATGCCTCGCTGGTGTCCAAGGCACGTAAGGCGCCCGGTTTCGCCCTGCTGGGTGAGCCCGGTGAGATCGGCGAGATCACCCTGGAGCTCAAGTCCATGGCGGACGTGGGCCTCGTCGGCTTCCCGTCGGCCGGTAAGTCCTCGCTGGTCAGCGTGCTGAGTGCGGCCAAGCCGAAGATCGCCGACTACCCTTTCACCACGCTGCAGCCCAACCTGGGCGTGGTCAACGTGGGCCATGAGGTCTTCACCATCGCCGACGTGCCCGGTCTGATTCCCGGTGCGAGCCAGGGCAAGGGACTGGGCCTGGACTTCCTGCGCCATATCGAGCGCACCGCCGTGCTCGTGCACGTGGTGGACTGCGCGGCGCTGGAGTCCGACCGTAACCCGGTCGACGACATCCGTGCCCTGGAGACCGAGCTCAAGGACTACGAGTCTGAGCTGTCGGCGGACGCCGGCCTCGGCGACCTCAGCGACCGCCCCCGGGTGATCGTCCTGAACAAGATCGACGTGCCGGACGCCCGCGAGATGGCCGAGATGATGCGCCCCGAGCTCGAGGAGGCCTTCGGCTGGCCGGTCCTGGAGATCTCCACCGCCACCCACGAGGGCCTGGACCCGCTGCGCTACGCGCTGATGGGGATCGTCTCCGAGCACCGGCGCGCCCACCCCGTCGAGGAGGTCGCCCCGCAGGTCGTCACCCCGAAGAACCTGCGCGGCAAGGGCCGCGGCAAGTTCGCCGACTTCGAGGTCAGCAAGGACCCGGAGTTCGAGGACGCCTACATCGTCTCCGGTTCGAAGCTGGAGCGCTGGATCATCCAGACCGACTTCGAGAACGACGAGGCCGTGGGTTACCTCGCCGACCGCCTGGCCAAGGCCGGTGTCGAGGAGGCGCTGTACAAGGCCGGTGCCTCCGCCGGTGACGAGGTGACCATCGGTGCGATCACCTTCGAGTGGGAACCGCAGACCTCCGCCGGCGTGGACCTGCTGCCCTCCGGGCGCGGCACGGACCGCCGCCTGGACCGCACGGGGCGTTCCACCTCCGACGAGCGCAAGCGTGCCTCCCAGGCCCGCCGCGGCCTGATCGACGAGTACGACTTCGGCGACGGCGAGGAGCCGGACCGCGAGCGCTGGCAGGGCTGATCCCCAGACCGACTTCAGCCTGAGCCTCTTCGGGCCACGCCCAGCCACCCGGACACCCGATTCCGGGGGAGGGTGCGGGGCCCCGCGATGTGGGAGTTTCGTCGGACGTGTCCGAGTTCCCTCCCGTTGCGGGGCCCCTTCGCCCGTCTCGTGGCGAGGAACGGTGCCACTGGTCCATAATGAAAGACATGTCTGACACCACTGATGCCTCTGACATGTCCGCAGAGCCCACGGTATTTGAGTACCCTGCGCCCCTGGAGTTCGGGACGGATGCTGTGCATCAGCCCGGTCCCGTCATCCCGGCGACCTCCAAGGAATTCCCGGACGCCGAGGTCAGTGAGGATTCCCCGGCCTACGGCCACCACTCCGACGTCCGTGAGACGATCCGCACCGCCAAGCGTGTGGTCGTCAAGATCGGTTCGTCCAGCCTGACCGACGAGACCGGCCTGGTCAGCCCGGACCGGATCGACGTCATCGCCGACGCGCTGGAGGCGCGCATGGACCGCGACACCGACGTGATCGTCGTGTCGTCCGGCGCCGTCGCCTGCGGCATGGGCCCGCTGGGCCTGGCGCAGAAGCCCACCGACCTGGCGACGAAGCAGGCCGCCGCGGCGTCCGGCCAGGTTCTTCTCGCCCAGGAGTGGGCCCGCAGCTTCGCGCGGTACGGACGCTCCGTCGGTCAGGTGCTGCTCACCGCCTCCGACGCGGCGCGGCGTGACCGCGCGCGCAACGCGCAGCGCACCATCGACCGGCTGCGCCAGCTGCGCGCCGTGCCGATCGTCAACGAGAACGACACGGTGGCGACCTCGGAGATGCGCTTCGGCGACAACGACCGTCTGGCGTCCCTGGTGTCCCACCTGACCTACGCCGATGCGCTGGTGCTGCTCTCCGACGTCGCGGGCCTCTATGACCGCAACCCCGCCGAGCCGGACGCCCGCTTCATCGCCGAGGTGCGTACCAGCAAGGACCTGCGCGGCGTCGTCGCCGGCGACGGGGGACGGCTCGGCACCGGCGGTATGGCGGCGAAGGTGTCCGCCGCCCGGCTGGCGTCGCGCGCGGGCATCCCGGTGCTGCTGACGTCCACCGAGAACATCGGCGCGGCGCTGGACGAGGCCATGGTCGGCACGTGTTTCTGGCCGCGGGAGGACCGCCTGTCCGCCTGGAAGTTCTGGGTGCTCTACGCCGCCGACTCCGCCGGCACGCTGCACCTGGACGCCGGTGCGGCCGCGGCGATGGAACGCCACAGCTCCCTGCTCGCCGTGGGCGTCGCGCGGGTGGACGGTGCCTTCACCTCCGGCGAGGTGCTGGACATCGTGGGCCCGGACGGCGACCTCATCGGCCGCGGCGAGGTCAACTACGACTCCGCGACGCTGGAGGGCATGGTCGGCAAGTCGACCGCGGACCTGCCGGAGTTCGCGCAGCGTCCGGTGATCCACGCCGACTACATGGCGACGTACTCGAACCGTCAGTCGCGGGTCTACGGCGCGACGAGCTGACCCACCGCCTGAGCCGGTCACCCAGATTGTTGAACAATCTGGGTGATTTTTGTGTGCCGGTCACGTAACCTTGGGTGTCATGACCGACGCGAACACCGCCCAGAACCCGTCCACCGCCACCGCCACCTCCGGCGACACCGCCGGGCTGACTCCCGTGCGCGCCGCCGAGCGCGAGGAGGTTCTCGCCAAGGCGCAGAAGGCCCGCGAGGTCTCCCAGCGTCCCGCGCTGACCACCACGCAGAAGAACGACCTGCTCCTCGCCGCCGCCGACCGCCTCGTCGCCGAGACCGACTCCGTGCTCGAGGCCAACGGCCGCGACATCGACGCCGGACGGGAGCGCGGCATGTCCGAGTCCCTCATCGACCGCCTCAGCCTGGACGCCGCCCGCGTGGAGGGCATCGCCGGCGGCCTGCGCCAGGTCGCCGACCTCGCCGACCCGGTGGGGGACGTGGTGCGCGGTTCGCGTCGTCCCAACGGCCTGGAGATGCGCCAGGTCCGCGTGCCGCTCGGCGTGATGGGCATGGTCTACGAGGCCCGCCCCAACGTCACCGTCGACGCCTTCGGCCTGGCCGTGAAGTCCGGCAACGTGCCGCTGCTGCGTGGCTCCAAGTCCGCACAGAACTCCAACGCCCGCCTCGTGGAGATCCTCCAGGACGTGTGCGAGGAGCACGGCCTGCCGCGCGAGACCGTGCAGCTGCTTCCCTGCGAGACCCACGACTCCGTCCAGGACCTGATCACCGCCCGTGGCCTGGTCGACATCGTGATCCCGCGTGGCGGCGCGGGCCTGATCAACGCCGTGGTCACCGGTGCGACCGTGCCCGCCATCGAGACCGGCACCGGCAACTGCCACTTCTACGTGGACGGCTCCGCCGACGTCGACGAGGCCATCGAGCTGGTCATCAACGGTAAGACGCGCCGCTGCTCGGTGTGCAACGCCACCGAGGTCGTGCTGCTCGACGCCGCCCTGCCCGACGAGGACAAGAAGCGCGTTCTGACCTCCCTGCAGGACGCCGGGGTCACCGTGCACGGCGAGGTCTCCGAGCTCTCCGCCCTGGGCGTGGGCGACGTGGTCCAGGCCGAGGAGAAGGACTGGACCGACGAGTACGGCTCCTTCGACATCGCCGCGGCGATCGTGGACGGGGTCGAGGCCGCGGTCGCCCACATCACCCGCTACTCCACGGGCCACACCGAGGCGATCAGCGCTACGGACTACAAGGCCACGAAGTACTTCGAGCAGAACGTGGACGCCGCCGCGGTGATGATCAACACCTCCACCGCCTGGACCGACGGTGAGATGTACGGCTTCGGCGCCGAGATCGGCATCTCCACCCAGAAGCTCCACGCCCGCGGGCCGATGGGCCTGCCGGAGCTGACGAGCACGAAGTGGATCGTCAACGGCGAGGGCCAGGTCCGGCCCTAGCTAGCTGTACTTCCCGCGGGCGGCGCCCCCTCCATGCGGAATAGTCGCCCGCCCAGGTAGGGAATCGGGGTGAAATGCTGCCTGGAGGGGTGATCGCTCTGCAGCGGGGGCAGGGGAGAGTGGTGAAGAGGGTCGCGGCTCGTGGACAACGGCGACGGGACAACCCCGCGAGGTTGGTGTGACGGGCCTGAGGGGCGGCTCTCTGTAGGATGCCTTGCATGACGAAACATTCTCGGGAGACTCTCACCGTGATGGTACTGACCGCCACCCTGGTCGCCGCCATCGTCACTCCGGCGACGGCCCAGGCAACACCCCAGTGCCCGTCGGTGGTCACCCTCGCCGCCCGCGGCAGTGAGGAGGAGGAGACGTACGCGCCCGAGGCGTCCAACGGGTTCTCCAACGGGTACGAGGGCGAGACGCTCCACCGCTTCCTCACCTACGCCAGCGCCACCCACCCGGGCCTCTTCGCTGCAGGTGAGAGCACCGTGCTGGCGGTCGACGCCGAGCGTTACCCTGCACGGTTCCCCGTCGGGGAGGCCGGCGAGGACCCCGGCCCGGCGACGATCGTCTCGGGTGTGGGCCTGTTCGTCGACTCCATGGCCCGCGGGCTGCCCGGCGGCATCGAGATGGTCGAGGAGTACGAGCGCGAGTCAGGCTGCCGGCCGGAGTACGTGGGCCTGGGATATTCGCAGGGTGTCGCGGCGCTCGCCCCGGTGCAGCACGTGCTCGCCGCGCAGGGTCGGCTACGTGGCGCGGTGTACCTGGGCAATCCGTTCCACCGCGCCCCGGAGCTCATCGGCGGCGGGGCGATGGCGGATGTCCCGGTGCACAGTTTCTGTCTGCCGGACGACTTCGCGTGCGACACGGGCCCGCGCGCGGTCGTCGCCGCGTTGCAGGACGACGAGGGCGCCGGTGCGCACGACACCTACTTCCGCGACGCCGTAGTGGACCCGGATGCGGCAGGCCCCGGTGAGCGTGAGGCGGCGGACGTCCTCGCCGGCCTCGTCACGGCCACCCGATGAACAGCCCGGTAGAAGTCAGTGGATGAAGAGCACCAGCGGGCCGGAGTACAGCAGTGCGGCCATGATGCAGGCCACGGTGACGCCCAGGTGCAGCGGCATCTCGCGCATGCCGACCTTCTTCGGCGGCCAGGGCGTCCCCGCTGCGGCGGACGCTGGCACCGCCCGTGAGCGCCACAGCGCTGCGGCGAAGACGACCACCGCGAGCAGCCAGGCGGCCCAGTGCACGTGGTTGACGAACAGCGTCGCCGCCACGGCGAGCAGGGCGGCGAGGTGGTAGATCTGTGATCCGAGCAGCCAGGCACGGTCGCCCTTCTTGCGGATCATGGTCTTGACGTAGGGCACGGTGCCCACGGTGTACAGCAGCAGCCACAGGAAACTCACCCACACCGCCGCCGGCAGCGCGTCGACGACGTCCGGCGTGAACAGGTTGGACGTCCACGTCACCCCGCCACCGACGGGGGAGGACGCCCCGAGGGCGATCGTCGCGCCGACGGGCACGATGAACGCCGAGGCGGCCGTGGTCGCCACGCCGGACGCCAACGACCGGGGCGTCCCCCGCCATGTCTCGTACACGGCGATCGCGACGAGCGGGCCGAAGACGAACACCCACCACAGCAGGTGCGGCTGCAGCAGCAGTGCGGCGAGGCCGGCGAGAGCGGCGAGGGTCCCGTAGACCAGCGCGGGCGTGCGCGCGCGGCGGCGCATCGTGGGGTTGCGCGAGCGCATGAACAGTCCGATGGCGAAGAACGCCAGGTAGCCGACGGTCCAGGCCACCGTCACCGCCAGGAAGGTCAGGGCCATGCCGGCGGTGCCGTGCAGCCCGTCGCCGAGGTTGGCCGGGGTGAGCGTGTCCCAGATCTTCAGGCACCAGAACAGTGCGATGACCGGTGGGACCACCACCATCGGCCATGCGCCGTGCTGGTTGGGGATCCACGGGTTCAGTCTCGTCGCCATGGGGAAATGATATCGCGGTGAGATACGTTCGTCGTGCTTTCTTTCGTACCTGGGTTACCCGTAGCATGGGCGGACGTGAGCCAGAACCGCCGACCGGAACAGCGTCCGGAACATAGTCCGGAACACCGTCCCGACCGTTTCCCGGACAAGCCGCCGGAGCGTATCGGGGTGATGGGTGGCACGTTCGACCCGATCCACAACGGGCACCTCGTCGCCGGCAGCGAGGTCGCCGACCGGTTCGGGTTGGACGTGGTGATCTACGTGCCCACCGGACACCCGTGGCAGAAGCGCGACAAGGTCGTCACCGCCGCGGAGGACCGGTACCTGATGACCGTCATCGCCACGGCGGCGAACCCGCAGTTCCTGGTGTCGCGCGTGGACATCGACCGGCCCGGGGCGACGTACACCGTGGACACGCTCAAGGACATCCAGCGCCGCTACCCGGACGCCGAGCTGTACTTCATCACCGGGGCGGACGCGCTGGAACGCATCGTGACCTGGCGTCACTGGGAGGACGTGTTCAACCTCGCGCACTGCGTGGGCGTGACACGTCCCGGCTACGACCTGGCGGACGCCGGGGAGGCGCTGCGCAGCCAGGTCGACTCCGACCGGTTGAGCCTGGTGAACATCCCGGCGATGGCCATCTCCTCGACGGACATCCGCGAGCGCGCGCAGGACGGACGCTCGGTCTGGTACCTCGTGCCCGACGGGGTGGTGCAGTACATCGGCAAGACCGCGCTGTACCGGCGCGGCAACAAGGACAGCCACGGCGGGCTGCCGTGGGCGGTGTCGGACCCGGAGGACCCGGAGGACCTGGGGGAACTGGGGGACCCGGCAGATCCCGACGCGGACGTGGAGCCGGACGTGGACTGGAACCCCGAGGAGGACGGCGACCGCTTCCCCGACGGCTGGTTCTGAGCCCCTGCGGCAGGTCGCCGGGTGCCTGATGCTGCGATCCGACGTCCGGCTTGTAGAATCACTGGCGGAAAACATCTGACCTCTACCCCCATGAAGGATCCGGCACCACGTGACCGCTAGCTCCGACGCCATCAACCATGCGGGCATCGCCGCCCGCGCCGCCGCCGAGCGCCTCGCCGAGGACGTCGTCGTACTCGACGTGACCTCCCGAATGCCGCTGGCGGACTGCTTCGTGCTGGCCACCGGCGACAACGAGCGCATGGTCAACTCCATCGTCGACGAGGTGGAGGAGAAGCTCGCCGAGGTCGGCGTGAAGGCCCGCCTGCGCGAGGGCCACCGCGACAACCGGTGGGTCCTGCTGGACTACAGCACCATCGTGGTGCACGTCCAGCGCCGCGAGGAGCGCGAGTACTACGCCCTCGACCGCCTGTACCGCGACTGCCCGACCGTGGAGGTCGAGGGTGTGGAGCAGGCCGACCGTGGCTTCTGGGCCAGCGACGTCAGCGCCGAGGAGATCGACGCCGACGACCCCTTCGCCGCGCAGAGCGTCGCCGACCTGCCGCTGGCGGGCCCGGCACCCGACGAGGACGAGCTCTAGGAACCGGTGACCGTGTCCCCGGGGGTGTCCTCCCAGGTCCAGGGGACACGTCTGCCCGAACGCAGGCTGATCCTGATCCGCCACGGGCAGACCGAGTTCAACCTGGCCGGACGTATGCAGGGTCAGTTGGACACGCCGCTGACCACCGCAGGACGCGCCGAGGCCGAGGCCGCCGCGGCGGAGCTGGGCACCTGGCCGATCGGCACGGTGGTCAGCTCGGACCTGCAGCGTGCCCGCGACACCGCCGCCCTGCTCGCCGAGGCCCTCGGCATGGGCTACACCACCGACGCGCGGCTGCGCGAGACCGACCTCGGTGACTGGTCCGGCAAGGCCCACGAGGACGTGGACGCGGTGTTCCCCGGCCAGCGTTCCCACTGGCGGCTGAACCCCACGTGGGCACCGCCGAACGGGGAGACCCGCCTGGAGGTCTCCGACCGTGCCTCCGAACTCGTCGACGAACTCATGGCCGACGACGCGTGGGACGCCGGGACGGTGATGCTCGTCGCGCACGGCGGTACCATCGCCGCGTTGACCTCCCGCCTGCTCGGCATCCCCACGGAGCACTACCCGATGTTCGGTGGCCTGGGGAACGCACGCTGGTCGCAGCTGGTCGCGCGTCCCACCGTGGATCTTGGCGACCCGGCCCTGTGGCGCGAGCCCCGCTGGTTCCTGGAGGGGTGGAACGTGGGCGTTGCGGCGCCGAGGCCGGTGGCCGTGGTGAACGCGGACGAAGGTGAGGTGACCGGGCGATGAGCGTACTGGTGGTCACCGACTCGTCGGCGTGCCTGCCTCCGGCGTTGGCCACGGAGTACGGCATCACCGTCCTGGACTTCCACGCCGAGGGCGAGGGGGAGGACGAGACGACGGCCGGACTCGGGGCACTGGAGCTCACGGCCTGTTACGCCCGGCTGCTGGAACGCGGTGGGGACGACGGGGTCGTCGCCCTGCACATCTCCAAGGAACTGTCCGGCACCTGGTCGTCTGCGTCGCAGGCCGCCGCCGTGCTCGACGGGCGGGTTGAGGTCATCGACACCATGTCCGGTGGCATGGTCATCGGGCAGGCGGCGATCGCCGCGGCACGCTGCGCCGACGACGGTGGTTCGCTGGACGAGTGCCGCGGGGTCGCACAGCACGCCATCGACACCGGCCAGTTGTGGCTGTTCGTGAACCGGCTGGACACCCTGGCCCGCGGTGGACGTCTCACCGCAGGTCAGCGACTGTTGTCCACGGCGTTGGCGATCAAGCCGATCATGCACCTGGCCGGTGGACGCCTGGAGCTCGCGGCGAAGACCCGTACCCGCTCGAAGGCGATGGAGCGCATGGTGACCCTCGCCGCCAACGCCTACCGTGGCGTGGCCGAGGGGTTGCTGCCGGCGGAGGAGCTGGAGGATTCGGAGTCGGACGGCCCGGAAGGCTCGGAGGGCTCGGAGGGCTCGGAGGGAGCGGCGTCCCGGGATCCTGCCGCGACGGTCGCTGCATCGGAGGCCGACGAGGTCACCGCCACGGTGGACACGGACGGTGCCGACAGCGCGGATGATGTTGACGGTGTTGATGCTGCTGGCGATTCCGATGATTCCGATGAAGCCGTGTCTCCGTCCGACGATGACTCCGCCGGGAATGACGAGGTCGTGGAGGACGCCGGCACCGGGGAATCCACGGAGAAGCCCGAATCCGACGATGCCTCGGAGCGTCCCCGAATCTTCAGCTTCGGTGGCCGAGACAAGGCGGACAAGGAGAAGGCCGACAAGCCTGACAAGGCCGAGAAGACAGACAAGGCAGAGAAGCCGGAGAAGGCTGAGTCCGAGCGTTCGCGGTCCCGGCGTCGTGGCGAGGACCTCGTTCCGCTGGTCGACCTGCCCCGCGTGCCGATGCACCTGGCCGTGCACCACCGTGAGGCGGAGGAGGCTGCCGAGCAGTTGCGCGCGAACCTGCGTGAGAAGCTGCCGGACTGCGTGGTGATCTCGGTGGTGGACATCTCCCACGCGATGGCGGTGCACACCGGCCCCGGGGCACTCGGGGTCTCCCTGGTCCAGGACTAGCTCAGGACTAGCTCAGGACTTGTCCCGCACTGCCCCTCGTCCGTACGTGAAATAGTCGCCCTCCCAGGTAGGAAAACAGCCAGAATCGCTGCCTGGGAGGGTGATCGCTCTGCAGGGGGGGGCGGACCGGCGGGCAGCGCGGGGATTTCATCCACAGCCCCCGGGTTGTCCACA
>JAKDIS010000007.1 GCA_030450335.1 Corynebacterium sp. | reverse complement strand
AATGGGCGCGAGTTCGTTTCGCGCTGGCGGCTCCATTTTTTATATTGGGCGGGGCCACCAACCACCCGGGTTGGTGGCCCGGCCCGTTGCCGTGTGTCACGTCGGGGCGAGATTGCCGTCGTGTGAATTTGTCGCGGGAGGGGTAGATACCACCGGGGGTACATGTCTAGGGTGTGTGCACTGGTTGCCCGGAGGCCGCGTGGTCTCCGCCAGAGTTGCTTGAAAGGTTCATCATGGACATTGCTTCCATCGTCGCTGCTATCCAGGCCGCTGGCGAGGCCCTCCCGTTCATCGGCGCCGCGGGTGAGTCCCTCACCGGGTCGGCGGACTCCATCACCGGTAGCTCGGACGTCATCGCCGGCTCGGCCGAGTCCGTCGGTGGTTCCGCCACGAGCGTCGGTGGATCCGGCGGCATCCTCACCGGGATCAGCGACGCGATCGCACCGATCGTGGACGTAGCTCCGGAGGAGTAGCGCGCGGGCTGCCTTGTTGCGGGACACGTTCCCGTGGCGGCCTCATGATGATGGACCCCGGGACGGTTGTCGTCCCGGGGTCCTTCATTGCCGTAGGCGCGGCTGGGCTGCGTCAGTTCTCGCAGCCGACCCCGTCGCCGTCACGGTCGAGGTGTGAGGCGTAGCCGGGTGTTCCGCGGTAGATGGGCGCGGCGCCGGCGGCACGGACCGCCGTGCAGTTCGCGTAGGAGACGGCCGGTTCTTCGACCTCGGGCGTGTAGTCGGGCACCGGGGTGTACTCCGGTGCCGGGTCCGGGGTGTAGACGGGGGCCGGATCCTGCGCAGGAGCGGGGTTCCCGGCGACGTTGACGTCGGGGTCGGTGTCGGGATCGGTGTCCACGTCGGGCTCGATCTCCGGCTCCGGCTCCACCTCGGTACTGGTCGGGGCCTCGGTGGTGCTCGTGGCACTCGTCGTGCTGGTGGCGCTGGAGGTGCTGGATGCGCTCGTCGTCGTGGTGCGCGACGTGGTGCTCGTGGCGCTGGTGGTGACTTCCTCGGCTTCAGTGTCCCCGCCGCAGGCGGTGACGAGTCCGAGTGTGAGTGCTGCGGTGGCTACCGCTGCCGCAAAAGTGCGGATCTTCATTGGGGTTCTCCTCGTAAAGTTTCGCACCCGTCATCGGCGCGACCGAGGAATATTAAACTGTATGCACATTCATTAGGAAAAGTAACGGGCTAGCCCCGGGGGTGCTCCGCGGTTGGGCGTGGCGCGGATCGTCAGTCCGCTTCCGGCCAGGTTTCTTCGCCGCAGGTCACACCAGTGTCCGCGATAGCCTCCGACGGCATCTCCGGGCAGGTCGGGGGCACGCCCGGGGGCCCTGGGTGATGTAGCTGATGACCAGCTGCGCGATCTCGATGAGCTGGTTGAACAGGTTTCCCAGGAACTCGAACATGGACGGTGTCTCCTCGTGTCGGTGTGCGGAACGGTCGGGGACCACGGCTAGGACGAGGCCGTGGCGTCCTCGGATTCGGCGCCGCTACCGGCCTCGGACAAGGTCAGGGCCGCGGCGACGACAAGTGTGCCGAGAGCGTTCCGGTCGCACACGGGGGACTCCTGACGGGTGGTTCGTGGGTGGTGTGGTGGTGTGGGCGCCACGTTGCGGGAGGGGACGTTAAGGTTCGCCTGGGTGAAAGTTAACCCACAACCGGTTAGTTTGGAAAACCATTTTCCGGGGGTTCTCTCTCCCCGCTCATTTCATGTCCGTCCCGCCCTGTACAACTGTTGCGGAAGGTTCGCGAGGAACAGGCACCGAAAGGAAGGTGAGAGCGCCATGGTCATGGGGCCCACGCACGCGATGTCGGGCGCGGCGGCAGGTGTCGTGCTCGCCGTCACGACGGCGCAGGCCACGGGTGTGCCGGCGGACGCCGGGACGGTGGTGGTGCTGGCCGGAGTCACCGCCGGTGCGGCGATCCTGCCGGACCTGGACCATCCGTCCGGGACCGCGGCCAGGACGTTGGGGCCGGTCAGCAGACTGCTGTCCGTGTTCGTCAACCGCCTGTCCTCGATGGTCGCCGAGGCCACCGGGGCGCGGGGCAGGCGCGTCGGCGGGCACAGGACGCTCACCCACACGCTCCTGTTCGCCGTGCTGCTGGCCGCCGCGACCTGGTGTGCGGTCGACCTGGGTGACAGCAGGGTGACCATCGGCATCTTCGCCGCCCTGGTCCTGCTGGCACTGCATTCGCTGGTGCGTCCGGTCGCCCAACGGTGGGGTTCGCTGGGGGCGGTGGTCATCGCGGTCGGCCTGACCCTGCTGGTGATGCGCGACCGGCCGGAGATGCTCACACCGGCGGTGATGTCCACCGCGGTCGGGCTGGGCTGTGTGGTGCACTGCGTCGGGGACGCGGTGACGCGCTCCGGGGTTCCGTTGTTCGCGCCGTTCGTGCCCGTGGGCGGGGACCGCTGGGGGTCGGTGCACCTGCTTCCGGGGCCGCTGAGGATCCGTGCCGCCGGATTCGGCGACACCGTGGCGATGGCCGTGTTCACCGCCGTGTTGGTGGGCGCCTGTGCGCTGGGGTGGAACCACGGCTTGATCGTGGGGTGAACCCGCGCGGGTATTCTCGTCAGGGACAGTAACCGGGCCCCGACTACGGCCCGGTCCGCGAACAGGAGGAAAGACCATGTCTGTACCCAAGGACACCGTTGAACGGTTCCGCGTCATCGCCGACGGTTTCACCGCCCAGACACGGGACAACGACTGGGACGCGCAGACCCCGTGCGCGGAGTGGACGGCCCGCGACATCGTCGGCCACCTGATCAGCTGGTTCGCCCCCGCCCTGGAGGACGTCGGAATCACGGTGAACATCACCGAGGACAAGAACTCCGACCCGGCGGCCGCGTGGGAACAGTTCGCCGAACTCGTCCAGGACACCCTGGAGGACGACGTCAAGGCGGAGGCGCTGGTCACCCGCGGCCCCATCCCTGGGCAGTCGCTGGAGACCAACGCGAAGGGGTTCTTCATCCCGGACGTGTTCATGCACACCTGGGACCTCGCCCGGTCGCAGGGCCGGGACGTGGAGCTGGACGAGGACTTCGCCGAGCGCAACCTCGGCGGTCTGCGCTCCCTGGGTGAGCAGTTGCAGGCACGCGGCGGGTTCGGCCCGCCGCAGGAGACCTCGGCGGACGCGACGTCCACCATCCGCCTGATGGCCTACGTGGGCCGCGACCCGAACTTCGGTCTGGACTGAGCTCAGCCCTCGCCGAGGCGGGGGTCGCTGGGGCCGGGCAGGTAGCCGTCCTCCTGCGCGCGACGGAAGAGGTCCGTCTTCGTCGGGGCGGGGCGTCCGGCGTTCTGGTACTTCACCCGGATGCGCCCCAGGTAGTCGTTGACCGTCTCCTGGGAGATCCCGGTCAGGCGGGCGACCCGTTTGGCCGGCTCCCCGGAGGCGTACAGCTCGAGCACCTCGCGTTGGCGTTCGGACAGGTTGATCCCGTTGATCTGCGGGTCGGAGTCGATCGCCGCCGCCCATTCCGTGGACGGCACGGCGTAACCGTGTGCAGCGGCGCGCACGGCTCGCAGGATCACCTCGGGAAGCTCGGACTTCTGGACGATCCCCAGGACACCCGCCTTCAGTGCGCTGCGTACCAGGTACGGGCTCTCCATGGAGGAGAGCACGAGGATGTTGTGGGTGAGGGACTGCAGCCGGTGGACGTTCTCCTCAGGGTTCGAGTCGTCGGCGAGACGCAGGTCGAGGATGACCAGGTCCAGGCCGGCGGGGTTCTCCAGGCCGTAGATGAGGTCGCTCACCGAGGTGAACATGCCCGCCAGCTCGAGATCGGCGGCCGAGTCGATGAGGGACGAGAGGCCCCGCAGGGACAGCTCGTGGTCGTCGATGGCGGCGACGTTCAGGGCAGTTTCGCTCATGGAAGTACCATACAGTGCTTCACCGGCCTGCGACCGGTTCATCCTGAGATTGCAGTGAGGATCCGTCACAGTGGTACCGGCGGATACCGTCGTCGTCCGAGATCGTGGCGAACGTCGACCTGCCCCGGGGGAGGAGCCGTACGGTGACCGTCCCCGTGTCGGCGCGTGACAGGGCATCCAGGATGCGTCGGACCATCCCGTCGTGGAGCGCCTCGATGGGGCGGGGCACGATCGGTGACACCGTCGCGGCGTCGACGGGGCCGGCGGGGGCCTGCGCCGACGAACGGTCGTCGATGAGCTGGACCGCGACACCGCGTCCACGCGCGTCCCATGCGGCGGTCCGTACGTCCGGCAGGTCCAGGAGCGGGGAGCGCATGGCGTCCCGCATCCGGAGTTCGGTCAGGCGGGCGAGCTCCTTGAGCCCGTCGTCGATGGTGGTGAGACCCGTCGTCGCCTCGACGAGAGGCGCCAGCTCCTCACGGAGAAGCTGGAGACGGTCCTGCCGGTAGGTGGTCGCCTCCTCTGCCGCGATGACGCGGAGCTCGGACTCGCGGAGCTTCTGGCGTGCCCCGGGGAGTCGGGCGAGCGTGTAGCGGGTTCCCAGGGTGAGCAGTGCGCAGGCCACGACCAGGAGGCTGGACAGGAGGACCTGCACCGCCTCGAGACTGCGGTCGGGGGTGCCGGGCAGCGCCGACATGACCTCGATGGCCAAGGCACCGGCGAGGAGTGCGAGCAGGGCTGCGACGGGTCGTCCCCGCAGCGCCAGCAGGGCGCAGATCAGTGAGGCGGCGGTGATGTGCCAGTCGTGGCTCCATTCCGGTGCGGACGAGAGGTCCTGCCATCGCCCCGCCTCCATCAGCAGGACGACACCGACGCCGACGATCCAGGCGCGGGACGCCGCGACCCGGTAGGTGTGTCCACTGACGATCACCGCGACGAGGGCCACCGCGAGGACGGTGGTCACGAGGTTCGCGGTGGACGTCGGGTGGCCGTTGATGATGTTGAGCAGTGTGAAGATCACGGCGACCGCCGCACCGTAGGGGACGCCGAAAACGTAGCTGAGGTGCATGAGGTCGTAGTTCCGCATGCCGGCCGAGTTGAACCGGGACGCGCGGATGTTGGGGTGGGGTGTTCGGCCGGGTGGCGGATGTCCGCCGGCGGATTCCGTGCGCCGGGCGTCGCGCCAGGTGAGCTCCACGGTCGTGCCGTTCCCGGGGGCCGAGGTGACGGTGGCGGTACCTCCGTCCGTGGCCTCCATACGCCCCAGGATGGAGATGCGGATGCCCGCGGCGGTGGGGCGGACGTCCCCGGTGAAGAAGCCGGGCCCCTCGTCGGTGTAGCGCAGGTGGAGGGTGGAGTCGGTCAGGCTGACGTGGCAGTGCCGGCGGACGTGTGGCCCGGCGTGCTGCCGGGAGTTCTTCGCCATCTCGGCGACGGCCATGGTGATGTTCGCCCCGGCGACCCCGGGCAGCGTGAGGGAGGTGCCCTCGTCGGCGGTGATGGTGCAGTCGGGTGTGTGTTGGCGGATGGTGGTGGTCACCGCCTCGATGAACTGGTCGGCGGACATGTCCCCGGCTTCGTCGAAGACAGGGGTCAGACGCAGGCCGACGGGTTCGGTGGGGAAGATGCCCTGGGTGATCCCGCTGAGGGTGGACAGGACGTTGTCGTGCACCAGCGCGGTGAATTTCGTGGTCTCCTCCGCCCTGGCGCGGGCCCTGGTGGCGGCGATGTTCTCCGCATGCGACTTGTTGCCGGCGGCGTCGATGAACCGGGCGAGCTGCAGGGTCGCACAGACGATGACGACCAGGGGCAGTGAGTAGACCAGCGCCAGGCTGACCTCCGTGGCCACACTCAGGGGGTCGGAACGATGCTCCAGGACCGCCGCTGCCAGGGTCGTCCCGCCGACCAGCAGGAAGAATCCCGCGATGCCTGGTGCGAGTGGGACGGTGAGGGCGAAGGCGATCGCCGGAAGAGCGCTGAAGACCGCGAACCACATTCCGGACGCCGCGGGAGCGCCGTCGGTGACCGTCTGGATGATGAACAGGGCCAGGGCGGCGGGGAGTGAGGCGGCGGACAGACGGAGCGAGAAGACGAGGAGGTCGCGGCGTCCGATCACTGCTGCGGTGGCGAGCAGGGCGTTCGCCAGTGCGAAGAGTGTGGCCGTGGCCACCGGGTACCAGTGGCTGAAGAACGATTCCACGGTGAAGTGCGCGGTGAGAGCTCCGGCCTGCCAGAGTGGCCAGGTCAGCGCGATCGCCAGGGTGGCGTTGCGCAGGATGGCTGTCTCGATGGCGGTGGCCGGGGGTTTACGGCGGGACATGATGCTGTGTGGTCTCTGGTGCGCCGGAGCCCCGACTCACACATGTGAGCCGGGGGTCCGAGCGGCAAGCGTCTCTGAGGTAAGAGACCTTAGAGGACGGAGCCGAGGCCCGCGAGGACGCCGCCGAGTCCGGCGACGAGGCCGCCGACGAGGGCGGTGACGGAGGTGAGGAGGCTGCTGACGATACCCATGAGAAGGTCCTTTCGAAAGGTGTACTGGTGGACCGCTGCGGGGCGGGAGAGCCTGAAGGACTTCAGTTCGTCACAGCGACAACTTCTACCATAAACATTCTTCGACAAACTTTCCAGTCAGGGGACTGTCAGGCTTTGTCGGGCCAGGCGGTCAGCGGGTTGTTGTCCGAGGCCGTTGCCCGGAGCGTTGTCGATCAGCTGGATGCGAGCGACCCGAGGCTGCCGACGAGCGAGGAGCTGGACGAGGAGCTGGACGAGGAGCTTGCAGGAGGGAGGCTTCCGTCTCCGTCGTCATCTTCGTCTGTGACGGTGACGGTGCCGATGTTGATCTCCATGCGCTGGCACGGGTTGTCGGCGGCGTACAGGAACTCGTAGTTCACGTTGTCGAACAGGGGCTGGATCGTGTCCCCAGGGGTCACGACCTGGGGGAAGGCCTGGCGTTCGGTGCTGCCGCGTTCCACGATGTACTGGTCGCAGTAGTCGGGCTGATAGCCCTGGGTGATCCACTTGTCTTCGACCCTGGTCGTGATGCTGGAGGAGTATCCGGTCACGGTGATCGGGGCATCGGAACTGTTTGTCACCGAGTAGGCGACGTAGAACGTCGTTCCTGGGGAGATGCCACGGGAGTAGGGCTCGTCATTCGCGGGGTTGAACAGCGCAAGGCCCTCCACGGTGAGTTCGGCAGGCTGTGGTGCGGCGGTGGCGGTGCCGACGCCTGCAGCTGCGAGCGTGGCGATGAAGGTGGCGGCTGCGGTCCTGGTGATCGTGCGACGAAGAATGTTCATGTCTAAAACATAGACCGCGGAGCGGTCGGCGGAGGCCCTGATTATTGGGGGCATCCGGTCTCTGGTAGCTACAGCTGAAGGACCCTGCCCCGGAGGGCAGGGTCCTTCTGTTGGTTCGCGCTTGTCGCGTCCGGGGCGGATCAGAAGCCGACGATGGAGCCGCCGACCAGCATGATCGCGCCGATCAGGACGGTGCCGACGAGGGTGACGATGGAGCCGATGATTGCAAGCATGACACTGGCCTTTCAGGCAAGGTGAATGTGGTGGGTGGTGCTCGCGGTGTCGGCTTTGGGGGCTTCTATCCGCTTACCTAGGATATCGCCAATCGGACAAGTACGTTACCTGGCAAAAGGACACAATTAATGGGGGCTTCCGGCCAGGAATTCGGGGATGTAGGGCGCGGGGTATTTGCTTTGGTCGATTGCCCGGGAAACCACGAAAGCCCACCCAGCGCCTGCTGGGTGGGCTTTCGCTTCCGCGCCTCCGTTGCCGAAGGCTACCGAATGTCAGTTACCGGTGATGGAACCGGTAACGAGTCCGATCACGCTGGTGAAGAACGTGCCGATGGCGTCAACAATCTGGCCGACAATGTCAAGCATGGTGATTACCTCTCGATTGAAGTGGTGGTGCGCCGTGGTGCCGGAGTGGCTCCGTTGCGCTCTCAGTAGGTACATCGACCGTCGGCGAGGTCTGTTACGTCATAAAACGAAAATATCTGGAGAGGCTGCGGACGGCGAGCGGCCCCCGTCCCGGCGATGCCGGGGCGGGGGCCGTGTCATTGCTGCCGAGGCGGCAGACTAGATGACGTCGTCGCCGGCGCCGCCGCCGGTGATGGAGCCGGTGACCAGGTTGATGGCGGCGGTGAAGAAGCCGCCGATGGTCTCGACGATGGTGGTGAGGATACCAAGCATGATGGGATACCTTTCGATAGGACGTATACGATGCGCGCCGTGCGGGACCGTACAGTCCGTGGGGCACAGGGAGAACTATAACGCTCCGGTATTGCCCGGGGAGCATCTTTGTAGTCAAATATAGGCCCCTACTTGTGGGGTCTGGTGAAAGGGTGGAAAGCCCGTCAGACTTGAGTTGCGTGACGCTGCTGGAGTGGCCGGCGAAACGCCAAAACCCCGCCCAACCGTGAGGTTGGGCGGGGAAAAGCTCACAGCCCCCTTGCGGGGGCCGGATGCTTGATTAGTTACCGGCGATGGAGCCGGTGACCAGCTCGATGGCGTCGGTGAAGAAGGTGCCGACGGCGTTGACGATGGTTCCGATGATATCCAGCATGATAGTTACCTTTCGAAGGAACGTGTATGGTCATGCGCCGAAGCGAGCTGATGAGGCTCTGTGGCGCACTATTAACAGTAACGGACACCCATTGCCGGGTGTTACGTCACGAAGAGATAACGATCTTGCGGGGCTTCGATCGGGGGTGAGTGGAACCCCGTCAGGTGCATAAATCTTGTTCACCACGGGGGTGGTTACGTTCGGTGTAGTGAACGTCGTTACCCCATCGTTATCGTCCGGCCCGGTGCCGGGCCGGACGTCGCCGTCAGGACTCCGCGGCCGGATGCGTCTTCGTCCGGAGGACCATGTCGTCGTAGTCCGTCATCAACGGCACGCCCACGATGTTCTCCGGGACCGCGAAGGCGTCCACCAGCGTCTGCGACCACGGCCCCAGTGAGTCCACCAGGTCGTTGAGCGCGGCCCGGGCAGCCTTGGTGCGCGTACCGGTCAACAGGTTCTGCTCCTGGTACCAGCCGCTGTGCTCGTGGATGATGCTCAACACGAACACGTCACGCACCTGCTCCATCACCTCGTTGGCCTGGCCGTCCGCCAGCTGTGCCTCGCCCTCCAGCATCGCCTCCAGGATGATCCGGTCCACGTGCGCCCACGCACACTCCAGGAGGTGGTCCTGGGCCTTGTCCACCAGGTCGGCGGCGTCCTCCGTGCTCATCTTCTGCGCCGGCTTGATCCGCCGGATCAGCGACATCAGCAGACGGTCCTCGCGCTCCGTCAACAACTCCACCTGGTAGGCGGGGTCGAACAGGGACGTCTCCTCCTTGTCCGTGAACGAGTCGACCAGGTTCTGGATCAGCGTGTCCGCCGCCGTCCGGCGCTTCAGCAGGGTGCCGAAGTTGTCCAGGCCGAAACGCACCAGTTCCAGGGGCTTCAGGTCCCCGACCTCGCGGGAGAAGCCGGTCAGCAGCTCCTTCGCCGCCAGCTGCATCATCACCACGTTGTCGCCCTCGAACGTGGTGAACACGTCCGCGTCCGCCGTGAAAGTGGTCAGCAGGTTCTCCGCCATGTAGCCGGCACCGCCGCACGCCTCACGGCACTCCTGCAGCACCCGCATCGCATGGTCGGTGTTCGCCGCCTTCACGGCAGCGGCATGGGCCTCCAGCTCACGCTGGTCCCACCGCTGCTCCTTGGTCATGTCCGTCCGGTCGATGCCCGCGCCCTCCAGGTCGTGCAGGCGGGCGATCAGCTGGTTCGAGGTCAGCTGCAGACCGTAGGTCCGGGCGATCAGCGGGATCAGACGCAGACGGTGCTTGCGGTGCTCGATGAGCTTCTTCTCCGGCAGCCCGTCGTCCGGGGCGAACTGACGCCGCAGGTTCGCGTACCCGGTGGCGATCGCCAACCCGGAGCGCGCCGCCGCGCCGGACGCCGCACCCACCGTGATGCGTCCACGGATCAGCGTCCCGAGCATCGTGAAGAAACGGGCACCCACCGACTCGATGGGGGAGGAGTACTCGCCGTCCTCGGAGACGTCGGCGAACCGGTTCAGCAGGTTCTCCCGCGGCACGCGCACCTGGTCGAAGGTGAAGGTGCCGTTGTCGACACCCTTCAGACCGCCCTTGTACAGGTGGTCGCCGATGCCCACGCCGGGCTTCGCCTTGCCGTCCTCGTCGCGGACCTCCACGACGATGCAGTGCACGCCGTGGGACTCGCCCAGCTCGCCGTCGGCGTCCGGGGTGTAGAGCTGGCAGAACACCGCGGCCATGCGGGCGTGCTTGGCGGCGTTGCCGATGTACCACTTCTCCGCCGAGGCCGTGGGTGTGTCGATCACGAACTCCCCGGTCTCCCGGTCGTACACCGCGGTGGTCTCCACCGACTGCACGTCCGAGCCGTGCCCACGCTCGGTCATCGCGAACGACCCCAACGTCCGCAGCTCCATGATGTCCTTGATCAGGGGGATGTGGCGTTCCGTGCCGAGGTTCTCCACCGCACCACCCCACAGGCCCCACTGCACGCCGGCCTTCACCATCAGCGACAGGTCGGCGCCACCCACCGACTCGATCGCCGAGAGCGTCGCGCCGATGTCGCCGGTACCGCCGTGGTCGGTGCGGAACGTCCCGCGCGGGGCGCCGGTCGAGAGCATGTCGTGCATCTGCGACAGGGTCCGCTCGCGGGCCTCGTCCAGTCCCAGGGTGTCGTCCGGGTGCAGGTCCTTCTCCACGATCAGGGCGCGGGTCTCGTTCTTCACGTCCGCCCAGCGGCCGTCCAGGACCTCCTGGAGCTCGGCGGCGACGGCCTCACGCACGGCGCGGTCCGCCCGGTCACGCAACTTGGCGGGACGTTCGTTGCCACGGCGGGTGAGGCTCGCGGCGATTTCAGTGGTGTCGAGGGCCTTCTCAGTGTGTGCCATACCACTACATATTAGCGGGAACCGGGTCCTCAGTGAGCGGACGCGACCGGTCACCTCCTACGATGAGACACCATGACCGAGAACGAGCACACCACGCGGACCTCACCCGCCTACTCCCGGGCATGGCTCTTCGTCGCCTTCGCCGTCTTCAGCGTGGCGTGGGGCGGCAACGAAGCCACCCCGATGCTCGTGTTCTACCGCCAGGAGGCGGTGTTCAGCGACGTCTTCGTCGACTCACTGCTCGTCTCCTACGCCGTGGGCATCGTCGCCGGGCTGCTGATCTGCGGGCCGCTGTCCGACCGTTTCGGACGCAAGGTCGTGATGCTGCCGTCCCCGGCCATCGCCCTGCTCGGCAGCGTCTTCATCGCGCTGGGGGAGACCACCGAGTCGGTGATGTTCATCGGACGCATCCTCGCCGGGCTCGCCGTGGGCATCGCGATGTCCGTCGGCGGCTCGTGGATCAAGGAACTCTCCACCCCCACCTTCGAGCCCGGCGTGGCACCGTCGGCCGGTGCGAAACGCGCCACGATGTCGCTGACCGCCGGCTTCGGCCTCGGCGCCGGCCTGGCGGGCGTCCTGGCGGAGTGGGGCCCGATCCCCGGCCAGTTGCCCTACATCGTGCACTGCCTGATCTCGGTGGTCGCCCTCGCCGGGCTGATGACCGTGCCCGAGACCCGCCAGTCGGCGCACCTGAAGGTGAAGGGCTCGTTCTGGTCCGACATCCTGGTGCCCACCATCCGCCACCCGCGTTTCCTCACCGTGGTCGCACCGATCGCCCCCTGGGTCTTCGGCGCCGCCGGCGTGGCCTACGCGATCACGCCCCGCCTGGTCCAGGACCAGGTCGGCAGCCCGGTGGCGTTCTCCGGGCTGCTCACCGTGATCGCCCTGGCGTCCGGCTTCACGATCCAGCAGTTCGGCCCGCGCATCAACACCAGCTACAACGCACGCGGCCCGATCGTGGCGCTGGTGCTCGTGATCGTCGGTATGGCGGTGGCCGCGGTGGCGTCCCGCGACATCGCCGTGTGGAGCGCGATCGTCGTGGCGATCATCCTGGGTGCGGCCTACGGCCTGTGCCTGATCAGCGGCCTCACCGAGGTCCAGCGCATCGCCGGGCCGGACGACCTGGCCGGCCTGACCGCCGCCTACTACACGTTGACCTACATCGGCTTCTTCTTCCCGATGATCCTCACCCGCCTCTCGGCGAACCTGAGCTACCCGGTGATGCTGGGTGCCGGTGTGGTCGTGGCCGTGGTCTTCCTGGTCATCGTCACCGTGTTCTCGCGGAAGAACATTCCCGCGCAGGCCGACTGAGCGTCAGCGCCACGACGTGCACGACCACGCCCGTCAGCGGGGCTAGTCCCAGGGTCAGCACGGCCCGCACCTCCGGTGAGGCGTCCACCGACAGCAGCGCCACGGCCGCGACGGTCGCCACGGCCCACCCCGCGAGGTACAGGGAGTGGCGTTCGGCGGCGTGGGCTGCAGAGCCGGTCACCATCAGCAGTGCCGTCGAGGCCGACGCCACGGTCAACGCCGCCAGCACCACCGGCGAACTGACCAGCTCCTCGTCGAAGAACAGCAGCATCAGCGGACGCGCCAGCCCGTAGGCCGCCACGCCGCCGACCGCGGCCGTCGCCACGATCACCGTCGCCGGCAGGACGCAGGCGCGCAGCACCCGGTCGCGGTGCGCTGTCAGGTGCACGATCAGCGCCGGCTGGAAACGTTGCAGCGGCACGAGCAGCGGCGCACGGGTCAGCGTCACCGCGGTGATCACCGCGGCCAAGGCACCGGGGGAGACGTCCGCCCCCGAGGTGAACGTGATCAGCACGGGGAAACCGGTGATCAGCACCGCGTTCGCGCCGGACGCCAGCATCGCCTTGCACGTGCGCCGCAGGAACTCCGCGGTGCCCACGTCCCCGACCTCGTGCAGCAGACGCCGGCTCGACGGGGACACGAGCAGCAGCCCCAGCCACGTCGCCGCGCCGACGACCGTGACGAGCAGGAAGGCCAACAGCTGCCAGCCCGCCGCCCACGCGATCAGCGCCAGCACGATGCGCACCGCACTGTCCACGCTGATCAGCCAGGCGAACGTGGTCCAGCGCATCGCCGCCGACAGCAGGCCGCAGACCGCGGCCTGGAACGTGTAGGACGCCAACCCGACGGCCATCAGCACCACGCCGGCGCCCGCCAGGCCCGACCCGTCCGGCAGGATACGTCCCGCCCACAGCGGGCCGGACGCCGCGACGACCGTGGCGACGACGACGGCGAGGCCCGCCGCGACCGCCATCGGGCGGACGGAGGACGCTGCGGCGGCGCGTGGCGCCTGCCCGGTGCGTCCTGCGGCGGTGGTGCGGGCCGCGACGGAGCGGGTGGTCTCCTGGAGGAGACCGTCGATGAGGCCGGCGAGGGCGAAGAAGAGCCCCCAGAAGACGGCGAAGGCCTCGTAGCCGACCGTGTCGAGCGCGCGGCCGGCGACGACGATGACCGCATAACCGGAAACCGCCACCACGAGGGTGGCGGCGGACAGTGCTCTCACGGCACCTGTGGGACGGCGTCGACTACTCGTCGTCGGCTTCCTCGGCGTTCGCCGTGACCTCGTCCCAGGTGGGGAGGGAGGAGACCGGGGTGGAACCGGCGGCACCGGCACCCGGGTTGTCCTCGAGGTAGGCGGCCTTGGCCGCGTCCCGCTGCGCGACGGCGTTGGCGCCGCCGCCGGGGAACAGGCCCTCGGAGATCGTGGGCCAGGCGTCGAACATGTCGTCCTGCCAGTAGCCCCACTGGTGCGTGCCGGTGTTGCGGAAGTTGTAGACCAGGTTGTTGGACTCCTGGGTGATGCCCGCGGCGTCCGTGGTGGACTTCAGCAGGTGGGTGCAGGCGTTCGTGGCCGCCTCGATCACACCGCCCTCGGTCGCCGGGACGATGGAACCGATGACCATGCCGTTGAGGCGGTCGCCGGAGGAGACGTCGTGCTCGCCCATCAGGCCGGTCGAGGTGGAGACGTAGACGTTGTGCTGGTCCTTGAGGTCCGCGGCGTTGACCAGGGCGTCGTTGTCGCGGGCCACCTGGCCGTTGCGGTCACCCCACATCTGCTCGTAGGTGGCGTTGCCGCGGCCCAGGACGATCTCCACGGTGGGGGCGGCCTCGCCGGAGGTCGCCGCGCAGCCGGAGTAGGCGCCGATGGAGTCGTAGAAACCGGAGTACTTCTCGCCGTAGACCAGGGTGGTCGATCCGGTCATCGACATGCCGATGATCGAGCGGTTGGGGTTGTAGGTTCCCAGTGCGGTCTCCATCGGGCCGGGCAGCTCCTGGACCAGGAAGGTCTCCCAGGCCTGCTTGTTGCCGCCCTTGTCGAGAGTCGCGTTCGGCTCCTGCCAGTCGGTGTAGTACGAGAACGCGCCCTCCATGGGGATGACCACGTTGACGTTGCCGATCTGGTTGCCGTAGAAGTCCACGGCGTTGGTCTGGCGCAGCCAGTTCGCTGCACCCTCGCCGCCGTCGGCACCGTTGAGCAGGTAGATCGTGGGAGCGTTCTGGGGATCCTCCTTGGCGCGGATGGTGACGACGGGGATGTCGCGGTTCATCGCCTTGGAGTGCACCATGCGCTCCTCCATGCGGCCGTAGCGCTCGCCGGCTTCCCAGGTGTCGTCCGGGTCGGTCTCGCTGACGCCCGCCTCCGCGTGGTAGACGTAGTCGCGCCAGGCGGCCTTTGACTCCTCGACGTAGTTCTCACCCTCGGCCGCCTCGCGGGTGGGGAAGGGGTTGTTGACCGTGGCGGTGTTCCGGAACTCGGAGGCGGGGCGGCCGTCGCCGCTGTCCTCAGAGGCGGAGGCCACGTCCGGCTGGGCGATACCGGCGAACGCCGGACCCGCGCCGAGCACGCTCATGACGGACAGGGGCAGGGCTGTCGCGACGGCAGCAGCCGTCACGCGTGCGATGGCGCGCTTGTTCATTCGGTCCTCAAGAAGTCAGTGGGGTCAGACCTCGACAGCTTAGCCGGTGGACGTGCACCGTGTAACCCTGAAGCCTGATTTCCCAAACGAAAACGCGCCGGGCGGGGGTACCGTTACCCGTTCCGGTGACCGGATCCCCGTCGGACGTAGCGCAACCGGACCTCCCGCCGTTTATGCTGGTGTCCGAAACCGTCCCCGGGCACCGGCCCGGGGCGTCCCCACGTGAAAGAGGAACCACCGTGAATCTCGCCCCCATCGACCAGTTCATCGTCAGCTCCAACGAGGTCCTCGGCGGAAACATCAACAACTTCCTGTCCATGGTCACCGACTTCGTCGTCCGCTTCCTGTAGGTCCGGTGACCTCCCTGACCTGTTGTTTTGTCGGGGAACAGTCCCTTCGGTGCCCCTGGTCTGCACGTCCCGCCCGAAAAGTCGTATCCTTGACCACGTGGCTGAACATTATGACGTAGTAGTAATCGGTGCGGGCCCCGGCGGATATGTCTCCGCCATCCGTGCGGCACAGCTGGGCCTGAAGACCGCAGTGATCGAGAAGCAGTACTGGGGCGGCGTCTGTCTGAACGTCGGCTGCATCCCCTCCAAGGCGCTGATCCGTAACGCGGACATCTCGCACATCCTCACCCACGACGCCAAGACCTTCGGCATCTCCGGTGACAACATCAGCATGGACTACTCCGTGGCGCACCAGCGCTCGCGGAAGGTGTCCGCGGGCATCGTCAAGGGTGTCCACTACCTGATGAAGAAGAACAAGATCACCGAGATCAACGGTCTCGGCTCGTTCACCGACGACCACACCGTGGAGGTCACCGACGGCGACGACGCCGGCAAGACCATCACCTTCGACAACGCCATCATCGCCTCCGGCTCCGTGGTGAAGTCCCTGCCGGGTGTCGAGATCGGCGGCAACATCGTCTCCTACGAGGAGCAGATCCTCGACGAGAACGCCCCGAAGTCCATGGTCGTCATCGGCGCCGGCGCGATCGGCATGGAGTTCGCCTACGTGCTGGCCAACTTCGGCGTCGACATCACCGTCGTGGAGTTCATGGACCGCGTCCTGCCCAACGAGGACAAGGACGTCTCCAAGGAGATCGCCAAGCAGTACAAGAAGCTCGGTGTGAACCTGAAGACCGGGCACAAGACCACCGCCGTGCGCGACCTCGGTGGCGACGCCGGCGTCGAGGTCGACATCGAGACCGCCGACGGCTCCAAGTCCGAGACCATCAAGGCCGACCGGGTCATGGTCTCCATCGGCTTCGCCCCCCGCGTGGAGGGCTTCGGCCTGGAGAACACCGGTGTGAAGCTCACCGAGCGTGGCGCCATCGACATCGACGAGCGCATGCGCACCAACGTCGACGGCATCTACGCCATCGGCGACGTCACCGCCAAGCTGCAGCTCGCCCACGTGGCCGAGGCGCAGGGCGTGGTGGCCGCCGAGACCATCGCGGACGTGGAGACCCAGGAACTGGGCGACTACATGAACATGCCCCGCGCGACGTTCTGCTCCCCGCAGGTCGCGTCCTTCGGTTACACGGAGGAGGCCGCCCGCAAGATGGCCGAGGAGAACGGTCGCGAGATCAAGGTCGCGTCCTTCCCCTACAGCGCCAACGGCAAGGCCATGGGCCTCAACGAGGGTGTCGGCTTCGTGAAGATCGTCGTCGACGCCGAGTACGGTGAGCTCATCGGCGGGCACATGGTCGGCCCGGACGTCTCCGAGCTGCTGCCCGAGCTGACGCTGGCGCAGCGCTTCGACCTCACGGCCGAGGAGATCGGACGCAACGTCCACACCCACCCGACGCTGTCGGAGGCCATCAAGGAGGCCGCCGAGGGCACGATGGGTCACATGATCAACCTGTAGTTCCCCCTCCCGCACCTACCAGGTGCAGGATCCTCACCCTCCCAGGCAGCGTTTCACCGCGAACGCCTACCTGGGAGGGTGTTTTCCATGACGGGGTGGCCACGGGCGTGCGGGTCGGCTGAGTGATGAGGCTGCACGGGACCGTCGGTGCACATGCCTGCCACGCGGGCGGTCGCGGACAGGTACGATTCACGCCAATACGTCGGGACGTTCGGAGGCAGGAGAAACTGGCCGATCATGGAGCATGTGCTGGGGCAGGTACGGAGCCAGGCAGGGGGCCGGGCATGGGCAAGGTGATGACCGTCGGTGTGATGGTCGACCGGGGGCTGCCGGAGAAACGCGTGCGCAAGGTGCTCGAGAAGCTCGGGGTGGACCCGGACGAGACCCATCTCACCGACGACGACCTCGCCGCCCTCGGACTGCCGCGGGTCGAGGTACGCACCAGCACCCTGCCCATGGGCCTGGACGGTAGCGTCCGGTTGGCCGACAGCTCCACCGGCATCATGGAGAGCCACGGCTGGGACCGGATGGTCTACGTCACCGACCTGCCGCTGACCACGCGGCGTCCGGTCATCAGCCAGACGGTGAACCGGGGCCGTGTCACCATGCTCTGCCTGCCGGCCTTCGGTCTGCTGCGCGCCCAGGAGGGCCTGCGGCAGGAGCTCAGCCGTCTGCTCAAGGGCAAACCCGCCGGCGCCGGCATCCTCGAGGACGTCACCGACACCAGCGACATCGAGGGCGGTGACGCCGAGGCGGACTCCACCCGCGTCATCGACGGGTGGGGGAGGTCCCTGCGGCTTCTGCTGGGGATGGTCGCGGGCAACCGTCCGGCGGTGCTCTACCGCGTGCTCACCGGCTGCCTGGCCATCGGTGTCGCCACCGGCGCCTACGGCATCTTCTACGGGTCGATGTGGCAGATGTCCCACACGATCTCGTTGCTGCGCATGTTCGTCATCAGCATCTTCGCGGTGGGCGCGCTGACGTTCTGGCTGGTCTACCACAACGGCCTCTGGAACCGGTGGCCCGACCGTGAGGCGGACAGCGTGGCCGCGTGGCGTGCACGCATGGACAACCGTGCCACGTTGTGCACGGTGCTCATCGCCGCGGCGATGATCTACACCACCGTGTTCATCGCACTGCTCGTGCTCTCGGTGGTCATCGTGGACACGAACTACTTCCGCGCCCAGGTGAGCGACGAACCCTTCCCGTGGGGCTACGCGAAGCTGGCCTGGCTGACGGCGTCGCTGGGCACGATGGCCGGGGCGATCGGTTCCAGCTTCGACGATGACGAGGCCATCCGCGAGGCCACCTACAACCGGCGTGAGCACATCCGACGTCAGATCACCGGCCTCTACGAGGACAAGCCCCCGACACGCTTCCGCAGGAAGAACAGGTAGCGGGGCATGGCCGGTGACCTTCCTCTGGGTCAGGTTCTCGCGAAGCGACGCCTGTAGCTGCTCGGCGTCGTTCCCGTCTCTGCCCGCAGACGTGCACGGAGGGTGGCCCCGGTTCCGAACCCGACGCGTTGGGCGATCGTGTCGACCGTGAGGTCGGTGGATTCCAGCAGTTCCTGGCACCGACGGACCCGTTCCCGTGCGAGCCACCGGGCAGGAGAGGCCCCGGTTTCTTCTGTGAAACGGCGGGCGAACGTCCGGGAACTCATCTGGGCATGCCCGGCGAGCTGCTGCACAGTCAACGGTTCGCTGAGGCGACCCCGCGCCCATTCCTGAGTTGCGGTCGTTCCGGTATTCCCTTGTGTGGGAACCGGCCACTTGATGAACTGAGATTGGTCCCCGTCGCGGTGGGGTGGGGTGACGCAGTGACGCGCGACATCGTTGGCAGTCTTCCATCCGGCATCGCTGCGAATGACGTGAAGGCAGAGATCAAGGCCTGCGGACAGTCCCGCCGAGGTCATGACCATTCCCTCGTCGAGAAAGAGTGAAGACTCCTCGAGGTGGACCTGTGGGTAGAGGCGACGGAACTGAGCCACCGTCTGCCAGTGTGTTGTTGCCCGTCGTCCATCCAGGAGGCCTGCGGCGGCCAGCCCGAAGGCACCGGTGCACAGCGAGATCACGCGCGCGTCGCCCGGAATGAGGTCGAATGCGGCACGGGCAGCGGTATCAAGTCGTCCATCCTTGCGTACGCTGCTGCGCATCGTGCCGGGAACCACGACGGTGTCCGCGGTCTTCAGCGCGTCGGTCTCGGATCCTGGGGTCAGAGCGAATCCATCTGCGCATGTGGCGGGGCCGGGGTCCGCGGAGCACACGGAAACCCGATAGAGCTTCTCACCGGCCTCGTTCCGGGCGTTGCCGAAGACGAGCGGGGGAATGGTTGCGTCGAACCCGATGACAGGAGGCAGAAGTAGGACTACGACATGGTGGCGCGGTGTCATGACCAAAACCTTACACATATTGGCCTTCCTGCCAATAGGCAGAAGGGTTTCACATCGAAAGAATGGGCTCATGGCTCAACGACACTCCTTCTGGTTCCCTCTGACCGTCGTGGTCGCATTCGTGGCGCTGCTCGCGGCCGCGGGTTTTCGCTCGGCACCCGGCGTACTCATGGATCCGCTCCACAGCGAATTCGGCTGGTCCCACGGCACCATCAGTGGTGCGGTGTCACTCAATCTCCTGCTCTTCGGACTCTTCTCGCCCTTCGCCACGTCCCTGATGGAACGGTTCGGTGTTCACCGTGTTGCTGCTGTCGCTCTGGCTGTGGTCGGAATCGGAAGCGCGCTGTCGGTGTTCGTCAGCGAACCCTGGCAGCTGTGGGTCCTGTGGGGTCTTCTCATCGGGGCAGGCACCGGTGCGGTGTCCATGCCCTTCGCCGCGTTGGTATCCGGACGGTGGTTCACGCAGCGTCGTGGCCTGGTCTCAGGTGTTCTCACCGCGGCAAGCTCGACCGGGCAACTCGTCTTCCTGCCTCTGCTGGCGCACCTGGCGAATAGGCACAGTTGGCAGGCCGCCTCCCTGGTAATCGCTGCTGCAGCAGTGTTGGCGGCGCCGGTCGTGTTCCTGCTGCTCAAGGACCGACCGCAGGACGTGGGGCTTGTCAGCTATGGCCAGAACCCCGATTCTTCCCGAGACACCGTCGCTGCGGCCCGTCCCGCATTGACGGCGCTGGGGAGTCTGCGGCTCGCGGGCAAGAGTAGGGAGTTCTGGCTGCTCGCCGGGACGTTCGCGGTCTGCGGGGCGACCACGGTAGGCCTGGTCGGCACTCATTTCGTCCCGTCCGCCCACGACCACGGCATGCCTGCCACGACTGCGGCCAGCCTGCTTGCCCTGGTCGGGATATTCGACATCATCGGCACGCTGGCCTCCGGGTGGTTGACCGACAGGATTGATCCTCGGATACTTCTCGTCGCCTACTACGGGCTGCGCGGAATATCGTTGTTGTTGCTGCCGATGATGATGGGGCCGGTCGTGGAACCGCCGCTATGGGCATTCATCGTGTTCTACGGCCTCGACTGGGTGGCGACCGTGCCACCGACGATGGCTCTGTGTCGGGAGCACTTCGGCGACTCTGGCCCTGTGGTGTTTGGCTGGGTCTTCGCCAGTCACCAG
The DNA here is from genome assembly GCA_030450335.1 of Corynebacterium sp. Taxonomy (GTDB): domain Bacteria; phylum Actinomycetota; class Actinomycetes; order Mycobacteriales; family Mycobacteriaceae; genus Corynebacterium. The sequence goes on along the minus strand of JAKDIS010000007.1, from coordinate 20,098 downwards.
GTCGGTGCAGGAGTCGCGGCAGCAGGTGCCGGGATGATTCGGGATACTACCGGGAGCTACGACGGCGCATGGTTCAGCGCCGCGGCGCTCTGCGGCGTTGGGGCGCTTCTGTGTCTGTGTATTCGACGCAGCAGGGTGGGGCGTGAGGTCGTGGGAGCGCAGAGCTGAAGCCTCCCCGCACACAACGACACCGGCCGGTCAGCATCTCTGCTGACCGGCCGGTGTCGTGTGGCCTACCGTTCCCGTCCGTCAGGACGGGGAACCAGTTACTAGAACTGGGTCTCCTCGGTGGAGCCCTTCAGGGCGGTGGTGGAGGAGTTGGGGTCCACGGTGGTGGCAACGCGGTCGAAGTAGCCGGCGCCAACCTCGCGCTGGTGCTTGACGGCGGTGAAGCCGCGCTTCTCGGCCTCGAACTCGCGGTTCTGCAGGTCGACGAAGGCGCTCATCTGGTTGCGGGCGTAGCCGTGGGCCAGATCGAACATGGAGTAGTTCAGGGCGTGGAAGCCGGCCAGGGTGATGAACTGGAACTTGAAGCCCATCGCGCCCAGCTCGTTCTGGAACTTGGCGATCTCGTCGTCGTCCAGGTGGGCGGACCACTTGAAGGACGGGGAGCAGTTGTAGCTCAGCAGCTGGTCCGGGTGCTCTTCGCGGACGCCCTCGGCGAACTTCTTGGCGAGCTCGAGGTCCGGGGTACCGGTCTCCATCCAGATCATGTCCGCGTAGGGAGCGTAGGACTTCGCACGGGCGATGCAGGGCTCGATGCCGTTCTGCACGTAGTAGTAGCCCTCGGCGGAGCGCTCACCGGTGAGGAACTTGGCGTCGCGCTCGTCGACGTCGGAGGTCAGCAGCGTGGCGGCCTCGGCGTCGGTACGGGCGATGACGACGGTCGGGGTGTCCGCGACGTCGGCAGCCAGGCGGGCCGAGTTCAGGGTGCGGACGTGCTGCTGGGTGGGGATCAGCACCTTGCCACCGAGGTGGCCGCACTTCTTCTCGGAGGCCAGCTGGTCCTCCCAGTGGGTACCGGCGGCGCCGGCCTTGATCATGGCCTTCTGCAGCTCGTAGACGTTGAGGGCGCCACCGAAGCCGGCCTCACCGTCGGCGACGATCGGGACGAGCCAGTTGTCGACGGAGTCGTCACCCTCGACACGGGAGATCTCGTCGGAACGCAGCAGAGCGTTGTTGATGCGCGAGACCACGGCCGGAACGGAGTTGGCCGGGTACAGCGACTGGTCCGGGTAGGTGTGGCCGGAGAGGTTCGCGTCACCGGCGACCTGCCAACCGGAGAGGTAGACGGCCTTCAGGCCGGCGCGGACCTGCTGGACGGCCTGGTTACCGGTGAGGGCACCGAGGGCGTTGATGTAGGAGTCGCCACCCTGGTTGACGCCCTCCCACAGGATCTCGGCACCGCGGCGGGCGAGGGTGTGCTCCTCGACGACGGTGCCCTGGAGCTCGGCGACCTGCTCGGCGGTGTAATCGCGGGTGATCCCCTTCCAGCGGGGGTTCTCGTCCCAGTCCTTCTGGATTTCGGCGGCGGTACGTGCCTGTCCGACGTTCGACATGTAAGTAGTCACTCCCTTTAAGTGGTGAGAGATTGGCGGTAACGGCGCTGCACCCGGCTGGCGATCTCCCGGGTCGGCTGCATTTGAGGATACCGATGGAAAAGGGCACGTCAAAGGGTTTGGGTGTTCCAGGTAACACCGGGGGTAGCGCGAAAACCACTTCACCCCTGTTCTCTATATGCGGGACAAAACTTCTCACGATGTGGGCGGCATGGTCCACTTGCAGGGGTTACGTGCGACCTTCGTCACGTAAGGGGTACCTACGTAGCGGTCATCGCTCCCGCCGACCCTCTCCGGATATTCCCACCTGTGGGGGTGACGGTCCCGCCGGTACCCGTGGTTGCTCGTCGCCGGTGACGTGGCTCACCTAGTGTGGTTCCTACAGCGACGGGCGTCCCACCGGCGTCCGTCATGCGAGTCCCATCTTTACGAAGGAGCAGTCAATGACGTCACAGTCCCAGCAGACGGAACGGGTCACGGCCGGAGGCCTCCAGGTTTCCGCGACCCTCTACAACTTCGTGACCGACACGGTTCTGCCCCGCATCGGCGTCGACGCGGAGACGTTCTGGGCTGGTTTCGGCGACATCGTCGCCAAGCACACGCCGCGCAACCGCGAGCTGCTCGCCGTGCGTGACGAGCTGCAGACCAAGCTCGACCAGTGGTACACCGAGCACCCCGGGGAGCAGGACGCCGAGCAGTACACGGACTTCCTCAAGGAGATCGGTTACCTCGTCGACGAGCCCGGCGACTTCGAGATCACCACGCAGAACGTGGACACGGAGATCTCCGAGACCGCCGGCCCGCAGCTGGTCGTGCCGATCCTGAACGCCCGCTTCGCCCTCAACGCGGCGAACGCACGCTGGGGTTCGCTCTACGACGCGCTCTACGGCACCGACGTCATCTCCGAGGAGAACGGCGCGGAGAAGGGCAAGGGCTACAACAAGGTCCGCGGCGACAAGGTCATCGCCTGGGGACGCGACTTCCTCGACCAGGCCGTCCCCCTGGAGTCCGGCTCCCACGCCGACGTCGAGAAGTACGACGTGGCGTCCGGCCGTTTCGTCGCCGTCATCGACGGCAAGGACGTCCACCTGCGCGAGCCCGAGGTCTACGCGGGCTTCTCCGGTGAGAAGGACGCGCCGACCGGCGTCCTGCTGCGCCACAACGGCCTCTACTTCGAGATCCAGATCGACCCGTCCCACCCGGTGGGGTCGGACGACAACGCCGGGGTCAAGGACATCCTCATGGAATCCGCCGTCTCCACGATCATGGACTTCGAGGACTCCGTCGCCGCCGTCGACGCCACCGACAAGACCCTCGGCTACACCAACTGGTTCGGCCTGAACACCGGTGAGCTCAGCGTGGAGGTCGCCAAGGGCGACAAGACCTTCACCCGTACCCTCAACGACGACCGCACCTACACCGGCCGCGACGGCGAGGAGCTGCGCCTGCACGGCCGCTCCCTGCTCTTCGTCCGCAACGTCGGCCACCTGATGCAGAACCCCGCCATCCTCGACGCCGACGGCGAGGAGATCTTCGAGGGCATCATGGACGCGGTCATCACCTCCGCCTGCGCCGTGCCCGGCACCGACCTGGACAACCAGCGCCGCAACTCCCGCAAGGGCTCGATCTACATCGTGAAGCCGAAGCAGCACGGCCCGGAGGAGGTCGCCTTCACCGGTGAGCTCTTCTCCGACGTCGAGGATCTGCTCGGCCTGCCGCGCAACACCCTGAAGGTCGGCGTGATGGACGAGGAGCGCCGCACCACCGCCAACCTTGACGCCTGCATCGCGGCGTCCTCCGAGCGACTGGCCTTCATCAACACCGGCTTCCTCGACCGCACCGGCGACGAGATCCACACCTCCATGCTCGCCGGCCCCGTGGTCCGCAAGCCGGAGCTGCAGACCGCCGCCTGGAAGATCGCCTACGAGGACAACAACGTCGACGCCGGCCTGGCCCACGGCCTGCCCGGCAAGGCACAGATCGGCAAGGGCATGTGGGCCAAGACCGAGCTGATGGCCGACATGATCAAGGAGAAGATCGGCCAGCCGAAGGAGGGCGCCACCACCGCGTGGGTCCCGTCCCCGACCGGCGCCAGCCTGCACGCCACCCACTACCACCTGGTCGACGTCTTCGCCGTCCAGGAGAAGCTGCTCACCGACGGCCGCCGCGACACCCTCGGCGACATCCTCACCCTGCCGGTCCACCCCGCGGCCGACTGGACCGAGGAGCAGATCAAGCAGGAGGTCGACAACGACTGCCAGTCGCTGCTGGGCTACGTGGTCCGCTGGGTCGAGCAGGGTGTGGGCTGCTCCAAGGTCCCCGACATCCACGACGTCGACCTGATGGAGGACCGCGCCACGCTGCGCATCAACTCCCAGATCCTGGCGAACTGGCTCAAGCACGGTGTCGTCAGCGAGCAGGAGGTCACCGACGCCCTGCAGCGCATGGCGAAGATCGTCGACGGCCAGAACGCCGGTGACCCGGAGTACAACAACATGGCCGACGACTTCGAGGCCTCCGTCGCCTTCCAGGCCGCCAAGGACCTGGTGTTCAAGGGCACCGAGTCCCCGGCCGGCTACACCGAGCCGATCCTGCACGCGCGTCGTCGCGAGTACAAGGAGAAGAACGGCATCGCCTGACAGGCCTGAAACTCCTGACAGGCGCGACAGCCTGACCTGATCACCCCAGGGTGGTTCCCCTTCACGAAAGGGGGAGCCACCCTGGGGTGTTCCCGTCCTCTGCGCAGGTCGCGGGTGGTGCACACCGTTGTCCGGCGGTGGGCCCGCGGGGGCACTAGGATAGGCCACCCGAGTACACGCTGTGCACCAGCCGAGCACCACAACCAACCCACCGAGGAGTCTGCCCAGGATGCCTGACCTGAGAACCTACGACGCGGTCCTCTTCGACCTCGACGGCGTCATCACACCCACCGCGGAGATCCACCGCGCGGCGTGGAGGACGATGTTCACCGAGTACCTCGACGCCCGGGACGCCGAGCCGTACACGGAGAAGGACTACTACGGGTACCTGGACGGACGCTCCCGCGTGGAGGGGGTGCAGAGCCTGCTGGCCTCCCGCGACATCGAACTCCCCCTCGGCGACGACGACACCGCCACCGCCTCGGACGAGAGCGTCACCGGCCTCGGCCTGCGCAAGAACGAGGACTTCCTGCGCGCCCTCGACCGCGGCATCGACGCCTACCCCGGGTCCGTCTCACTGCTGGACGCCCTGGCGGCGCCGGAGGCCCCGCAGATCGCCATCGTCAGCTCGTCGAAGAACGCCCGCCAGGTCCTCACCGCCGCCGGGCTGATCGACCGCTTCGGGCTCATCGTCGACGGCAACGTCGCCGCGGAGGAGGGCCTGGCCGGCAAGCCCGCGCCCGACACCTACGCCTTCGCCGCGTCCTCCCTGGGCGTGGACCCGTCGCGCGCCGTCGTCGTGGAGGACGCCACGTCCGGCGTAGCCTCGGGACGCGCCGGGGACTTCGGCCTCGTCGTGGGCGTCGACCGTGGTGCCGGACGCGCCGCGCTGCTCGACGCCGGCGCGGACACCGTCGTGTCCGACCTCGCCGAACTCGTCCCGCGTTAATCCTGCGCTGACCCCACGCTGACCCCACGCTGAACACCTGACCACCTGACATGCAAGGAAACCGGAGACAAGCAACGATGAGCGGAAACGACGCGACCGACGGCAGCGGAACCAACGGGGGCACGGACACGGCCCTCGAGCGGTTCTTCGACCAACGCCGACGGGTGGCATCCGTCGTCAACCGTCCGATCGACACCGCGGACAGCGCCAGCGCGGCCAGCGCAGTCGGTGAGATCGACGGTGAGGGCCTGTTCCCGTCGGGCTACCGCGCCGACCAGCACCACCACGACACCGACCCCACCACCGGGCTCGACCGCGAGAACAACCCCGTCGACGAGTGGGGCTGGTACGAGAAGCGTCCCGAGCGCACGTCCCTGGGGCTCACGGAGAGCCACTTCGCGCTGAGCAACGGTTACCTCGGCGTGCGCGGCACCCCGCCGGAGGGCCGAGACTCCGACGAACACGGCACGTTCATCAACGGGGTGCACGAGACCTGGCCGATCTCCCATGCGGAGGACGCCTACGGACTGGCCCGCGAGGGCCAGGCGATCGTGCAGGTGCCGGATGCCAAGACGGTGCGCATCTACGTCGACGACGAGCCGTTGCGCCTGTCGCAGAACGAGATCGAGGACTACTCGCGCGGCCTGGACTTCCGCGACGGCGTGCTGCGCCGCAGCTTCGTGTGGCGCACGCCGTCCGGCAAGCGGGTGCGGGTCACCAACGAGCGCATGGTGAGCTTCACCGAGCGTCACCTCATGGTGACCAGCACCGAGATCGAGCTGCTGGACGCCCCGGCGGCCGTCGTGGTGTCGTCGCAGATCCTCAACCGGCAGGACGGGGAGGACGAGTACTCCACCGTCATCGACCACACCGGCACCACCGCCGACGGGCCGGTCGGTACCGGTGGCGGGGCAGTCGGCGACGGCGCGGACCCGCGCAAGGCAGAGCAGTTCAAGGAGCGGGTCTTCATCCCGACCTACCAGGCGCAGCCGGAGGACGAGCGGGTCACGCTGGGCTACCGCATCAACCACTCCGGCATGACCGTGGCGGTCAGCATGGACCACAAGATGCAGCTCAGCGGTACCGACGACGCCGGCGACCACCCGGTCCCCGGGGTGGAGGTGCAGACCGAACTGCGCGAGGACGTCGCCCGGGTCGTCTACCACATGGCCGGACGCAAGGGCATGAAGCTGCGGCTGGAGAAGTTCATCTCCTACCACTCCTCGCGCCACGTCGCCGCCGATGAACTGGCGTTCCGTTGTGCGCGCACGATCAACCGGGCCAAGGCGGTGGGGCTGGAGCGGCTGCAGGAGGACCAGAAGAACTGGCTCGCCGACTTCTGGGAGCGCTCGGACGTGCGTATCCCCGGTCAGCCGGAGCTCCAGCAGGCGGTGCGTTGGAACATCTACCAGCTCATCCAGGCCTCGGCGCGGGCGGAGACCCAGGGTGTGCCGGCCAAGGGGCTGACCGGTTCGGGCTACGGCGGGCACTACTTCTGGGACACGGAGATCTACGTGATGCCGTTCCTGACGTACACCAACCCGCAGTTCGCGCGGAACGCGATGCGCTTCCGCTACAAGATGCTCCCCGCCGCGCGTGCGCGTGCCCTGGAGCTCTCGCACGACGGCGTCCTGTTCCCGTGGCGCACGATCAACGGCCACGAGTCCAGCGCCTACTACGCAGCGGGTACTGCGCAGTACCACATCGACGCCGACGTGAGCTACGCGCTGATGAAGTACATCTACGCCAGCGGTGACACCGACTTCCTGCTGGACGAGGGCATCCACATCCTGGTCGGCACGGCCCGGTTCTTCATGTCGCTGGGGTTCTTCAACAACTCCGGTACCCGCTTCGAGATCCACTCGGTGACCGGCCCCGACGAGTACACCACCGTGGTGAACAACAACCTGTATACGAATGTCATGGCGCAGTACAACCTGCGTGTGGCCGCCGAGGTGGTGCGCCAGATGCGCTCCGACCGGCCCGGTGCCTACCGTGACATGCTGCGGCGCACCGGACTCAGCGAGGACGAGCTGGACCTGTGGGACCAGGCGGCCAACGCCATGTACATCCCCTTCAACGAGACCACCGGGGTGAACCCGCAGGACGACCAGTTCATGCAGCGCCAGCTGTGGAGCCTGGACGACCCGGAGGTCGGGCCGAAGCGTCCGCTGCTGCTGCACTACCACCCGCTGACGATCTACCGGTACCAGATCCTCAAGCAGGCGGACGTGGTGCTGGCCCTGTTCCTGCAGGGCTCCCAGTTCGATGCGGAGACCAAGCTGCGCGACTACGACTACTACGACCGGCTGACCACGGGCGACTCCTCGTTGTCGGCGGTGGTGCAGTCGATCATGGCCGCCGAGCTGGGCCTGCACGACAAGGCGATGGACTTCTTCCACCGCGGCCTGTTCATCGACCTCAACAACCTGCACGGCAACACCCCCGACGGCGTGCACATCGCCTCGTGCGGCGGGGTGTGGAGCTGCCTGGTCTACGGCTTCGGTGGTTTCCGCGACAACTACGGGCAGTACAGCATCGACCCGCGTGTGCCCGAGGAGTGGGGCGCCCTGGAGTACCGCATCACCCTGCGTGGGCGGATCATCCAGGTGACGGTCGCCGACGGGGAGGTCACCCTGCACACCACCGACGAGGATCCCGAGGTCGTGGGCCCGATCACGGTGTGCGGCCAGGAGACCATGGTCGGCCCCGAGCCGGTCACGGTCACCGGGGAGACGCTGCTGCGCGCGTGAGCCGCGCGTGAGTTGCGCGTAGTCTGCGCAGTTCAGGCAGGACGGTAGTGCGCGGCGACGGCGCCGGAGGCGAACTCCTCGCGCGCCACCGGGGTGAGCCTCAGGTGCCCGGGTAGACCGTCGAGCAACCTCGGCCCGTGCCCGGCGAGGACGGGCTGCACCACGAACACGTACTCGTCGACCAGCCCCGCCGCCACGAGCGCGGTGGGCAGGGTCACGCCGCTGAGGAGGATCCCGTCACCGGGCTGTTCCTTGAGCCTGCGTACCGCCGCCACCGGGTCGCCGTGCAGCAGTTCGGCGTTCCAGTCCACGTGGTCCAGCGTTGCGGACACCACGTGTTTCCTGGCCTGGTCGATCGCTTCGGCGAAGGGGATCTCCCAGGTGTCCATCCACTGTGGCCAGGTGCCGTCCGGCGGCCTGCGCCAGGCGTCCTCCATCATCCGGTAGGTCGTGCGTCCGAGGAGCATGGCGTCCGCGCGGGCGGTCTCGCGGGCCCAGAAGGCCATGGTCTCCTCGTCCGGGGGCGTCCCGGCCTCGTGGTGGCAGCAGCCGTCGAGGGTCACGTTGATCGCGTACCGAAGGGGCCTCATGGTGGACCTTCTCTCGTGTCGCAGGGGGTGCGCGCAGGAACCCCGATGCTACCGCCGTCCCTCCTGCGACAGCCGTCCGTCGTGCATCTGGGCCACCCGGTCGGCCCGGTCGAGCTGGTTGCGGTCGTGGGTGACCAGCACGGTGGCCAGCGAGTGCTCGTCGGTCAGTTCGCGCAGCAGGTCCACGACCTGGTGCGACAGCCGCTCGTCCAGGGCGGACGTCGGTTCGTCGGCGAGCAGCAGGCTGGGCCCGGGCATCAGCGCCCGGGCGATGTTCACCCGCTGGCGCTGGCCGCCGGAGAGCTGGGCGACGCGGCGTGCGCCGAAACCGTCCAGCCCCACGCGGGCCAGCAGCTTGTCGGCACGGCGTCGACGTGCGGCGGTGATGCGCCGTCCGGCGATGTGGTCGGTGACCAGCAGCTGTTCGCGCACGTCCAGGGCGTCCAGCAGGTTGGGGGACTGGAAGACCACGGAGGTGGTGCCGGTCGTGGACACCGTCCCGGAGTCCGGGGTGGTCAGCCCGGCGGCGACGGAGAGCAGCGTGGACTTGCCGGAGCCGGACTCGCCGACCACGGCGACGAGTTCGCCGGGGTGCACGTCGAGGCTCACGTGGTCCAGGGCGGTCACGGTGGACCCGCCGTCCGGGTAGGTCAGGCAGATGTCCTGCATGCGGAAGGTGTCGGTGATCGTTTCGGTGCTGCTGCTGGTGCTGGTTGTCATGCTGATGCTCCTAGTGCGAGGTGGGGGTCGACGGTGGACACCCGGCGCATGGCGACGAGGGCGCCGCCCATGCCGAGCACGAACACGCCGACGGGTGGGAGGAGGAAGGTCGCGGCCGACACGGCGAAGGGCACCGTCCCGGCGGCGAGGGCGCCGAGGACCCCGCCGAGTGCGGCGCCGCCGATCACGCCGACGGCGAGGATCACCGCGGCCTGCACCGCGGCATCGGCGACCACGTAGCCGGTGGACGCCCCGAGGGCGCGCAGCACGGCGATGTCGCGGGTGCGCTGGATCGTCCACACGCTGAGGAAGGCGACGACGACCAGCGCGGAGATGCCGTAGAGCAGCCCCTGGATGGCGAGCAGAGAGCCGCGTTCGGACTGGTAGGCGGGCAGTCCGGCGAAGGAGTCCTCTACGCCGACGGCGGTGGTGCCGGTGGCCTCGGCGACGGCGTCGAACCGGTCATCGTCCACTGCGCCGCCCGGTCCGTCACCGCTGACCATCAGGACGGTGGGGGAGGACGGCCCGTCCGCCCCGGTCATCCGCGCCCAGGTGTCCATGTCGGCCCAGGCGACGGGCTGGTGGTTCAGGTGCACGGTGTCGGCCGTGCCGCCGAGCGCGTCGGGCAGCAGGACGCCGCGGGCGGGCACCTCGCCGCCGGGCACGGCCGTGCCGGACGGCAGGCCCATCAGCGTGACGGACGCCAGGGCGTCCTGCCCGTCGCCGGGGACCTGCAGGCGGGTGGAGGCCACACCCAAGGGCACCACCGAGGAGGCGCCGAGGGCGTCCTGCCAGGCCTTCTCGTCCTGTGGAGTGATGCTGGAGGAGGTGAACGACACCTCGCCGCCGAACACGAACCGGTCCGGGCCCAGGGCCTTGAGCGCGGAGGTGTTCTGGTCGGCCAGCCCTCCGGTCAGCCCGGTGAGCATGACCAGCAGCAGCGTGATCAGGGCGACGACCGAGGTGATCAACGAGAAGCGGCCCCGTGCCGCGGCGATGTCTCTGAGGCCCAGGTACATGGGTGTCCTCCTGTGGTTGTGGGGTGGAGTCGATGTGCTCATCGTCGCCCGGCGGCGGGGTGCGGGACATCGACCGGAGAACTGAACTTCGGATCAACCGATCGGTCGATGTCCCCGCCGTGGCGCCTCGCCTAGGCTCGGGACACGTGAACCCCCGAACCTCCCTGCCGCAGATCCTCGGTACCCTGCGTGTGACGCTCCACGTGGTCATCGTCGCCCTGGCGTTGTTCGCGCTGGTGCGCGTGGTCGTCGACGTGGTCTCCGGCGCGCCGACGTTGCGCGGCTGTGCGGCGGTGGTGGTGATCCTGCTGCTCGTGGCGGTGTACGCGGCGGGCACGGTGACGGCGCTTCCGCGCCGGTGGTCACCGTGGTGGCTGGCGGTCCTGCTGGTGGCGTGGACGGCGGCGACGGCGCTGAGCCACCATGCGGTGTGGCTGCTGTTCCCGTTGGCGTTCCTGATCCTCGCCGTGCTCGACGGGCGCCCCGCAGGCCACCGCACGGTGCAGGTAACTGTGCAGGTGGCGGTGCTGACGGCGGCGTGGGCGGTCGGTGCGTTCGTGCCGATGCTGACCGGGCAGGGCGGGGGAGTGGCCGCCGCGGTCGGTCCGGGCATCGGCGTGCTGTTCGCCGCCGGCGCCTACCGCACCTACCGGTTGCTGGCGGCGGAGGCGGAGCGGCAGCTGGCCACGGTGCGGGAACTGCACGCCACCCGCGACCGTCTGCTGGCCACGGAGAAGAACACCGGACGCCTGGAGGAGCGCGAGCGGATCTCCCGGGACATCCACGACACGCTCGCCCAGGGCTTCAACGCGGTGGTGCTGCTCTCGCGCGCGGCGTCGACGGCGGTGCGTCAGGACCGGACGCAGGACGCGCTCGGGCAGTTGTCGCTGATCGAGGACACCGCCGCCGACAACCTCGGGGAGGCGCGCAACCTGATCCGCGACCTCGCCGCCGGCGGGCGGGTACACGACACAGCCACGGTGCTGCGCCGCATCGTCGACGACGTCGTCGCACGTCAACGCGCCCTCGGCGATCTCCTCGACGTCGATCTCGTGGTGCCCGAGGAGTTCGGGTCGGCCGCGGGGCTGTCCTCTGCGGTGCAGGACGCGGTGGTGCACATCGTGCGCGAGTCGCTGACCAACGTGGTCCGTCACGCCGACGCCACGCGGGTGCGCGTCGAGTTGGGCCGCGCCGGTGGCCGGCTCACCCTGAGCGTGCAGGACGACGGGTGCGGCTGGGCCGAGGCGCCGGATGCGCCGGAGTCTGAGGACGCGACGCGCCCACCGCAGGACGGTGGCTTCGGCCTGGTGGGCATGCGTCTCCGTGCCGCCGACCTGGGCGGTCGTCTCCAGGTGACTGCGGCGCCGGGGGAGGGCACCCGGGTGTGTGCCGACCTGCCCGCCGACCTGGCCGCCGACCTGCCAAGCGAGTTGCCAGACGTGGAGGCGGGCCGGTGAGCGGAAACGTCACAGTGATGCTCGTCGACGACCACCCGGTGGTGCGCGCCGGGCTGCGCGCGATCCTGGACGCCTTCGATGACGTCCGTGTCATCGCCGAGGGGTCCGACGGTGCCGACGTCGCGCAGGTGGGTGAGCTCGACCCCGTCCCGGACGTCCTGGTCGTCGACATCCAGATGCCCGGGGTGGACGGTATCGAGGCCACCCGGCGCAACACCGCCGCCGGCGGCCCGCCGGTCCTGGTGCTCACCACCTATGACACCGGACACCACATCATGGACGCCTTGCAGGCCGGGGCGTTGGGCTACCTGCTCAAGGACGCCCCGGAGGAGGTCCTGCACCGGGCCGTCCTCGACACCGCCGCCGGACGCCGGACGCTTCCCCCGGAGATCGCCGCCCGTCTGGCCGAGCAGGTCAGCCGGGCCACCACGTCCGGCGGGTCGGGGGAGGCGTTGTCGCAGCGGGAGCTGGAGATCCTGGCGGGGTTGGCGACGGGGGCGAGCAACCGGGAGCTGTCCTCGCGCTTCGTGATCTCATTGGCCACGGTGAAGACGCATCTGATACATATTTATCAGAAGTTGGGTGTCGAGAATCGGACCGCCGCGGTGGCCGAGGCCCGCTCACGGGGGCTTCTCGGGGGAGGATGAGGAGGTCAACTGTGATCTTCTTCACGAGGGCGGGGGTCGGTTGGTACTTGCCACTATGAGGGTCGTACAGTGTCTATGACACTGGAGGTGCCATGACTGTTAAATACGACGATCCCGCGGCAATCGAGCACGGGAAAATTTCCATCAAACCGCTGAGGGAGAAGCCGGGCTTCCCCTCCTGGGCGATGAAGCTGACGATGGCCGTGACTGGCATCATCTTCGGCCTCTTCGTCCTCGTCCACATGGTCGGAAACCTGAAGGTCTACACGGGTGCCGACCACTTCAACGAGTACGCCCACTTCCTGCGTGAGGTCGGCGAGCCGCTCATCCCGCGCGAGGGTCTCCTCTGGATCGCCCGCGTGGTCCTGCTGGTCGCCCTGGTCCTGCACGTGTGGTGTGCCTTCGCGCTGAAGAAGCGCTCGCGGGAGTCCCGCGGCGCCTTCAAGCGCACCGGCAAGGTCGGTGGCCTGAACACCTTCACCGCCAGCTCCATGCTGGGTACCGGTATGGTGCTGCTGCTGTTCATCATCTTCCACATCCTCGACCTGACCATCGGGGCGGAACCGGCGGCGTCGAACGTCTTCGAGCACGGTGAGGCCTACGCGAACCTGGTGGCCTCGTTCGAGCGTCCCGTCGTCGCGATCTTCTACATCCTGTGCATGCTCGTCCTCTTCCTGCACCTGAGCCACGGTATCTGGACCGCGTCCTCCGACCTGGGGATCACCGGCCACCGCACGCGTCAGGTCATGCTGTGGATCGCCTACCTGCTCCCCGCCGTCGTGATGATCGGCAACATCTCCATCCCGCTGATGGTGATGTTCGGCGTCGTGAGTTAGTCCGGGAACTAGGAAGAGAGAAGAGACTATGGGAACCAGTAAGCCCCACCCCCACAACCAGACCCCGGACTTCGACTACGACGAGGCCCTGCAGGCCTTCACCTCGCCGAAGTCCTCGGTCGACGGTGTGGCCGTCGGCAAGACCATCGGCGACAACGCGCCGCACGAGGTCGGCCAGCAGCAGCAGTGGCAGTTCGACAAGGAGCACTTCAAGCTCGTCTCGCCGCTGAACCGTGCGAAGTTCCGCATCCTGATCGTCGGCACCGGCCTGGCCGGCGGCGCCGCCGCAGCCGCCCTCGGCGAGCTCGGCTACGACGTGAAGGTGTTCACCTACCACGACAGCCCCCGCCGCGCGCACTCCATCGCCGCGCAGGGTGGCGTGAACTCCTCGCGGTCCAAGAAGCTGGACAACGACTCCACGTACAACCACACCAAGGACACCGTCAAGGGCGGTGACTACCGGTGCCGCGAGAACGACTGCTGGCGCCTGGCCATGGAGTCCGGCAAGGTCATCGACCACATGAACGCCATCGGTGCCCCGTTCTCCCGCGAGTACGGCGGAACCCTGGCCACCCGTTCCTTCGGTGGTGTGCAGGTGTCCCGCACCTACTACACCCGTGGACAGACCGGTCAGCAGCTGCAGCTGGCGACCACCGCCGCGCTGTACCGTCAGATCGGTGCCGGCAACGTGGAGATCTTCACCCACTCCGACGTCCAGGACATCATCGTCGACGACGGCGTGTGCAAGGGCATCGTGACCCGAAACATCATCACCGGCGAGCTGTCCACCCACACCGGGCACGCCACGGTGCTGGCCACCGGCGGTTACGGCAACGTGTACCACATGTCCACGCTGGCCAAGAACTCCAACGCCAGCGCGATCATGCGTGCCTACGACCAGGGCGCCTACATGGCGTCCCCGTCCTTCGTGCAGTTCCACCCGACCGGCCTGCCGGTCAACTCGGACTGGCAGTCGAAGACGATCCTGATGTCCGAGTCGCTGCGCAACGACGGCCGCATCTGGACGCCGTCCAAGGAAGGCGACGAGCGCCACCCCAACGACATTCCCGAGGACGAGCGCGACTACTTCCTCGAGCGTCGTTACCCGGCCTTCGGGAACCTGGTGCCCCGCGATATCGCGTCCCGTGCGAACGCGCAGCAGATCAACGCCGGCTTCGGCGTGGGCCCGAAGAAGAACTCGGTGTACCTGGACCTCACCCACGCCATCAAGAAGCTGGGCGAGGACGTCATCCGCGAGCGCTACTCCAACCTCATCCAGATGTACGAGGAGGCCATCGGTGACGATGCCTACAAGGAGCCGATGCGCATCGCCCCGACCTGCCACTACACCATGGGTGGTCTGTGGACCGACTTCCACGAGATGACCTCGATCCCGGGGCTGTTCTGCTCCGGTGAGTCGTCCTGGATGTACCACGGCGCGAACCGCCTGGGTGCGAACTCGCTGCTGTCGTCGTCGGTGGAGGGCTGGTTCACCCTGCCGTTCACCGTCCCGAACTACATCGCCCCGCTGCTGGGCCAGGACGTGCCGGACGCCGAGTCGGACGCCGCGAAGGACGCGCTCAAGCGCGCCGACGAGCGTATCGACAAGATCCTCAACATCCGTGGCTCCGACCCGCACGGCGCGGAGTACTACCACCGCCAGCTCGGTGAGATCCTCTACCGCTGCTGCGGCGTGGCCCGCACCGTCGAGGGCATGCAGTCCGGCATCGAGGAGATCCGCAAGGTCCGCGCCGACTTCTGGGAGAACGTCTTCGTCCCCGGTGGTCGCGACGAGATGAACCAGCAGTTGGAGAACGCCCTGCGCGTCGCCGACTACCTGGACCTCGGTGAGCTCATGTGCGTCGACGCCCTGGACCGTGACGAATCCTGTGGCGCCCACTACCGCGAGGACCACCTCGACGAGGACGGCGAGGCCGAGCGTAACGACGACGAATGGTGCTTCGTCTCCGCCTGGGAGCCGGGCGAGAAGCCGGAGACCTTCGTGCGTCACGCGGAGCCCCTGTACTTCGACCGCATCCCGCTGATGACAAGGAACTACAAGTAATGAAACTGCATCTTGAGATCTGGCGTCAGGCGGACCACACCTCGGAGGGACACTTCGAGTCGGTGGAGGTCCCCGATGCCGAACAGGCAATGTCCATCCTGGAGTTGCTCGACCACGTGAACTCCAAGTACGTCGAGGCCGGCAAGGAGCCCTTCGCCTTCGCCTCCGACTGCCGTGAGGGTATCTGCGGCACCTGCGGTCTGCAGGTCAACGGTCGTCCCCACGGCCCCGACAAGAACAAGCCGGCCTGCCAGCAGCGGCTGAACAGCTTCACCGACGGTGACACCCTCAAGCTGGAGCCCCTGCGTTCCGCGGCGTACCCGGTGATCAAGGACATGGTCGTCGACCGGTCCGCCCTGGACCGCGTCATGGAGAAGGGCGGCTTCGTCTCGATGGCCGCCGGTACCGCACCGGACGCCGACAGCCTCCTGGTCAACCACGAGGACGCCGAGCTCGCCCTCGACCACGCCGCCTGCATCGGCTGCGGTGCCTGCGTGGCAGCCTGCCCGAACGGTGCCTCGCACCTGTTCACCGGCGCGAAGCTGGTGCACATGACGCTGTCCCCGCTGGGTCGCACCGAGCGTGGCCGTCGTGCCAAGAACATGGTCGACGAGGCCGAGGGAACCTTCGGCCCGTGCTCGCTCTACGGCGAGTGCGCCGACGTGTGCCCGGCGGGTATCCCGCTGACCGCCGTCGCAGCGATCACCAAGGAGCGTGCCCGCGCCGCCATCCGCGGCAAGGCCGACTAGCACCCCGGGGGATTCCCCCCGGGCATCGGGAGTAGGCACCCGCCGACACCCGTGCGCTAGAATCATCACGTCACCCGGGCAGAAAAGGGCGCCGGGCACACCAAAAGACGAAAGAGGATGACGATGTCCGCAGATCTCGACACCAAGGGCAAGTTCTCGGCCTCGCCGGACTACCTCGACGGCTACGTGCCGTCCAGCTGGGATGCACCGCACTCCTCGCTGCAGCGTGCCACGACCTGGCTGTCCATGGCACTGCTGATGCTGGCTGTCTCCCTGATGGGCGTCGGCATCTTCGGTTTCGCCGCGGCCAGCGTGGACGCGCAGGAGAACGGCGTGACCATCGGCATCGTCGGCTGGGCCGTCGGTTTCGTCCTGCTCATCGCCTCCTTCATCGGCATCCACATCGGCCGTACCGGTACCCGCAACTACCGCAAGGAGACCGGCCGCGTCTTCTGACGCACCAGCCTCCTCCCGCACCTCCAGCGGGCCTCCGACCCCCGTTTTCCGCCAGCTGCCAGACAGTGCCGGCGGGACGGGGGTCGAGCCATGTCCGTACCGTCTCCGAACCGTCTCTGAGCCATCTCCGAGCCATGTCCGTCACGGGTGGAATAATGGGGCGGGTGACGACACCTGAGAACACCAGCACCGCCGACGGACGACTCGCCGTCCCCGGCCCGTCCCCCGAGTCCGAGGCCGAACGGCGCCGCGACCTGCGACGGCACAAGGCCTTCGCCACCAGCTTGCTGGTCATCGCCACGCTGATCTACCTCGTGTGCCGCTGGCTGGAGGCGACCGGACGCGACGGCGGCTGGACCGGCTACGTCCGCGCCGCCAGCGAGGCCGGCATGGTCGGCGCCCTGGCGGACTGGTTCGCCGTGACCGCCCTGTTCCGCCACCCGCTGGGCATCCCGATCCCGCACACCGCGATCATCAAACGCAAGAAGGACCAGGTCGGCCACGCCCTGAGCTCCTTCGTGGGCGAGAACTTCCTCAATGCCGCGCTGATCACCGAGAAACTCGGACAGGCGCGCATCCCCGAGCGGGCGGCGGACTGGGTGCTGGACGGGGGAGGTGCCGAACGTACCGGTGCCGAGGCATGCCGCCTCGTGGACCTGGTGGTCAACGGGGTGGACCCGGCGGAGGCCGAACAGCTGATCCGCACCCTGGTGATCGACAAGGTCTCCGAACCGACCTGGGGCCCGCCGCTGGGCCGTGGCCTTGAACAGCTCATCAGCGAGGGACGCACCGAACCCGTCGTCGACGCGGTGGTGGTGTGGCTGGACGACAAGGCCCGCGACAGCGAGGACCTCATCGTCCGTCTGCTGGACGAGAGGACACCGAGCTGGGCGCCCCGGTTCGTCCGCGACCTCGTCGGTGACCGGGTGTACCGCGAGGTCGTGCAGTTCACCGGCGACGTGCGCGAGAACCCCGAGCACGAGGCCCGCCACGCCATCCGCCGGTTCATCGGCCAGCTCGCCCAGGACCTGCAGCACGACCCGGCGATGATCACCCGGGTGGAGAACCTCAAGGGCGACATCATGAACTCGCCGACCGTGCAGGCCCTGCCGGGCACCCTGTGGGAGTCGGTGCGCTCCACCCTGACGACCATGGCACGCGACGAGGACTCGCTGCTGCGCACGAAGATCGTCACCTGGGTCACCGACTTCGCCACCCGGGTGCGCACCGAGCAGGAGCTGCGGGACTCCCTGGAGACGCGCATCGTGCGCGCGGCGTCCTACCTGGCGGAGAACTACGCCGGCGAGGTCACCGGCATCATCGGCGAGACCGTGGAACGCTGGGACGCCGACGAGGCCAGTGACCGTATCGAGCTGATGGTGGGCAAGGACCTCCAGTTCATCCGGGTCAACGGCACCGTGGTGGGGTCCCTCGCGGGTCTGACGATCTACACGGTCTCCGAGCTGCTGTTCACGGTCATGTGAGGTCGGATAGACTCGGTAGCCATGATTGAACTTGTGAACATGGCGTTCAAGGGCCTGGCCTATCTCCAGGTCGGCTTCCTGGTCCTCGTGGTCGTCGGGGCGGTCTGGGGTGCGATCCAGGTCGCCATGACCCGGGACGACGCCTTCACCGTGATCGACCGGTCGAAGCAGAACTGGCTCCTGCTGCTCGGCGGGACCGCCGTGGGCGTGCTGGTGCTCGGGCCGTTCATCAGCTTCATCTGGATCGCCGGCGCGGTGATCGTGGGCATCTACTGGCAGGACATCCGCCCGTCGATCCGCGACGTGCTCGGTAACGCACAGTGACCGACGGTTTCGACCCCTCGCACGTCGACCCCTCCCGGGTCGAGCTGGTGATGCTCGACCCCGCGTCCACCCGGCAGGACGCCGCCCGGGTCACCGGGCAGGCCACGGCCCACGGCTGCGCGGCCGTGTGCCTGCCGCCGACGTTGTTCCCGCTGCGCGACGTCCCGGAGGACCTGCGCCTGGTCGCCGTCGCCGGGTACCCCAGCGGCAAGCACCACCCGTTGGTCAAGGGCAGTGAAGCGCACATGTCGATCGTCAACGGCGCCCACGAGGTCCACGCCGTCGTGGACGCCGCGAACGTGGTCGCCGCAGACGTGAACGCACTGATCAGCGAGATCGTCACCCTGCGTGAGGCCGTGCCGTACCCGGCCACGCTCCAGGTCGCGGTGGGGGGACCGGACACCGACCTGGCCCTGGACGACGACAGGATCCTGGCCTTCTGCCGCGCCGCAGCCACCGCCGGGGCGGACATGGTCGCCGTGCCCCACGGATGGACGGCCGCGGCGGCACAGGGTGCTGTGCCCGTGAAGGCCACCGGCGTGCGCACCGCCGCCGACGCGGCCCGCGCGCTGGGCACCGGAGCCCGGCGGGTCGCCGTGGCGTCCGACGCGCTCGGTGACGTGCTCGGGGAGACCCCTCAGGCGTAGTTCGCCGCCACCTGCTCCGGGAAGTTGCGCTCCACGGGCTTGCGGCGAAGCTTCAACGACGGGGTGAGTTCGGCGTCCTCCACGGTGAGGTCACGCGGCAGGATCTGGAAGCGTTTGACCTGCTCCCACCTGTTCAACGAGGAATTCAGCTCGTCCACGTAGTCCTGCACCATCTCGTGGGTGCGGGGGTCGGCGGCGACCTGGGCATAGCCGCCGGGTACCCCCTCGCGCTGTGCCCAGGCCAGCAGCGGGTCCTCGTCCAACGCCACCAGGGCACTCACGTAGGGGCGTCCTTCGCCGATGACCACGAGGTTCGATGCCACCGGGCACAGCCCCTTGAACGTGGCCTCCATCAACGCCGGTGCGGCGTACTTGCCGTTGGATGTCTTGAACAGCTCCTTCTTGCGGTCGGTGATGCGGATGTAGCCGTCGGCGTCGAGGTCACCGATGTCGCCGGTGTGCATCCACCCGTCGTCGTCGAGCGCCTCGGCGGTGGCCTCCGGGTTGTTGTGGTAGCCGTCCATCACCCCGGCGCAGCGGAAGAGGATCTCGCCGTCGTCGGCGATGCGCAGCTCCACGCCGTCCAGCGGACGCCCGATGCGTCCGGTGCGGTAGGCCTCCGGCATGCCCAGGCAGGAGCCGCCGCCGGACTCGGTCATGCCGTAGGCCTCGAGGATCATCATCCCGGTCGCCCCGAACCACCGGGAGATGTCGGTGTTCAGCGCGGCGGACCCGGAGATGAAGTAGCGGACGCGTCCGCCGAAGCGTTCGCGGATGGTGGAGAACACCAGACGGTCGGCGATCCTGGCCTGGATCCGGTCGAGGCGGGAAGCGGTCGTGGAACCGTCGCCGTGGTCGGCCTCGAAGACCTTCGAGCCCACCCGGCTGGCCCAGTGGAAGAGGCGCTCCCTGATGCGCAGCGGGCCCGGGTCGTCGGCCATCATGGTGACGATGCCGTTGTAGGCCTTCTCGAAGATGCGCGGTGCCGAGCCCATGAACGTGGGCTGCACCACGGGGAGGTTCTGCACGATCCGGTCGACGCGGCCGTCGATGGCCGACTCGAACCCGATGTAGAGCGGCATGGTGAGCAGCAGCTTGCCCATCACGTGCGACAGCGGCAACCACAGGAACTGCTTGTCGTCGATGGTGAGGTTCGTGCCCGGGGAGGTGCGTTCCAGTGTGCCCGCCATCGCCAGGACCTCGA
>JAKDIS010000084.1 GCA_030450335.1 Corynebacterium sp. | reverse complement strand
ACTGACCCCCGCGCACACGAAAACCCCCGCACCACCAAGGTGCAGGGGCCGGACGTGCGGGCCAGCTACAGGCCGGATCAGCCCACGTTGTAGTGGACGACCAGGTTCAGTCCGATGATGGCGGCGATCCAGATCACCGCGGTGGTGACCGTCAACCGGTCGAGGTTCTTCTCCACCACCGTGGAGCCCGACAGGCTCGACTGCATACCGCCACCGAACAGGCTGGACAGGCCGCCGCCCTTCCCCTTGTGGAGAAGAACGGAGAGTCCCAGAATGAGGCTGGTGACCACCAGAAGGATCTGGAGGGTGAGAACCATGCGAACTGCCTTACGTCGGTCGGGGCCATGCGATAACCACACCATCATAGCCCACCGCCGGACATCGTGACACCCACGACACCCCGCACCAGGCACACGGGCCCTAGCCCGAGTTGCGCAGCCCCGTGGCCAGCCCGTTCATGGTCAGGCGGATGCCGTCGAGCACGTCCTCGCTGCGGTCCCCGGCACGGTAGCGGCGCAGCAGCTCCAGTTGCAGCAGGTTCAGCGGCAGCAGGTACGGGAACCGGTTGCGCACCGACATCGCCAGTGCAGGGTTGTCGGTGACCAGGCTGTCCTGCCCGGTGACCTTCAGGCACATGTCCAGGGTGAGGTGGAACTCGTCGACGATGGTGTCGTAGATGCGCTCGGCGTCGGCGGCGTCGGGCACCAGGCCGGAGTACAACTTCGCCACGGACAGGTCGGCCTTGGCCATCACCTGCGCCATGTTCGACAGGACCGAGCGGAAGAACGGCCAGGATCGGTGCAGCTCCTGCAGGTACGCCAGCTTCTCCCCCGACTCGTCCTCGCCGACCCAGTCGCGCAACGCCGAACCCACGCCGAACCAGCCGGGCAGCATGATGCGCGACTGCGACCAGGACAGCACCCACGGGATCGCGCGCAGGTCGGCGATGCTGCTGGTCTGCTTGCGCGAACTCGGACGCGAGCCGATGTTCAGGTTCCCGATCTCCGCCAGCGGTGTGGAGGAGGTGAAGTAGTCGATGAACCCGTCGTCCTCGTGCATCAGCGTGGCGTAGGCCTTGCGGGACAACTCGGCGATCTCACGCATGGCGGCGTAGGCGTCGTCCGGGTCGTCGATGCGGTCGACGGGGAGCAGGCTGGCCTCCAGTGTCGCCGACACCAGCGCCTCGAGGTTGCGGCGCGCCACCGAGGGCACCCCGTACTTCGCGGAGATGATCTCTCCCTGCTCGGTGATGCGCACGCTGCCCTGCACCGCGCCCTCCGGCTGGGCGAGGATCGCCTCGTGGCTGGGGCCGCCGCCGCGTCCGACGGTGCCGCCGCGCCCGTGGAACAGGCGCAGGCCCACCCCGGCGTCCTTCGCCGCGGCGACGAGCGACAGTTCCGCGTCGTAGAGGCCCCAGTTGGCGGCGAAGTAGCCGCCGTCCTTGTTCGAGTCGGAGTAGCCGAGCATGACCTCCTGCACACCGCCACGCTGGGCGACGTAGTCACGGTAGAAGCCGTGGCCCCACAGCTGCGCCATCACCGACGAGCCGTTGGCGAGGTCGTCGATGGTCTCGAACAGGGGGATCACGTCGATCCCGCCGGTGACCTCGCCGTCGGTGACGTCGATCAGGCCGACCTCCTTGAGCAGGATCATCGGCTCCAGGATGTCGGAGACGCTGGACGCCATGGAAATGATGCAGTGCGGCACGGCGTCGGGACCGAAGCGGGCGACGGCGGCCGCCGCGGAGCGGAAGATGCCGAGCTCGCGCTCGGTCGCCTCGCTCCACGTGGCGCGCGGGTCGGTCAGCGGACGCGGTGAGTGCAGTTCGCCGGCGAGCAGCTCGACGCGGGCGTCCTCGTCCAGCGTGGTGTAGTCGCCGACCACACCGGCCCGGGCGAAGATCTCGGTGAGGATCGCCTCGAAGCTCTCGGAGTTCTGTCGCAGGTCCAGGCTGCTCAGGTGGAAGCCGAAGGACTGGGCGGCGGCGATGACGGTGCCGAGACGGTGGTCGGCGATGAGGTCGTCGGCGCTGGCTCGCAGGGAGGCGTCCACGGTCTCCAGGTCGGCGAGGAACTCGGTGGCGTCGGCGTAGGGCTCGTGCGGTCCGGCGGTGCGGTCCGGGTCGACGGCGTCGCTGAGACGGGCGGCGGCAGTGGCCGCGATCCGTCCGCGGATGCCGTGGGCGGCCCGACGGTAGGGCTCGTCGACGCGGGACGGGACGTCGTTGTGGCCGCGGTCCGCGAGCTCGTCGAGCTCCGGGGTGGCCGAGGTCAACCGGCTGGACAGGCTGAGCTCGTGCTCCAGGTCGTGCAGCTGCGCGAGGTACCAGTCGAAGACGGTCTGGGCGGCACGCGAGGACGCGTAGTCCACCGTCTCACCGGTGACGAAGGGGTTGCCGTCGTGGTCGCCGCCGATCCAGCTGCCGGGGCGCACCACCGGGGTGGCAGGGACGTCCTGTCCGTAGCGTTCCCGCAGTTCCACGGTGACGCGCCGGTTGATCTGCGGGATCTCCTGCAGCAGGCTGATGGTGAAGTAGCGCAGGCCCACGTTGATCTCGTCCTCGATGCGCGGGCGCACCGAGCGGATCAGGGCGGTCTGCCACAGGATGGTCACGCGGCGGCGGATGTCGCGGTCGATGCTCGCCAGCCGGTCGTCGCTGCGGGCGGTGCGCCCGGCGTTGAGGATGTGGCCGCGCTTGCGCATCAGGCGGGTGATGTCCCACTGGACGTCGAAGACGGTGCGCCGACGCGTCTCGGTGGGGTGCGCGGTGAGTACGGGCGCCACGTAGGCGGACTCCACGACCTTCGAGACCTCCGCGGCGCTGACCTCGCCCTCGTCGAGGGCCTTCCAGGCGGCCTGCAGGGTGGCACGCGGCGGGGCGGCACCTTCATCGGCCAGGCGCTCGCGCAGGCGCTCCTCGTGCAGGTCCTCGGCCAGGTTGGCCAACAGGGCGAAGTGGGAGAAGGCCCGGATTACGGGCAGTGCCTTGTCCGCGGAGAGGTCGCGGAGCCGGTCGGCGAGGTCGGCGACGTCGCCGTCACCGTGGCGGATGGAGAACGCCGCCTGCCGGGTCTCCTCGACGAGGGCGAAGACGTCCTCGCCCTCCTGGTCGCGGATGACGTCGCCGAGGATGGAGCCGAGGTAGCGCAGTTCCTGACGCAGACCCGGCACGATCTCCGGCTCGTCCCGGTCCGGTGGGACGACGGGGATGGCGGTGCCGGGGACCGTGGTGTCGGACTCTTCAGTGGGGGATGTCATTCCCCCATTGTGCCTCTAGCCGGCGGCCTTTGCAGCGGCCGCGCACAGTCGTGCGAAATCCTCGCCGTCGAGGCTGGCCCCGCCGACGAGTCCGCCGTCGACGTCGGCCTGGCCGACGATCTCGGCGACGGAGTCGGTCTTCACCGAACCGCCGTAGAGGATCCGGACGCCGTCGGCGGTCTGCTGGTCGGCGAGCTCGGCGACGAGCACGCGGATCGCGGCGCAGACCTCCTGCGCGTCGGACGCCGAGGCGACCTTGCCGGTGCCGATGGCCCACACCGGCTCGTAGGCGATGACCACGTTGGCCAGGTCGGACGACGACAGACCGTCCAGGGAGGCGCGGGTCTGCGCGACGACGTAGTCGACGTGCTCACCGGACTCGCGGACCTCCAGCGGCTCGCCGACGCACACGATCGGCGACAGCCCGGAGCCCAGCGCGGCCTTGGCCTTGGCGGCCACGGTCGCGTCGTCCTCCCCGTGGTACTGGCGACGCTCCGAGTGGCCGACGACGGCCCAGCTGCAGCCCAGCTTGGCCAGCATCGGGGCGGAGACCTCGCCGGTGTAGGCGCCGGACTCGTGGACGGAGACGTCCTGGGAGCCGTAGGTCAGCGGGATCTTCTCGCCGTCCACGACGGTCTGCACGCTGCGGATGTCGGTGAACGGGGGGATCACGGCGACGTCGACGTGCTCGTAGTAGTCCTTGGGCAGGGCGAAGGCGAACTTCTGGACGACCTGGATGGCCTCCAGGTGGTTGAGGTTCATCTTCCAGTTGCCGGCGATGAGCGGGGTGCGTGACATGGTGGGTACTCCTCAGTTCTCGAGAACGGTGATGCCGGGCAGTTCCTTGCCCTCGAGGAACTCGAGGGAGGCGCCGCCGCCGGTGGAGATGTGGCTGAAGCCGTCCTCGTCGAGGCCGAGGGTGCGCACGGCGGCGGCGGAGTCGCCGCCACCGACCACGGAGAACGCGCCGGCGGAGGTGGCCTTGATGATCGCCTCGGCCAGCCCACGGGTGCCGTCGGCGAAGGCGGCGAACTCGAACACGCCCATCGGGCCGTTCCAGAACACGGTCTTGGCGGCACCGAGGGTCTCGGAGAACGCGGCCACGGAGTCCGGACCGATGTCGAGGCCCATCTGGCCGTCCGGGATGGCGTCGGCGGCGACGGTGGTGGCCGGTGCGTCGGCGGCGAACTCGGGGGCGACGACGACGTCGGACGGCAGGGCGATGACGTCACCGAAACGCTCGAGCAGGTCGCGGCAGGTGTCGATCATGTCCTCCTGCAGCAGCGAGCTGCCCACGGAGTGGCCCTGGGCGGCGAGGAAGGTGAAGCACATGCCGCCGCCGATGATCAGCGTGTCGACCTTGGGGGCGAGCGCCTCGATCACGCCGAGCTTGTCGGAGACCTTCGAGCCGCCGAGCACCACGGCGTAGGGCTGGGCCGGGTCCTCGGACACGGTGCGCAGGACCTCGAGCTCGGACTGCACCAGACCGCCGGCGTAGTGCGGCAGCAGGGCGGCGACGTCGTAGACGGACGCCTGGCGACGGTGGACTACACCGAAGCCGTCGGAGACGAAGGCCCCGTTGTCGCCGGTGAGCGCGGCGAGCTCGGCGGCGAACGCCTGGCGCTCGGCCTCGTCCTTGGAGGTCTCGCGGGCGTCGAAGCGGACGTTCTCCAGCAGGAGGATGTCGCCGTCGTTGAGGCCGTTGGCACGCTCGTGGGCGTCCTCGCCGGTGACGTCCTGCGCCAGCGGCACCCACTGGTCGAGACGCTCGGCGAGGGCCTCGGCGACGGGGGCGAGAGAGAACTCGGGGTTGACCTCGCCCTTCGGGCGGCCGAGGTGGGCGGTGACGATGACGCGGGCACCGGCGTCGACGAGGCGGCGCAGGGTGGGCAGCGAGGCGTCGATGCGGCCCGGGTCGGTGATGTCACCGTCCTTGAGGGGCACGTTCAGGTCGGCGCGGACGAGGACGTGACGTCCTTCGACACCGTCGGCGATGAGGTCGTCGATGGTCTTCACGGTCATGGCTCAGTCTCCTGTGGATAGGTGGTTGACGGGGATCGTTCGTGTGGGGTGGAATAAATGGTGGCGGGACGGTAGCAGACTGGGTGACGGCGGGTCGGCATGTGCCGACCCGCCGTGGGACCGGTGGAACCGGCCGGTACTGCTCCAGACTACTGGACCACCCGGAGGTGGATCAGAGACGCTCGCCCACGTAGGCGGCGAGGTCCACGAGGCGGCGCGAGTAGCCCCACTCGTTGTCGTACCAGGAGACGACCTTGACCTGGTTGCCGATGACCTTCGTCAGACCCGAGTCGAAGATCGAGGAGTGCGAGTCGCCGACGATGTCGGTGGAGACCAGCGGCTCGTCGTCGGAGTAGGACAGCACGCCCTTGAGCTCACCCTCGGCGTGCTTCTTGATGGCGGCGTTCACGGCCTCGACGCTGACCTCCTTGGACGCCTCGAAGGTCAGGTCGGTGACCGAGCCGGTGGGCACGGGCACGCGCAGTGCGTAGCCGTCCAGCTTGCCCTTGAGCTGCGGGAGCACCAGGGACACGGCCTTGGCCGCACCGGTGGAGGTCGGCACGATGTTCAGGGCCGCGGCGCGGGCGCGACGCAGGTCCTTGTGAGGTGCGTCGTGCAGACGCTGGTCGCCGGTGTAGGCGTGGATGGTGGTCATCAGACCCTTGACGATGCCGAACTCCTCGTCGAGGACCTTGGCCATCGGTGCCAGGCAGTTGGTGGTGCACGATGCGTTCGAGATGATCGTGTGCGCCGCCGGGTCGTAGTCGGTGTGGTTGACACCGACGACGAAGGTCGCGTCCTCGTTCTTCGCCGGGGCGGAGATGATGACCTTCTTCGCACCCGCGTCCACGTGCGCCTTCGCGGCGGTGGCGTCGGTGAAGAAACCGGTGGACTCGATGACGATGTCGACACCCAGCTCGCCCCACTTGAGGTTCTGCGGGTCGCGCTCGGCGGTGACCACGAGACGCTTGCCGTCGACGGTGATCGACTCCTCGTCGTAGCTGACCTCGGCGTCCAGACGACCCAGGATGGAGTCGTACTTCAGGAGGTTGGCCAGGGTCTTGTTGTCGGTGAGGTCGTTGAAGGCGACGACCTCGAGGTCAGCCCCGCTCTCGCGGAGTGCCCGGAAGAAGTTGCGGCCGATCCTGCCGAACCCGTTGATTCCTACCCGTACCGTCACGGTAAAGCTCCTGTTCTCGATGAGTGGTGAGTTGCCGTTGTCCAGAGTACAGCGGAATCCGGCGCCCCGCCGTGGAGCTATTCCGTGCCCTGATCCTCCGGGGTCAACCGCTTATCTTCGGCGTCGGCGGGGTCCCCCGTACCGTCCAGATCTTCCATGTCGTCCATGTCATCGAGGTCGAAGATGTCGTCGGTGACCGCGGCGTGGGTGTCGGGGATGCCGACCTCGCCGGCGCGCTGGTCGGCCATGGTGAGCAGGCGGCGGATGCGTCCGGCGACGGCGTCCTTGGTCATCTGGGGGTCGGCGAGCTGGCCGAGTTCCTCCAGCGAGGCCTGCCGGTGCTGCACCCGCAGCGTGCCGGCCTGCACGAGGTGGTCGGGCACGTCCTCGCCGAGGATCGTCAACGCCCGGTCCACCCGGGCGGCGGCGACGACGGCGGCGCGGGCGGACCGGCGCAGGTTGGCGTCGTCGAAGTTCGCCAGCCGGTTGGCCGTGGCCCGGACCTCGCGGCGCATGCGCTGCTCCTCCCAGTCCAGCCGGGTGCGCTGCGCACCCATGCGGGTCAGCAGGTCGCCGATGCTCTCCCCGTCGCGGATGGTCACCCGGATGATCCCGCGGGTCTCCTTCGTCTTCGCGGTGACCCCGATCCGGCGTGCCGCCCCGACGAGCGCCAGGGCCGCCTCGTTGCCGGGCGTGGTGACCTCCAGGGAGGACGAGCGGCCCGGCTCGGTCAGCGAGCCGCGGGCGAGGAACGCGCCGCGCCAGGCGGCGGTGCACTGCTCGGCGGTGCCGCCGATGATGTAGGGCGGCAGACCGCGGACGGGACGTCCGGCACGGTCGATCAGCCCGGTGCGGCGGGCGAGTTCGGTGCCGCCCTCGGCCCAGCGCAGGACGTAGCGCGAGGAGGTGCGCAGGTTCCCTCCCCCGACGACCTGGATCTCGGCGGTGAGGTCGAAGAGCTCCTCGACGAAGCGGGAGACGCGGCGCGCGGTGGCGCCGTTGTCGACCTCGGCCTCGACGACGATGCGTCCGGCCACCAGGTGCAGGCCCGCGCAGTAGCGCAGTAGGCCGGACACCTCGGCGGTCATGACCTCCGGCCGGGTCTCGTTGACCCGGGCCAGCTCATCCTTCACCTCAGACGTCAGTGCCACTGTGGCTGTCGCCCCTTTCCTCCGGGTGCCCCGGCTCGTCGTGTGTTCCGGGTGATCCTACCGTGGGGGTGGCGGTGCGGTCCCAGTCGGCGAGTTCACGCAGCACCCCGGCGAGCTTGGCCGAGGAGTGCCGGTCGGTCCACCGGCCGCGGTCGTCGTCCTCGCGTACGTCGCGGTAAAGCACGGTGGCGCCCAGCCGGGCGGCGGCGCGTTCCATGTGGCGGCGTTCATTGCCGGGCAGCAGCACGGAGGTGTCGACCACCACCACGTCCATGGTGAGGGTGGGACAGTGCTGCAGCAGCATGTGGATGTGGCGTTCCATGGAGAACCCGCTGGTCTCCCCCGGCTCGGCGACGAGGTTCATGATCACCGCGCGGGTGGCGGTGGTCTCGGCCAGCGCCTCGACGATGCCGGGCATCAGCAGGTGCGGGATCACCGAGGAGAACCAGGAGCCCGGGCCCAGGGTGACCAGGTCGGCGTCGAGGATGGCCTGCACCGCCTCCGGTGAGGCCTCCGGGTTCTGCGGGATCAGCCGGACGCGACGCACCTGCCCCAGGGTGGACGCGACGGCGACCTGCCCGCGCACGGAGTTGACCTCGCGCGGGTCGTCGCCGATGCCCTGCACCTCGGCCTCCAGGTCCAGCGGCTCCGGCGACATCGGCAGCACCCGGCCGCGGATGCCGAGCAGGTCGCTGAGTTCGTCGAGCGCCTCGATGCTGGAGCCCAGCACCTCCGACAGCCCGGTGAGCACCAGGTTGCCCACGGCGTGGCCGGCGAGAGCGCCGTGCCCGGAGAAGCGGTGCTGCAGGGTGCGTTCCCACAGGTGCCCGCGCGGGGTGTCGCGTACCAGGGCGGCGAGCGCCATGCGCAGGTCCCCCGGGGGCAGCGAGCCGAGCTCGCGGCGCATGCGTCCGGACGAACCGCCGTCGTCGGCGACGGTCACCACGGCGGTGACGTGCTCGGCCGCGGCACGCGCCGAGCGCAGCGTGGCGAACAGGCCGTGGCCGCCGCCGAGGGCGGTGATGCGGTCAATATTCATTTCAGCCGTATCGTTCAACTCGCTCATGCCGAGGCCCCCTCTCCGGTGGCGGTGCGGCCGGGACGCCCCGGCTCCAGGTCGCGGTGGACGGTGCGGACGTCCAGCTCCGGGTTCGCCGCCAGGCGCGCGGCGAGCGCCTCGGCGACCGCCGGGCTACGGTGCTGGCCACCGGTGCAGCCGATCGCGACGGTGAGGAACCGTTTGCCCTCCCTGCGGTAGCCGGGCAGCGCGGTGGACACGAGGGTCTCGACCGCGTCGAGGTAGTCGGAGGCCTCCGGGCGGGACAGGACGAACTCGGCGACCGGGGCGTCCAGCCCGCTGTAGTCGCGCAGGTTCTCGTCCCAGTACGGGTTGGGCAGGAAGCGGGCGTCCAGCATCACGTCCACGTCGTTGGGGATGCCGTTCTTGAAACCGAAGGACTGCACGGTCACGTGCTCACGCCGGTCCGACAGCGCCTCGAAGTAGCCCTCCATGCTGCGGCGCAGGTCGTGCACGCTGGTGCCGGAGGTGTCGATGACCAGGTCGGCGCGCTGACGGATGCCCTCCATCATCTCGCGCTCCCGGTCGATGCCGGCCTGCAGCGTCTCCCCGTCCTGCAGCGGGTGGGTGCGGCGCACCCGGCCGTATCGGCGGATCAGGGTGCGGTCGTCGGCATCGAGGTAGAGCACCACGGGCCGCCGGCCGGACTCGTGCAGGCTGGAGAGCACCTCGGTGAGCGAACCGACGAAGTCGCGCGAGCGTACGTCGGTCACCACGGCCAGGCGCTCGACGGGCGAGTCAGACTCGAAGCTGAGCTCGACCATGCGCATGATCAGTTCCGGGGGCAGGTTGTCGGCGACGTACCAGCCCATCTCCTCCAGGACGGTGGCCGCCTCCTTGCGGCCGGCGCCGGACATCCCGGTGATGAGGACCAGCGACGCCTCCTGCCGGTCAGGTCGCGTTCCCGTGTCTCGGGTGGCATCGTTCATGCCACGATTCTAGACCGAAGACTCCGGTGGTGTCTGCCGCTCCAACGCCGCCACGATGGCCTCGGCGAGTGCCGGCCCGAAGCCTGGCACCTGGGTGATGCCCTCCACCCCGGCCTCCCGGACCTTGGCCACCGAGCCGAAGGTCTTCACGAGCTCGGCCCGACGCTTCGGACCCAGCCCCTTGACCTCGTCGAGGGCGGAGCGGGTCATACGTTTACCGCGACTGGAGCGGTGGAAGGTGATGGCGAATCGGTGCGCCTCGTCGCGCAGTTGCTGGATCAGGTACAGCGCCTGGGAGTTGCGTGGCAGGATCACCGGGTAATCGTCGCCGGGCACCCACAGCTCCTCCAGCCGCTTGGCCACCCCCACCAGGGTGACGTCGGTGACGCCCAACTCGTCGAGTACCTCCTGGGCCGCGTTGACCTGGGGCTTGCCGCCGTCGACGACGAAGAGCTGCGGCGGATAGGCGAACTTCTTCGACCCGGCCTCGGCCTGCTCCACGGTGACCTCGCCGTCCAGCAGGTCGCCGCCGTCGTCGCCCTCGGGCACGGCGGTGCGGTCCTTGTGATGGCGTTTAAAACGGCGCCGGACGACTTCAGCGATCGAGGCGACGTCGTCGGAGTGCCCGTCGCCGGCGGCCTCGCGGATGCGGTAGCGACGGTAGTCGGACTTGCGCGGCAGGCCGTCCTCGAAGACCACGAGGCTGGCGACCACGTCGGTGCCCTGGATGTGGGAGATGTCGGTGCACTCGATGCGCAGCGGGGAATCGTCCATCCACAGCGCCTCCTGCAGTTCCTGCAGGGCCGCCGAGCGGGTGGTCAGATCGCCGGCGCGGGCGATCTTGTGCTGGCGTAACGCCTGGGTGGCGTTGGTGGTGGCGGTCTCCATCAGCGAGCGCTTGTCGCCGCGCTGCGGGACGCGCAGGGTGACCCGGGCACCGCGCAGGACGGTGAGCCAGTCGGTGAGCCGCTCCCGGTTGGTGGGCAGGACGGGCAGCAGGATCTCGCGCGGCACGGGCTCCAGGGCCACGGCGTCCGGCTCGGTGCCGGTGCCGGTAGCGCCGACGCTACTGCCGGACGCGACGTCGGCGCGCGAGTTGCCGCCGACGGCGGACTCGGTGGCGTTCGCGAGTTCGGCGTTCTCCCCGTAGAACTGGGTGAGGAAGTCCTCCAGCAGCGTGGGCCAGCCGTCGGCCTCTGAATCTTCGGCGTCTCCAGCGTCGCCAGCCTCACCAGCATCGTCGGTGGACGCCTTCTTCTCCACCACCCAGCCGCGTTGGCCGCGGATGCGTCCGCCGCGCACGTGGAAGACCTGCACGGCGGCCTCGAGTTCATCGCTGGCCACGGCGACGAGGTCGGCGTCGGTGTCGTCGGAGAACACCACGGACTGCTTCTCCACGGTCTTCTCCATCGCCCCGAGCTGGTCGCGCAGGGATGCCGCGCGTTCGAAGTCGAGGTCGGCGGCGGCGTCCGTCATCTCGCCGCGCACGTCGCGGATCACCCGGTCGGTGTTGCCGCCGGCCAGGAAGGAGCAGAACTCGTCGACGAGTTCGCGGTGCTGCGAGGGCGACACCCGCCCCACGCACGGTGCCGAACAGCGGTCGATGTAGCCGAGCAGGCAGGGCCGTCCGAGCTGTTCGTGGCGCCGGTACACCCCGGTGGTGCAGGTGCGCACCGGGAACACCCGGGTCAGCGACTCCAGGGTGTCGCGGATGGCCCAGGCCTTGGGGTACGGGCCGAAGTAGCGCACGCCCTTCTTGCGCGGGCCACGGTAGAGGAACGCCCGCGGGTAGGTCTCCTTCACGCTCACGGCGAGCATGGGGTAGGTCTTGTCGTCCCGGTACATCACGTTGAACCGGGGGGCGAACTTCTTGATCCACGTGTACTCGAGGTTCAGGGCCTCGATCTCGCTGCCCACCACGGTCCACTGCACGTGGTCGGCGGTGTGCACCATGGTGCGGATGCGCGGTTCCAGGTGCCCGGGGTCCTGGAAGTAGTTCGACAGGCGGGCGCGCAGGTTCTTCGCCTTGCCGACGTAGATCACCCGGTCGTCGGCGTCACGGAACGTGTAGACCCCCGGACTGGTGGGGATCGTGCCGGGGGCGGGTCGGTAGGAGG
>JAKDIS010000083.1 GCA_030450335.1 Corynebacterium sp. | reverse complement strand
CGCACTCCCCGCCCGAGCAGGCCGGGCGCGGCACCGGCCGGCGACGGTCCCTCCCGGTGCGGCTCTACCGCTCCGTGGAGAGCTACATCACCCGCTACGTGTTCTCCACCCCACGCGGGATGGAGCAGGTCACGCGCCTGTGGCCGCCGCTGGCGGGCTCCGGCATCCGGCTGCGCAACATCGCCGACGACTGGTCCCGCGGCGAGGTTGTCCTGCGGCTCAGCCCGATGACCCGCACCCCGAACAACGCCGCCTTCGGCGGCACCCTGTTCGCCATGACCGACATCCTCTTCGGCACCCTGGTGATGCGTCGTCTGGGTTCCGACTACGAGGCGTGGACGCGCACCGGCACCTTCCAGTTCCTCAACCCGGGGCAGAACGGTGCGTTGCTGCAGGTCGAGGTCGACGACGACATGGTCGCGATGATCCGCCAGCGGGTGCGTGACGACGGCTACCTCAACGTGGCCAACACCTCGGTGATCCGTAACCCCGACGGCACCGTGGTCGGCATCGGCCAGCAGGACCTGCACGTACGCCCCCGCAAGGGCCGCGAGGCCAGCCGCGAGTTCGCCACCGACGGATCCTCCACACCGCGCTCGGCCGACGAGTCCGCCCCGCCGTACGACCCGACCGGAATCACCCTGGCCTCCCTGGTCACCGCCGTGGCGTGGAAGGCGTGGGGCGGCCCCGAGGACCGGGCCAACGGCGACGGCCGGTTGAACTCGGTGCTCAGCCACGCCCGACGCATCCCGGTGCCCGAGGACCGCGCACGCTACGTGTGCGCCGAGGTCCTCGCCGACGGTGCGATGACCCGCGACGAGGTCATCGGCATGCGCATCCCCGAGTCGCTGCTGCCGTAGCCGGCGCTACTGCCCCTGCCCCGCCTCGCGCGGCAGGACGAACGCCAGGATCTCCGGCAGCGTGACGACCCGCGGCAGCAGGGTGCCTGTGCCGACTGTGCCGCCTGTGCCGCCGGCGCCACCGGACCCGCTCACGCCCACGAGCTGCTCGCTGGCCTCACGCATCCGGCGGAACGCCTCGTACACCGGCATCGACGCCGGCAGCACCAGCAGGTCCCGGGCCAACGGGGCGGCCGGGGCCGTCCGCGCCTCCGGCAGGGTGTCGCGCACGTGCAGCACCGACGTCGACGTACCGTCCGGCCCCTCCAGTAGGACGCGCATCTGCGCGGTGCGGCGGGCGGCGTCCTGCACCTCCCCGACCGTCGCCGCGGCCGTCAGGTGCGGGACCTGCGTGCCCGGCAGCTCACCGAGGGTTCGTTGCTGCAGGTCCAGGGCGCCGGCGATCTGGGACTGGAACTCCGCCTCCAGGGCACCCTCCTCGGCGGAGTGCTCCACGAGGTGGCGCAGGGTGGCGGCGTCGTGCCCGCCCGCGGCGGCCCGGTCGACCGGTTCCACCCCGGACATCTTCACCAGGCGGTTGGCCACCCGGTTCATCCACAGCAGCAGCGGACGCAGCACCCACGCCAGCGCCCTCGCCGGCACGGACACCAGACGGGCAGCGCGCTCCGGGAAGGCGATCGCCCACGACTTCGGCGCCATCTCGCCGATGACCAGGTGCAGGAAGGTCACCACCAGCAGGGCCAGGACGAAGGACACGGTGTACGCCGCACCGTCCGGGATGCCCCAGGCGGTGAACAATGGCTTCAACCAGGCCGACACCGCCGGCTTGGTCACCGCGCCGAGGGCGAAGGTGCAGGCGGTGATGCCGAGCTGCGCGGCGGCGAGCATCACCGTCAGTTCATTCACGCCGCGCAGGGCGGCGCGGGCGGTGAGGCTCCGGTCCGCCGCGTCCTCCAGCCGGTGGCGCCGCACGCCCAGCAGGGCGAACTCGATCATCACGAAGAAGGCGCTGCCCACGAGCAGCAGCAGGGTCACCAGGACCACGGTGAGGTCACTCATCGTCGCTCACCTCCAGGTGGACGAGCAGTTCGGTGGGTACGTGGTTGCCGACCTCGGTCACCTCGGCGACCAGGACGCGGTCCTGCGGGCGGTCGTCGACGACCTCACGCGGGTCCCGCGGCAGGGCGACGGGCACGACCTCACCGACCTCCGGCAGGGAACCGAGCTCGTCGATGACCAGCCCGGCGAGGGTCTCGTACTCCCCGTCGGGCAGGCGCACGTCGAGCACGCGTGACACCTCGTCGAGGTGCTCGTCGCCGGCGATACGCCAGCGCTGCACACCGTCGGAGGTGGTGACCTCCGCACTGATGTGGTGCTCGGGGGCGTCGTGCTCGTCGGTGAGTTCGCCGACGAGCTCCTCGGCCAAGTCCTCGGCGGTGAGCACGCCGGACACCCCGCCGTACTCGTCGACCACGCAGGCCAGCCGGTTGTCGGACTCCTGGAGTTCCACCAGGGCGTCCGGCAGGGCCATGACCTCGGGCAGCACCACCGGCTCACGCACCAGCGTGGCCACCGTGGTGGACGGGTCGAGGTCGGGGTCGAGGACGTCGTCCAGGTGCAGCACACCGTAGAGACGTTCCTCCTCCTCGTGGGACTCCTCGTCCTCCACCGAGCCGAGCACCGGGTAGCGGGTGTGGCCGCCGGCCATGCGCACGCGCGCCTCGGCCACGGTGGTGCCCGGGTCCATCTCGCCCAGGCGCGCCCGGGGCACCATCGCGTGCTCCACGGTGCGCTCGGGGAAGTCGAGGATGCGGTCGATCAGCATCGACAGCTCCCGGGGCAGGTCACCGGAGGCGCGCGAGTCGGCGACGATGCGTCCCAGGTCCTTGCGGTCGGCGGTGGAGTCCACGTCCTCCACCGGGGTCACACCCACCAGGCGCAGCAACGCGTTGCTGGACCAGTCGAAGAAGGCGATGAGCCAGCCGAAGAGGAACAGGTAGGCCTGCGTGGACCGGGCCAGGGCGCGGGCCAGCGGCTCCGGGGCGGCGATGGCGAGGTTCTTCGGGTACAGCTCGGCGAAGATCATCTGCACCACCGTGGCCACCAGCAGGGTGACCGTGGCGGCGACGGCGGCGGTGCCCGCCCCGCCGAGGATCTCCCCGACCGAGCCGCCGATCATCGGTTCGGCCAGCTCACCGACCAGCAGGCCGGTGACGGTGATGCCCAGCTGCGCGCCGGAGAGCATGAAGCTCGTCCTGCGGGTGACCGCCAGGGCACGTCCGGCCGCGGCGTCCCCGTCGGCGGCGAGGGCGCGCAGACGCGCCCGGTCCACCGACATGTACGCGAACTCCTGCGCCACGAAGTAGGCGTTGGCGACGATGAGGGCCAGGATGACGACGATGCCGAGCAGCAACGTCAGCAGCGGGCTCACCGGTCACCCCCTGAGGCCGGTGCGCTCCCTGCGCGGGGCGGGTGGCTGTGGCTGCTCCTGCAGCTTGTGCCACCCCTGGTACTCGGACACGGACCATCGTCCATGGTGGACGCTCAACTCCTTCATGCGGTGAATGTAAGTGATACGCAGGATACACGATCCCGGGTACCCTCGGCGCGCATGAGTACCGCAGAGTTCCCCGACGTCTACCGGGCCGCCGACGACCGCTACGCCACCATGCCCTACCGCCGCTCCGGCACCTCCGGACTGCAGCTGCCGGCGATCACCCTGGGCCTGTGGCACAACTTCGGCGACGACCGTCCACTGGACACCCAGCGGGCGATCCTGCGCCGCGCCTTCGACCGCGGCGTGACGCACTTCGACCTCGCCAACAACTACGGTCCGCCGCCCGGTGCGGCGGAGGAGAACGTGGGACGGCTCCTGGCGTCCGACTTCCGCCCGTACCGCGACGAACTCGTGGTCAGTTCGAAGGCGGGCTGGCGGATGCAGGACGGCCCGTACGGCTTCGGCGGCTCGCGCAAGTACCTCGTGGCCAGCTGCGACGCCTCACTGCGCAGGCTCGGCCTGGACTACGTGGACATCTTCTACCACCACCGTCCCGACCCGCAGACCCCCGTGGAGGAGACCGTGGCCGCCCTCGACCACCTGGTGCGCAGCGGGCGCGCCCTGTACGTGGGCATCAGCTCCTACTCCCCCGAGCTGACCCGTCGGGCGACCGCGGTGGCCCGGGACCTGGGGACCCCGCTGACCATCCACCAGCCCTCCTACTCGATGTTCAACCGGTGGGTGGAGGACGGTCTGCTCGCCGCCTGCGCCGACGAGGGCCTCGGCGTGATCGCCTTCTCCGCCCTGGCGCAGGGACTGCTGACCGGCAAGTACCTGGACGGTGTGCCGGAGGGGTCGCGGCTGGGCGCGGGGAAGATGTCGGAGTCCTTCCTCACCGACGAGACGGTCGAGGCGGTGCGCGCGCTGAACACCGTCGCCGAGGCGCGGGGTCAGAGCCTGGCGCAGATGGCGATCGCGTGGGTGCTGCGCCGCCCGGAGGTGACGAGCGCGCTGATCGGTGCGTCCTCGGTGGCCCAGTTGGACGACTCGCTGGACGCCCTCGACAACCTGGACTTCACCGACGGCGAGCTCGCCGAGATCGACCGGTGGGCCGTGGACCGTGGCATCAACCAGTGGGCCGGTGCCACGGAGTCGACGGCGTAACCCGCGACCGGGTCAGGACGCGGCGAAGGCGGCGACGACCGCGTCGTTGAAGGCGGGCAGGTCGTCCGGGGTGCGCGAGGACACGATGGTGCCGGCGCCCTCAGGCCCCCCGCAGGTGTGCGCCTCCTCGTCGACCCAGGTGGCACCGGCGTTGACGAGGTCGGTGCGCAGGCTCGGGTAGGAGGTCAGCGTCCTGCCGGACAGGACGTCGGCGTCGGTGAGGATCCAGGCGCCGTGGCAGATCACGCCGAGCGGCTTGCCGCCGGTCACGACCTCGCGGACGAGGGCGACCGCGTCGGCGTCGAGCCGCAGCGCGTCGGCGTTGGACGTCCCGCCGGGCAGCAGGACGGCGTCCACCGTGGCCGCCTCGACGTCGGCGGTGCGGGCATCCGCGGGCACCTCGGTGCCCTTCTTGCCGGTGATCGCCTTACCGCCGGGTGTGGCGATGACGACGTGCGCCCCGGCGTCCGAGACCGCGTCGCGCGGGGAGGTCAGCTCGGAGTCCTCGAACCCGTCGGTGGCGAGGACCACGACGGTGCGGCCGGTGAGCTTCTTCTGGTCGGACATGGGTGGTGTACCTCCTTGACGAGAGTCGTTCTCTGGCACCCACCCACGCTACGCCGGTGAATCAGAACAGGCCGTTCGGGTTCTCGTCGTAGGACCACAGCAGGTTCTTGGTCTGCTGGTAGTGGTCCAGCATCATCAGGTGCGTCTCGCGCCCGATGCCGGACTTCTTGTAGCCGCCGAACGCCGCGTGCGCCGGGTAGGAGTGGTAGTTGTTCACCCACACGCGACCGGACTCGATGGCGCGGCCCGCCTGGTAGGCGGTGCGGCCGTCGCGGGCCCAGACGCCGGCACCGAGACCGTAGTCGGTGTCGTTGGCGATCTGGATGGCCTCGTCGAAGTCCTTGAAGGTGGTCACGGCGAGGACCGGGCCGAAGATCTCCTCCTGGAAGCAGCGCATGGCGTTGTTTCCCTTGAGGATCGTGGGCTCCACGTACAGGCCGTTCTCCAGGCCGTCGACGGTGCGCACACCGCCGCCGATGAGGACCTCCGCGCCCTCCTCGGGACCGGACTTCAGGTAGCTGGTGATCTTGTCCATCTGCTCCAGCGAGGCCTGCGCGCCGATCATCGTGGCAGGGTCCAGCGGGTTGCCGGCCTTGATCGAGCGGACGCGCTCGACGGCGAGGTCGAGGAACTCGTCGGCGATGTCCTCCTGGATCAGCGCACGTGAGGGGCAGGTGCACACCTCACCCTGGTTCAGGGCGAACATGGCCAGACCCTCGAGGGTCTTCTCCCGGAAGGAGTCGTCGGCGTCCATGATGTCGCCGAAGAAGACGTTCGGCGACTTGCCGCCGAGCTCGAGGGTCACCGGGATGAGCTTGTCGGCGACGGCCTTGTTGATGATCTTGCCGACCTCGGTGGAACCGGTGAAGGCGATCTTGGCGATGCGGTCATTCTGCGTCAGCGCCGCACCAGCCTCCTCACCGAGACCGTTGACGATGTTGAGCACCCCGTCCGGCAGGATGTCGGAGATCAGCTCGGCGACCAGCAGGATCGACGCCGGGGTCTGCTCGGCGGGCTTGAGCACGATGGCGTTGCCCGCGGCGAGGGCGGGACAGATCTTCCACGCGGCCATGAGGATCGGGAAGTTCCAGGGGATGATCTGGCCGACCACGCCGAGCGGCTCGTGGAAGTGGTAGGCCACGGTGTTCTCGTCGATCTGCGAGAGCGAGCCCTCCTGGGCACGCAGCGCACCGGCGTAGTAGCGGAAGTGGTCGACAGCGAGCGGGAGGTCCGCGGCGAGCGTCTCACGCACGGACTTGCCGTTGTCCCAGGTCTCGGCGACGGCGAGCATCTCGAGGTTCTCCTCGATGACGTCGGCGATCTTGAGCAGGACGCGGGAGCGGTCCTGCACACTGGTCCTGCCCCAGGCGGGTGCCGCGGCGTGGGCGGCGTCCACCGCCTTGTCGACGTCGGCGGCCTGGGATCGTGCGACCTCGGTGAACACCTTGCCGTCGACCGGGCTGATGTTCTCGATGTACTGCCCGTCGACGGGGGCGACCCACTGGCCGCCGATGAAGTTCTCGTACCGGGGCTTGAAGGAGACGAGCGAGCCCTCGGTACCCGGGGCGGCGTAGGCGTTGCTGGCGGTGGCTGTGGTGGTCATGGTGCGGTGCCTCCCAATGCAGGGGTCGTCTGGTTGGTTCTCGTGCCACGACCAACCTAGCGCCTCCACCGCGTGATGGCTACCACTATTTTTTTATAATATGAGCTGAATCACATTACTCACTTCGCGACGCGACGGCGGCGCAGCAGGCCGTCGACGCCGTAGCGTCCTCCCGCAACCGCACCGACCAGCGCCGCGCCGGCGGCGAGCACGAGCACGAGCTCGTAGCCGCCGTCCGAGACGAAGATGGTGCCCGCGTCACTGTGGGCGTACCAGAACGCGCCGGCCATGTCGGCGACGACGAGGACGGCGACCAGCGGCGTGAGCAGGCCGATGATCAGCAGGACACCACCGACGAGCTCCACGGCCGCGGCGAAGACCGCCGCCGCGGTCGCCGCGGGCACACCCATGGACTCGAAGCCCTGGGCGGTGGCGTCGATGCCGTTGGTGACGAACTTCTGCCAGCCGTGGGCGAAGAGGGTCACACCCAGGGCGATGCGGGCGAGCAGGATGACGATGTTGCTGACGACGTTGCTGACGGTGCTCGTGGAAGCGGTGGAGACGGTGGACATGAGGGGACCTCGCTACCGGTCGGAGAAGTGATTGACGTGTCCACGATAACGGAGGTGGTTGACGTGTCAACCTTTTCGTGACGTGCGCCTCACAACCGCCCGGCGCGCACCGCCACCGGCCACGACACCTGACGCGGGCGACCGTTGTCGCCCCAGATGTCCACCAGGTCCGAGGCGAAGTTCTGGAACAGGTCCGAGCGGCCCTGCCGCTCCGCCTTACGCACCGCCGACCACGTGCCCACGTACCCCAGGAACGCCTCCCGGTCCAGGTCCGCGTCGATGCTGAGCTCCGGGACGTCCAGCTCCTCGAAGGGGAATGGCATCGTGCGGTACCCCTCGTCGACGTAGCGACGCTCCGGATCCCAGTACGGCCCGATCTCGTCGTAGTAGAACCGTCCGAACCGCTCCTGCACGTCCGCGTCGGAGATCCGCAGCACCCCGTAACTCACCAGCGCGATCAACGCGCCCTCCCGGCCGATACGCCGGGCCTCGGCGTAGAAGTCCGGCAGCGTGAACCAGTGCGCCGCCTGCGCCGCGGTGACCAGGTCCGCCGAGCCGTCCTCCACCGGCAGTTTCTCCGCCGACGCCACCCCGTAGGCGATGTTCGGGTGATGCGTGGCCGACGCCAGCTGCGACTCGCTGGGGTCGAACGCCAGCACCCGGTCAAAGTAGTCCGCCAACTGCACCGACAGCTGCCCGGTACCGCAGCCCACGTCCACCGCCACACCCGTGCCCGGCGTGTGCTCCGCCAGGAACCCCGACACCTGCGTGGGGTAGGACGGACGGAAGGACGCGTACTCCGCGCCGCCGGTGAACCAGTTGCTGCGGGGCGCCTCAGGGTTGTCGCTCATGACACACAAGGCTACCGCCGATGTCATACCGCCGAAGTCATACCCGGGACTGACGACCCCGGGCACACGCTCCGGCATGCTCTAGGACGTGAAGAACGTGAAGAAACAGCAGAACCGCATCCTCGGGCTCGACATCGCCCGCGCCGTCGCCGTCGTCGGCATGACCGTCGACCACTTCGGCCCCGCCTCCTGGGCCACGTGGTTCACCGGGTGGCCGTCCATCCTCTTCGCCTTCCTCTCCGGCATGTCCATGGCGCTGATGACCTCCCACGGCCTGGCGTCCGGCGTGCCCGCCTCGCAGGTACGCCGACGCGTCGCGATCCGCGGGGCGATCCTGCTGGTCATCGGCGTGCTGCTGGCGTCCGCCGGACCCAACATGATCGTCGTGCTCGCCACGCTCGGTGCGTCCTTCCTGATCTGCACCGCACTGGTGACGCTGCGCGGCACCACCCTGCTCGCCCTAGGCGCCGGCGGCATGCTCGTCCTGCCGCAACTGTCGTACTGGCTGCGGGACGTCCTGCCCGCCGCAGGCGGCGGCAGCGAGGGCGGCGAGATCGAACTCGCCGTGGTCCCCCGCCTCGACCACCTCACCTCGCTGGACGGCGTCGCCACCGCGCTGCGCGCGCTGCTGCTGGACGGCATGTACCCGGTGATCACCTGGCTGCCCGTCATCGTGCTCGGCATGGGCGTGATGACCGTGGGTGTGGACAGGGCGAGGCGCGTGGTGTGGCTGGTCACCGGGCTCGTCGCCGCACTCGGCTCGGCCGCGTTCACCTGGGTGATGGTCGCCCGTTTCGACGTCCAACCCCTGATCGTGGACCTCATGGGGATGGACCTGCGCGAGCTCGCCGAGGCCTCCGACATCTCCGTCTTCGCCGCCTGGCGGATGTACGGCATGTCCATGGGCACCACCTCCTCCCCGGGTGAGCTGCTGGTCGCCGGCGCGCACTCCGGCTCCACCCCGGACCTGCTGCTGAACACCGGCATCAGCCTGGTGGTCGTGACCCTGTGCCTGTGGCTCGGTGACCTGGCGGGACGGTGGCTGTTCCCCCTCGTCGCCCTGGGCTCCTGCGCCTTCACCGTGTACGTGGGCCAGGCGCTGGTGTCCGCCGGGATCAACCACTGGCTGCCGGACGTGGCGGACGAACCGGGCGTGTCCCTGGTGCCGCTGGCCTGCTACCTCGGCGTGGCCGTGGTGTTCTGCACGGTGTGGAAGCACTTCTTCCGCCGCGGGCCGCTGGAGCAGGCCATGTACACCGCGTCGACCTGGGGGTCCGGCCCCCGGGCGCCCGAGAAAACCGGGACGGTCGCACCGAGCGCTCACCGGTGAGCTCGCCGAGGCAACGTCAGGCACGCACGTCGAGACGGCGCCACGTGGCCCAATACGCCAAGGCTGAGAGTACGGAGCACCCGGTCGCCAGACTGTTCGCGGTGAGATACAAATTCCACTCGATAATAGGATCCCGCAGATCCTGAATTCCGGACGCCACACCGATAAACGTACCGACAGCGAGAGAAAAGGCGCCCACCACGGCCATCGCGACGACATAGACGACCCTCACCTTCGGACGTGACCTACTCACGGTGACGGCCCCACGGCGAAGCAGGAGCAGAGCGGCGACGGCCCCGCAGATCAGGGCCACCATATCCGCGCCGAACGTATCGGAGAAACGATGCCACTTCGCGGTCGTGGTGTATGCGCCGATACCCACCGCCCACGTCATGACCACGAACATCGCCACACCTCGCCACCGGTACGGAACCACGAGAAACAGGGCGACAAGCACGGTCATCGCGATCGTGGTGTGCCCGCTGGGAAAGGAATTATGCGCGTAGTGTCCGGAAACCTCGACCAGATCGGGCCGCGGCAGCACGAATCGTTTCAACACCTGGGTCACGATCTGCCCACCCACGATGACCGAGACCGCGACCACCGCCAGGAACACCTTACGGCGAAGGAGCCCGATCATTCCGACCAGCGCAGTTGCTATTGCAAGGGTCCATATCGTGATGTCACCGAGCGCAGACCATGCGCCATCCGATTCCGCGGCCGGTGCCTGGTCCGCCCCGCGCAACGCAGCGTTCTCCAGCTCCTGCCCGGTAGTCGTCAACACGGCGAGCCAGTAGACCGCAACGAGCAGAACGAGGCTGACCGTCAACAGGATCCACCATCGCCGCCCCGTTATCGCGTTCGGGCTGACTTGTTCACGGTCATTCTCGCCAACAGCATTCATCACACCTTCTCCTCACATATCCTTCGCCACCGCACCACATGAAAGATCGGGCGCATCGGCCAACCTGGGGTGAATGCCGACATCGCACAGGATAGCGCCGGTCGAGCCGGGGCATCGGAATCGAGGATTCTTCCGATAGACTGCCGTTGGCAATGCTCCCACCAGGTGGATTGTGACGGCCGACAATGAACAGAAGAAACTACGGGGCATTCCAATCCCCCTGACATCGCAGCAGGAGTTCAGATGACAATAGCGCCAGCGATCGTGGCCGGCGTCATCATCTTCGGGGCCGTAGTTCTGGCGGCCGGGATGATCGGCCTCATCCGCGACGGCAGACGCCTCGCGACACCGGTCTACGTGACCATGGGTCTCGGCCTGCTCGCCATCGGGGTGGGCCTGCTGCTGACCAACCAGGGACACCCGGGGCCACTGATCGTCGTCGGCATCACGACAATGGCCCTGTTCATCCTGGGCAACGTGGTCGGCTATCCGTTGCTGATGATCTTCCTGCTGTACTCCGGCGCCACCGTACTGCGCAAGGAGAGCCGCTCCCTGGGCAATGCGCTGGCGCTGCTCGCCGGGCTCGGGCTGCTGTTCCTCCCGACGACGCTGGGG
The DNA here is from genome assembly GCA_030450335.1 of Corynebacterium sp. GTDB lineage: Bacteria > Actinomycetota > Actinomycetes > Mycobacteriales > Mycobacteriaceae > Corynebacterium. Next base: position 814 of record JAKDIS010000083.1, on the reverse strand, counting down.
ATCCTGGCCCCACCGGAGACCCCTCGTACCGACCCCGCCTACATGTTCCGGTACGCCACACACCTCTCGGTTGTACTGGTGGTGTTCTACTTCGGCTTCGTCTTCGCCGCCTTCTTCGCAGCCTCCCTGCTCTACCGCTGGCGACGCATCCGTACCGCCCCAGAGGCCGTCATCGTCCTCGGGTCCGGTCTCATCGACGGCAACGTCCCACCGCTGCTCGCCGCCAGGCTGGACCGTGGACTGTCCGTCCAGCAGCAGTTCCACGGCGAGCCGGTGCTCATCCCCAGTGGCGGACAGGGTCCCGATGAACCGCGACCCGAGGGCGAGGCGATGCGCGATTACCTGGTCGCGCAGGGTGCCGACCCCGCCACGGTGACCGCGGAGACCGAGTCCCGCACCACCGAGGAGAACCTCCGCTACTCCCGGAAGCTGCTCTCCGACCCGTCCTCCCCGGTAGTCGTCGCCACCAGCAGCTACCACGTCTTCCGTGCCGCACTCCTCACGAGGACGCTGGGTATGCGCGCGCACGTCGTCGGCGCGCCCACCGCCTGGTACTACTTCCCCAGCGCGGTGCTCCGCGAGTTCGTCGGGGTGATCCGCGACCGGCTCCGGTTCACCGTCCTCAGCATCGCCGTCCTCATTGTCTTCGCCATCGCCTTCACCGTGGTCATCGTGCCGGCGACGGCGCCAGGGATGGGTTAGGGGTTCCCCGCGTCCCGTGCCGGAAGTAGGCGGTTTATGGGGGGGATAGGGCCCAAAACGCCCCCGGCCCCGGGCCCCCCCCCCCCCCCACCAGGACCCCCGGGGGGCACCA
>JAKDIS010000082.1 GCA_030450335.1 Corynebacterium sp. | reverse complement strand
GGTTGAGGTGGCGTTGGATGTCGTCCATGCTCATCGCGGGTGTGGTGTTGTCGGTCATGGTGCCAGCGTCCCCCTGTGGTTGGCTTCCTTGACGGAAGTGTACTATACGCCACGGACATGGTCAATCACATGTTCGAATAGGCGGGGACTTCTGTATTGTCGTAGATGCCGGGGATCCTCACCCGGTGAGCCGTCCCCACCGTCGACTAACCGATGTCCCGACGAGGGGTTACACTGGTCAACTGACATAACTGAACACCCTCGACTGATTGATGAGGACTTTTCGTGAACACCCCCGCTCGCCGAGACGGCACACCGGAACAGGAACCAGGCAAGGCCCCGGCCGACCTGTACGTGTCCAACGCCCGCCCGGCCCGTAAGCAGCACGTCCCCGACCGCAAGCCCCCGGAGTCCGGCAAGAACGCCGGCGGTTCCTCCAAGGGCGGCTCGAAGAACGCCGCAGAGGACAAGTCCGTCCGCCTGCAGAAGGTTCTCGCCGCCGCAGGTGTGGCCTCCCGCCGGATGAGCGAGAAGCTCATCGACGCCGGACGTGTCGACGTCAACGGCACGACCGTGACCCAGCAGGGCATCCGGGTGAACCCGGACAAGGACGTCATCCGCGTCGACGGCACCCGCGTGCTCGTCGACGAGAACCTGGTGACCTACGCGCTGAACAAGCCGCGCGGTTTCCAGTCCACCATGAGCGACGACATGGGACGCCCCTGCGTCGGCGACCTCGTCGGCGAGCGTGTCGCCGCCGGCCAGCGCCTCTTCCACGTGGGTCGTCTCGACGCCGCCACGGAGGGGCTGCTGCTGGTCACCAACGACGGGGAGCTCGCCAACCGGCTGATGCACCCGCGCTACGAGGTCTCGAAGACCTACCTGGCCACCGTGCTGGGCGAGGCCGACCGTCGGCTGATCCACCAGCTCAAGGACGGTATCGACCTGGAGGACGGCATCGCACGTGCCGACTACGTGCAGATCATCGACGTCTGGCAGGGCAAGTCCCTGATCAAGCTCGAGATCCACGAGGGCCGCAAGCACATCGTGCGTCGCATGCTCAAGGAGGCCGGCTTCCCGGTCCAGGCCCTGGTGCGCACCAAGGTCCACACCGTGCAGCTCGGCGAGCAGAAGCCCGGCACCCTGCGCGCACTGAACCGCGCCGAGCTGACGAGCCTCTACAACGCGGTGCAGCTGTGATGGACAACGCGATGAACGACGGACGGAACAACGAGAGGAACGACGTGACTGACACGACCGACGTCACCGACCTGAGCACTGTCGACAACATCGCCGGCGGGGGATTCATCGTCGCGGTGGACGGCCCGTCCGGCACGGGCAAGTCGACCGTCAGCCGCCTGCTGGCGCGCGCCGCGGGCGCCCGGTACCTGGACACCGGCGCGATGTACCGGGTGGCGACGCTGCACGTCCTGCGTGCCGGCATCGACCCGGAGAACACCGAGGCGGTCGTCGCCGCCACCGCAGACCTGCCGCTGCTCGTCAACGAGGACCCGGCCGCCACCGAGGTGCTCCTGGACGGAGAGGACGTCTCCGGGGAGATCCGTGGAACCGAGGTCACCGCGCACGTGTCCGCCGTCTCGGCGATCCCGGAGGTCCGGGAGAACCTCGTGGCACTGCAGCGTTCCCTGGCCCTGCGCGCCGGACGCTGCGTCGTCGAGGGCCGTGACATCGGTACCGCGGTGTTCCCCGACGCGTCCTGCAAGGTCTTCATGACCGCCAGCGCCGAGGTGCGTGCCCGTCGCCGGTACGTGCAGGACGTCGCCGCAGGGCGGGACGCCGACTTCGACGCGGTGCTCGCCGACGTCGAACGCCGCGACGCCGCGGACTCCTCGCGCGCGGTCTCGCCGCTGCGTCCCGCCGACGACGCCACCGTGCTCGACACCGGTGACATGGACGTCGAGGCGGTGCTCGCCGAGCTGACCCGCCTGGCGGCGGAGTCCGCCACGCGTCCCGCCACCCTGGAGGAGGCGTCCGACGGGGGAGAGGAGCTCGTCTTCCGCACCGCCGAAGGCGAGGTCATCGGCGGTGCCGACGACTCCGCTGAGGATGCGGACGACGAGGACGCGACCGACGACTCCGTGATCGACGAGGACGCGGTGTCCGGCGAAGACGTCTTCGAGGACTTCGACGACAGCGACTTCGACGACAGCGACTTCACCGAGCCCGAGTTCGACGACTCCGAGTTCGCCGACTTCGACCTGCTCAGCGCCGACGCCGAGGACACCGACTGGTCCGCCGTCGAGGAGGCCTTCGGCGTACTGGGCGACGACCGTGCCGAGCAGGAGGCGCTGTGCACCGTCGCTGTGGTGGGCCGTCCCAACGTGGGCAAGTCCACCCTGGTCAACCGGTTCATCGGGCGTCGTGAGGCCGTCGTGGAGGACTTCCCCGGCGTGACCCGCGACCGCATCTCCTACCTGGGCGACTGGAACGGCCGACGTTTCTGGGTGCAGGACACCGGCGGATGGGACCCGGACGCCAAGGGCATCCACGGGGCCATCGCCCGTCAGGCGGAGACCGCCATGGCCACCGCCGACGTCATCGTCTTCGTGGTGGACACCAAGGTCGGCATCACCGCCACCGACGAGGTCATCGCCCGCCGCCTGCAGCGCTCCGAGGTGCCGGTGGTGCTGGTGTCGAACAAGTTCGACTCCGACTCGCAGTACGGTGACATGGCCGAGTTCTGGGCCCTGGGCCTGGACAACCCCTTCCCGGTCTCCGCACAGCACGGCCGCGGCGCGGCCGACGTGCTCGACCAGGTGCTCGCCAGCTTCCCGGAGACCCCGCGTCAGACCGCGGTGATCTCCGGACCGCGGCGTGTGGCCCTGGTCGGACGCCCCAACGTGGGCAAGTCCTCGCTGCTGAACAAGATCACCGGCGAGGAGCGCTCGGTCGTCGACAACGTCGCCGGCACCACGGTGGACCCGGTGGACTCGGTCGTGGAGCTCAACGAACGCGCCTGGCGCTTCGTCGACACCGCCGGGATCCGCAAGAAGACCAAGACCGCCCGCGGTCACGAGTTCTACGCCTCACTGCGCACCCGCGCGGCGATCGACTCCTCCGAGGTCGCGATCTTCCTGGTCGACGCCTCCGAGCCGATCGCCGAGCAGGACCAGCGCGTGCTGCGCATGATCCTGGACTCCGGGCGTGCCCTCGTCGTGGCCTACAACAAGTGGGACCTCGTCGACGAGGAGCGTCGCGACGAGCTGGAGCGCGAGATCGACCAGCAGCTCGCCCACGTGCCGTGGGCGCGTCGGGTGAACATCTCCGCGCGTACCGGCCGGGCGCTGCAGCGCCTCGAGCCGGCCATGATCGAGGCGCTGGAGAGCTGGGACCTGCGTATCCCCACCGGCCAGCTGAACACCTGGCTGCGTGCGGTGATCGCGCAGACCCCGCCGCCGATGCGTGGCGGACGCCTGCCGCGCGTGCTGTTCGCCACCCAGGCCTCCTCCGAGCCGCCGGTGATCGTGCTGTTCACCACCGGTTTCCTGGAGCACGGCTACCGCCGGTTCCTGGAGCGACGCCTGCGTGAGTCCTTCGGTTTCGAGGGCTCGCCGGTGCGCATCGCCGTGCGCGTGCGCGAGAAGCGCGGCCGCAAGAAGTAGAAGTAGGGGGGTACGCGGTTTCCCGGTGAGCGCAACCCTGGCCCCCGGGAGCCGACGGGGGTAGCTTCTTGGAGTCATGGACGAGCAGCTCACCGAACTGAACCGCCTGGGACGCCAGCGCCCCGGCTTCATCGCCGGGCAGGACGCTGTGGCGTCTGCGCCGAATGCGCCGAATGCGCAACCGCCCGGCGGGATCCGCTCGTTGTGGTGGTTCCCACCGGTGGTCAACGACCGCGCGGCGCGGACCACGGCGATGCTCGTTGTGGTCCTGGCACTGGTCACCGTGGCCCTGTCGCGGGCGGGGCTGGACGTCGCGGCGCTGGTGGCCGGTTCACTGCTCCTGGCCGGATTCGTCCTCCGGGTCCTCGCCGGACCCCGTTTCGACCCCTTCGGACAGCTGAGCGTGCGGTGGTTGGCCCCGCGGGTCTTCGGGGAACCGGTGATGGTCGGCGGGGCGCCGAAACGGTTCGCCCAGACTATCGGCCTGGTGTTCTCCGCGGCCGCGCTCGGCCTGCGCGTCGCGGGCCTGACCGGGGCGTCGGACGTGGTGCTCCTGCTGCTCGTCGTCGCGGCGTCCCTGGAGGGTTTCCTCGGGATCTGTCTGGGCTGCCTGCTCTTCGCCCGTCTGCAGGGTTGGGGAGTGGTGCGTGACGACGTCCGGGCCGACTGTGCGGTCCCGATGCGTCGCTGACAAAGGCTGACACAGACTGGCATAGAATGTCGGGGTGGATACTGACACCCAACAGAGGCGACATGGCGGACGGTCCCTGCTGACCACGGTCATCCGGCAGGAACGCGGCCCGATCCTCGGTGCCGCGGCCCTGCTGACCGGCTGGTCGGTGGGCGAGGCGCTGGTCCCGGCGGTGATCGGCGCGACCGTCGACGAGGCCGTCGGGCCGTCGGGCCGTCCGACCTCTCGGCCCTGGTGCTGTGGCTGGTGGTGCTGGCAGCCTGCTTCGCCATGCTCAGCTTCGGCTTCATGTGGGGTTCACGGGTCGGCACCTACGCGATGAACCGGCAGAAGCACCTGCTGCGCTGCCGGGTCACCGCCGCCGCCCTCGCGCCCGCGCGTACCGGTGATGCCCAGCACCCCCAGCGTCCTGCCGGCGAGGTCGCCGCCCTCTCGGCGGCCGACAGCGACAACGCCAGCAGCGTGATCATGCAGATCGCCATGGGCGGGTCGGCGGTGCTCGGCCTGCTGGTCTCCGCCGGCTACCTGCTGTGGGCGGACCTCTGGGTCGGGGTGGCGGTGGTCCTGGTGTCCCCGCTGTCCCTGTTCGCCCTGCGGTGGTTGATGCCGCGGCTGTCGGCCACGACCCACAGCCAGCAGAGCGGCATCGCCGCGGCCGGGGCGTCGGCCGCGGACATCCTGCGTGGGGTGGAGGTGCTGCGCGGTATCGGCGGCGAGTCCACGGCGGCCGGCTGGTACGCCCGGCGCAGCCGTGCCGCGGCCACCGCCGGGGTCGACTCCGCCGCGGCGTCCGGGCGCGTCGAGGGCGCCCAGGTGCTGCTGACCGGTGTGGTGCTCCTCGTCGCCGCGGTATTCAGCGCCGTCCGGGTGGTCGACGGGGCGATGACCGTGGGCACGATGGTCGGCGTGCTGGGTGTGACCTCGTTCCTGGCCACCCCGTTGGGCATCATCGTGCACGTCGTGGAGTCCTATACCCGCTCGTCGGCGTCGGCGGCGCGTATCGCCGACTTCACCGACGGGGTGGACGCACCTGTCGCGCATCGGGACGGAGGTAGCGGCGAGACGGCGGGTGGCGGGGACGCCGACCGCACCCTGACCGTCCTGCCGCGCGACGGGGAGCCGCTGCACTGCGCACCCGGCGCGTTGACCGCCGTGGTGTGCGCCTCGCCGCAGGCGCGCAGGGGTGTGCTGGACGCCCTGGGTTCCGCCGGTGGCGGCCGGCTGTTCCTCGACGGGCAGGACGTCGCGGGTGTCGACCCGGCGGTGCTGCCGGGCGTGCTGCGCGTCTCCCCGCACGAGGCCCACCTGTTCCGGGGCACGGTACGCAGCAACATCACGGGTAGCGATGGGGACACTGTGTCGCAGGACGTCCTGCGCGCCAGCGGCGTCGACGAGCTCGTCGACCTGTTCGCCGACGGCCTGGACCACAGGGTGGACGGTGAGGGGGCGAACCTGTCCGGCGGGCAACGTCAACGCATCGCCCTGGCACGCGCCCTGCACGGCGGCGCCCTTGCACGGGTGCTGGTGGACCCCACCACGGCGGTGGACTCGGTGACCGAGGCGCGCATCGCCGACGGGTTGCGTGAGTTGCGCGGCGGCGGTGACCAGGGCACGGCGGTGGTCGTCACCACCGCGCCGAGCCTGCTGGCCGTCGCCGACACCGTGGTGTTCGTGCGCGAGGGTTCGGTGAGTGTGGCGGGACACCGGGAACTGTGTGCCGACGCCGACTACCGGGAGGTGGTGACCCGGTGAGCGCCGAGCCGAATCCCACACTCCCCACTGCTCTTCCCACCGCCGACGCCCGTGCCGCCTGGCGTTTCCTGTGGGCACGGTTGCGCCCGCACCGGTGGCTCGTGGCGCTGGCGCTGCTGGTCGCCCTCGCGTCCAGCGCCTGCGCGGTGGTACCGCCGCTGATGATCGGGTGGATGGTCGACCGGCTGTCCGCCGCGGGGGCCTCCATGGCCGACGTGGTCCTGCCCCTGTCGCTCATGGGTGGTGCGATCGTGCTCAACGCCGCGCTGGCGTGGGTGGGCATGGTGCTCTTCGCCCGCGTCGCCCAGCCCACCGTCGGTGCCCTGCGTGAGGACGCCGTCGACCATGCGCTCGACCTCGAGGCCGGCGTGCTGGAGGAGGCCGGAGTGGGTGAGCTGGTGTCCCGGGTCAGCGACGACTCCCGGTTGATCTCCAACGCCGTCGCCTTCGTGCTGCCCACGGTGCTGTCGGCGGGGACCCTGCTGGTGGTGTCCGTGCCCGGCCTGTTCGCCCTGCACTGGACGCTCGGTCTCGCCGGACTGGCGGGCATCCCGCTCTACGTGATGGCGCTGCGCTGGTACCTGCCGCGCAGTGGGCCGCTCTACCTGGAGGAGCGTGAGATCCTGGGGCGTCGCACCGCCGCATTCCTCGACGCGGCCAACGGTCGCGAGACACTCACCGCCCAGGGCTGGGGCGCGCGGGAGACCGCCCGGCTCGACGCGGCGTCCGATGAGTCGCGCCGGGTGGAGAACACGGTGTGGCGCATGCTGACCCGCTTCTTCGCACGCAACAACCGCGCCGAGTTCGTGGCCACCGCCGCCGTGCTCGTCGTCGGGTTCGTCGTGGTCGACGCCGGGTGGACGACCGTCGGCGCGGTGACCGCCGCCGCCCTGCTCTACCACCGACTCTTCGACCCGGTGGCCACCGTGTTCCAGACCTTCGGCACCGTGCAGGAGGCCGGGGTCGCGCTGCGTCGGCTGGCCGGGGTGACCCAGGCGCAGGTGCGTGCGGCAGGGTGTGACGTCACCGCGCAGGACGGTACGGGGCAGGACGCGACGGGGCTGCGCCTGGCTGGCGTCGGGCACAGCTTCGACGGGACGCACCGCGTGCTCACCGACGTCGACGTGACGGTCGCGCCGGGTGAGTCCGTCGCCCTGGTCGGTTCGACGGGGGCGGGCAAGACGACCGTCGCCCGCCTGCTCGCCGGGGTACTGCCCGTGCAGGAGGGGCGCGCCACCCTGGACGGGGTCGACCTCGGAGCCCTGGCGCCGGCCGACCTGCGCCCGCGGGTGTGCCTGGCCTCCCAGCACAGCCACGTCTTCGCCGGCACCGTGTGGCAGAACATCACGCTGGGCGTCGCAGGGGAGGACGCCGGGCAGCGGGTCGAGGCTGCCCTGCATGCCGCCGGTGCGGGCTGGGTCCACGACCTGCCGGACGGGCTGTCCACCGAGGTCGGCGAGGCGGGCCACCGGCTGAGCACCCACCAGGAGCAGCACCTGGCGCTGGTGCGCCTGCAGGTGCTCGATCCGTCCTACGTGGTTCTCGACGAGGCCACCGCCGAGGCCGGGTCGGCGAACTCCCGGGAGCTGGAGGACGCCTCCGCCGCGGTGATCCGCGGCAGGGGAGCACTGGTCATCGCCCACCGCCTGTCACAGGCGCGCCTGGCCGACCGGGTGATGGTGATGGAACACGGACGGGTGGTGGAGTCCGGCACCCACGAGGAGCTCGTCGGTGCCGGTGGACGCTACGCCGAGCTGTGGGCGGCGTGGATCGGACGGGGAGCGTCCTGATGTCGGAGTACGGGCTGCGCGACGGTGAGTGCATCTGGGTGGAGCATTTCGGCGGCGAGGACGACCCGGCCGGTGACCTGGTGTTCGGGCCGCACAGTCACCTCAAGGCCCAGATCGTGTGGGCCGACCGCGGGCAGATCGCCGTGTTCGTCGGCACCGGCGGGGAGCGCCGGTGGATCCTGGCCCCGTCGCAGGCGCTGTGGATCCCCGCCGAGGAGGTGCACGACGTGCGCACCACCGCCGGCACAGAGCTCTTCTGCGCCTACCTGTGGGAGGAGGAGTGCGAGGTCGCCTGGGAGGGGTTGACCGTGCTGCGTATGGGCCCGCTGGCCGGGGAGCTGGTGCGTCACCTCGCCAGAGACGACCTGGACGACGTTGCCGCCCGCCATGCCCGCGCCACCCTGCTCAGCGTGCTCGCCCCGGCCGACGCGGTGGGCGTCGACCTGCCGATGCCCGATGACCCGAGGGCACGCTCGGTGGCCTCGGCGGTGCTGGAGGATCCCGGCGCGCCGCACGCCCTGGACGAGTGGGCCCACCGGCTGCACTCCAGCGAGCGCACGATCCAGCGCGCCTTCCTCGCCGACACGGGGATGACGTTCTCTGCGTGGCGCGCGCAGGTCCGTCTGTACCTCTCGTTGCCGTTGCTGGCCGACCGGGTGCCGGTAGCGTCGGTGGCCGCGCGGATGGGCTATTCCAGCACCAACGGGTTCACCAGTGCCTTCCGCCGTCACTTCGGAACGACCCCGGCGAGCTACTTCGCGGGGTGAGGCGGGGTGAGGTGTGCTGCGGCCTCGTCGGGGTGTTCGGCCCGGTTGGCGAGGTTGCGCCGGCGGTTGCGGGCGTCGGGGCGGGCGTCCTGCGCCTGGCCGTGGATCCAGTACGACGTCACGTGGGAGTGGCTCCTCTCCAGGTCGGAGAAGTGGCGGCGGAGCGTGCCGGCCTCGGCGAACTCCACGCCCGCCCACAGGGACACCGGTCCGGTCGCGTTCGCGGTCACGGCGGCGAGGAGGTTGTCGAGGGCGCGGGGTAACTCCTTCGGGACGACGCCGGCGGCCGGGCCCCGGTGGATCCATGTCAGCTGTGCCTGTTGCTCCTGTCCGGTGGTGGCGAGGTAGGGTTCGTCGCGCTCGTCGTCGACCAGGGCGAGAACATGGGTGCGCACCTCGTCCGGGCAGACGGCCAGGATCTCCGCCACCGCCGGCAGGCCCGTCTCGTCGGCGACGAGCACCAGCTCACGTGTCTGCTCGGGCAGGTGCCAGGCCTCGGTCGGGCCCCACCACAGCACCTCGTCACCGACCACGGCGTCGCGGGCCCACCCGGAGGCCAGGCCGGCCGGCTCGTGGACGACGACGTCGAGGTCGATCGTGGCGGCACCGGTACCGGTGTCCGTCATGTTGCACACGTTGCGCACCGTGTAGCGGCGGACCTGCGGTGAGGCGAACCGGTGCAGGTCGGTGAGGTTCTCGGCGGTGAACTCCGCCGGTACCCGGGCCTCGGGAGGGTAGAAGTAGACGGCCACGTGGCTGTCGGTACCGGTGGGCACGAAGTCCGCACCGCAGTCCAGGGTGAGCCGCACCATGCGCGGGGTCACCCACTGCTTGTCCAGGACCCGGGAGCGGTGGTGGCGTCCGCTCACGTGGCGCTGACCTGGGAGAGGATGTCGTCGATCTCGTCGAGGGCGTCGGTCGCCCAGCCGATGTTGGACGCCCCGCCCTGGGTGAAGCCGAACAGGTTGTCCGCCTCCACCGCCGGCAGCGCCCGGAAACGGGAGTTCTCCAGCAGAGGGCGGGAGTTCTCGGCGGCCTCGCCGGACGGTTCGGCGGGGTAGAGGATAACGGTGGCGTCGTCGAGCTGGTCGAGGTTCTCCAACGACAGCGGGTCACCCCACCAGCCGTCGGGGTCGACGACGTCGCTGAACTTGGCACCGACCGCGCGCAGCAGGCTGCCCGTGGCCGTCTGCCCACCCTCGGCGAACCAGGTGTTGTCCTGGCTGCCGCTGACCGACGCCCACGCGGAGTCTGCCAGCACGTCGGCGTGCTCCTCGGCGACGGCCGCGGCCTTGTCGTCGAAGGCCTGCTCCAACTCGTCGAACTCCTCGGAGCGGTTGACGATGTCGGCGAGCTGGCGCTGGGACTCCACGTCGTCCTCGCTGCTGAAGTGGGCGACGGGGGCGATGTCGGCGAGGCGGTCAATCTGCGCGTCGTCCAGCCCGACACCGGTGGTGACGATGAGGTCGGGTTCCAGGGAGCTGACGGTCTCCACGTCGATCGCGTCCCAGTTGCCGATGCGGGTCGAGTCGGCGAGGGCGTCGACGTAGCGTTCGGGCACCGCACGCGCCGCCGCGGCGTCCTGCTCGTAGTAGCCCTCGTAGATGCCGGTGGGGGTGATCCCCAGGTCGACCAGCACCGGGGGAAGCTGCCAGTCGACGGCGACGACGTTCTGCGGGTCGGACGGAACCTCCACCTCGCCGCGCAGCGTGTCGACGGTGCGGGTCTCGCCGGACGTCGCGGAGCCGTCTGCGTCACTGTCGCTGCCGCCGTCGCTGCCGCAGGCGCTGAGGACGGCCCCGGCGAGTCCGGCGGTGAACAGGGTGGCGAGCAGGCGGGTCGTGACGCGGCGGCTGGGGTCGGTGGTTCTCGTGGTGGTCATGCCCGGAAGATTAGCAATGCCTCACCTTCACGGTCAGCGCGCTGAGCTGTCAACAGTGGGCGGTGAGGCGTCACGAGGCGTCACACAGCCTCGAAGACGCCGCAGGCCTGGCGGCCGCCGGCGTCCCCGGTCGACAACGTGTCCTCGTCGGGGCCGTCCGGGGCGTAGCGCTCCGGCACATTGCCGTAGTTGTCGGCGTCTTCGTGGATGATGATCGCCGAACCGTCGTCGTCGAGCAGCTCCGCCTCATCGATCCGGTCGGTGGTCACCGTCATCGACCCCGAACCGTCCTCGTTGACCAGCAGGGCGGGCAGGTCGCCGCCGTGGTCGGGGTGGTCGTGGCCGTCGGCGCCCAGGTGCCCGCCGGCGGAGAGGAAGTCACCGATCTCCGGATCGTCTGCATCGGCGTCGGGAGCGGTGCTGTCGGGCTCGCAGGCGCCGACGGCGTGCAGGTGCATGCCGTACATGCCCGGCTCCAGCCCGGAGACGTCGACGGAGAGCTCGGAGGCACCGTCGGCCCCGGAGATCTCGGCGGTGCCGACCTCCTCGCCGTCGGCGTTGGCGACCGACACCGTGGCGAGTACGTCCGACGACCCGGTGTCGGTGGTGCTCTCCGAACCGGTCGAGTCTGCAGCATCGGCGGTGTTCTCCGTGGTGTCCTGTGTGGTCTCGTCCGTGCTGCAGGCGGACAGGGCCAGGAGCCCGGTGACGCCGACCGCCGCGAGGCGCAGTCTGCGGTGCCGGCGCTCAGGCGGGAGGGCGGGGGTGGTCCGGGCCGTGGAGTAGGTGGTGCGGGTGAACATGGCGTCCTCTCGGTGTGGTGGATTCGGAAGGAACGTTCTGCCACACAACTTTACCGGCACTCTCCTGAGCTGTCAGAAGTCCTTCAGCGTTGTGCAGGCATGAAGATCCAGGCGACGAAGTAGAAGATCGCCTGCGGTCCGGGGAAGATGAAGGACAGCACGAACAGGAGACGCACGGTGTTCGGCGACCAGCCGAGCCAGTCCGCGATCCCGCCGCAGACCCCTGCTACGACCCGGTGGTTACGTGAACGCTGGAGTTTCGCCATGCCGCCAGGCTACTCCCCGTAGGCACCCCGGACATGAAAAAATCCCACCCCGTGAAGGGTGGGAAAATGGTCGGACTGACAGGATTTGAACCTGCGACCCCTACACCCCCAGTGTAGTGCGCTACCAAACTGCGCCACAGTCCGCCGGTCCATCTCTGGACCTCGCATAGGATACAACACCGGGATTCGACTTCGCCAATCGCCTGCTCGGCGGGGGTCGGCGGGAGCGCGAGGGGACCGGCCGGGCTCGCCCTAGG
>JAKDIS010000081.1 GCA_030450335.1 Corynebacterium sp. | reverse complement strand
CGACGTTTTCTGTTTCTCGCGGGTTAAACCGCAATTTCCCGGTCGAGAACTTCCCGGTGGCTACCCCCGCCGGACGCCGACGCCGCCGCTGAGCGCACCTGCCCGCGCCACCCCCGGCGCGCGGCGTCCTGCTTCGGGCTGCTTCCGGGCCGACCGCCTGGCCCCGGGGGACCAAGCTGGACCTGGCACCCCTACAGGTTCGGGGAGAGGGGCGGAGATCGAGCGTGGGATGTCTGAACCCGGGGATTCAAACATCCCACGCTCGATTTCCGCCCCTCGCCGTCTGCACACGCCGCCGCGACGGCGGGCCCGATCGGCTCACCGGGAATGGAACGGTGTGAACCTACATAGACAGCATGGTCTACTTCTGGCTCAGCACACCCCTCCCGCAGGCCCCGCCTGCAACCGATCCGCTCTGACCGGAATGAAATGAGGCCACCCGCCGTGACCCGCCACTCCCCCGTCCTGACGCTCCTCACCGGCGTCACCGTCCTCGCCGTGCTCGCCGGCTGCACCTCCGCGGTCGGCGAACGCCTCGCCGCGGCCGACGGCGAACCCGTCGACGGCGGCACCGCCCGCGTCGGCACGCCCAACGACCTCAGCCCGAAGACGCTGTACTCCGGCGGCGGCATCGCCGAACTCACCGTGACCGGCAACGTCTTCGAGACCCTCACCAAGTACGACGCCGAGAGGGAGGACGACGACGGTGACCTCGAGCCGCAGCCCGTCCTCGCCGAGTCCTGGGACGTCAGCGACGACGGCACGGACGTGACCGTGCGCCTGCGCGACGACGTCACCTTCCACAACGGCGCCGACCTGGACTCCGGCGACGTCAAGGCCAGTTTCGAGAACTACTCCGACCCGGCGCGCTCCGGACAGCTCGCCCGCACCGCCCAGCAGATCGAGCGCATCGACACCCCCGACCCCCTCACCGTGGACTTCACGTTCGCCCGGGCGGTGAACAACGTCTTCGACCTCTTCGAGTTCGTGCCGGTCATCGAGGACTCCATGGTCGACGCCTTCAACGACGGCACCGCCTTCGTCGGCACCGGCCCCTTCAGCTTCGACGACTGGCAGCGCGGCAGCCACCTCAGCCTCGGCGCCTACGAGGGATACCGCACCGGCGCGCCCGCGATCGACGGCATCGAGGTCGTGGTCGTCCCCGACAGCCAGACGCAGTTCGCCCAGCTGCGCTCCGGGCAGCTCGACGTCCTGCCCGCCGTCGAACCCCGCGACGCCGAGGCCCTGGAGGACAACGACCTCTTCGACGTCACCGAGAAGTCCGGCACCGGGGCCACCTACTACACGGGCATGAACGTGCAGGCCCCGACCTTCCGCGACCGGCGTGTGCGCCAGGCCGTGGCCTACGCCGTGGACCGTGACCGCATCCTCGACGAGGTCTACCAGGGCCGCGGCTACACCCAGTCGTTGCCGTGGCCCGCCGACTCCGCCGCCTACGACGAGAAACGCAACGACACCTACCAGCGCGACCTCGACCGTGCCCGCGAGCTCGTCGGGCAGGTCGAGGAGGAGGACGGCCCGCTGCCGGACGCGACCCTGTCCTACCGCGGGGCGGACCCCACCGAGCAGAACACCGCCCAGATCATCCGCGCCGACCTCGCCGAGATCGGCGTGACCGTGGACCTGCAGCCCCTGGAGGCCGGCGTGCACGGCGAGAAGCTGCGCAACGCCGGCTTCGACGGCATGTGGCTGCTCAGCCACGACTTCGTGCAGTACACCCCGGCCACCCTGACCGTGAGCGCCTTCCCCTTCAACTCCGAGCACAACACCTCCAACTTCCGCAGCGACGCCTACTCCGCCGCGGCCGCCGACGCCTGGCTCGCCGGCGACCCGTCCTCCCCCGCGGCGCAGGCCGCCTACCGCCGGCTCAACGACATCCTGCTCGACGAGGCCTTCCTCGTCGAACTCATCCGCCCCGACGCCCCGCTGGTCACCGCCTCCAACCTCAAGGGCGTGACCTGGACCAAACGCTCCGAACCCGTCTTCGCCCACGCCACCTTCACCTCCTGACCCCGTGAGGAACACCACCGTGACAACCGCAACCACGACTCCGACCAGAACCCGCCCGACCGTCCTGCCCTTCCTCCTGCGCCGCCTGCCCTCCGCCATCGCCGTCGTCGCCGCCGGATCCGTGGTGGTCTTCGCCCTGCTCCGGCTGATCCCCGGCGACCCGGCCGAGGCCCTCGCGGGGTCCGACGCCCCGCCGGAGGCCGTCGCCGCCCTGCGCGACGACCTCGGGCTGACCGCCTCCCCCGTCAGCCAGTACCTCTCCTGGATCGGCTCGCTGCTGACCCTGCACCCGGGGCGCTCGCTGGTCATCGGCGGCGACATCGCCACCCTCGTCGGGGAGGCCGCAGGACGCACCCTGCTGCTCACCACCACCGCCGTCCTGCTGGCCGTCGTCCTCGCCCTGGTGGTCAGCGTCGGCGCCGAACTCGTCGACCGACGGTGGGCGCGCTCCGCCGCGACCGCCTTCGCCACCCTCGGCGTGGCCCTGCCGACGTTCGTCACCGGTGCGCTGGCGATCATCGTCTTCGGCGTGGTGTTCGTCGTCCTGCCCGCCGGCGGCGTGCCGCGCGACGGGCTGCTCGACCGCCCCGACATCACCGCCCAGTACCTCCTGCTGCCCGCCGTGTGCCTGGCGTTGCCGTCCGCGGCGGCACTGACCCGCTTCCTCGACGAGTCGGTGCGCACCGAACTCGGCCAGCCCTACGCCACCACCGCCCGCGCCCTGGGCATCCCGCGGCGGCGCATCCTGCTCACCCAGGTCCTGCCCAACGCCCTACCCCCGGCGGTCACCGTGCTGGGCCTGCAGATCGGCCAGCTGCTCGGCGGCGCGGTGATCATCGAGGCCCTGTTCGCCTGGCCCGGCCTGGGCCACCTCATCCACCAGGCGGTGGCCGTGCGCGACTACCCGGTGGTGCAGGTCCTGCTGCTGCTCTCCGTGGTGCTGTTCGTGGTGATCCAGCTGGTCACCGACCTGATCCACGCCAACCTCGACCCCCGCATCCGACTGGAGGGCGCACGATGACCGTCACCCCGACCACCACGCTCAACCGCCCCGACCTCACGCCGGACGACCCGGCACTCGCGCGCCGCACCGGACGCGCCGGACGCGCCGGACGCGCCGACCGTCCCCTCCTGCGCGCGCTCACGCACGGCCGCGGACTCGTCGGCGTGCTCCTGACCGGCGCCGTGGTGCTCGCCGGGCTGCTCGCCCCGCTGATCGCCCCGTACGCCCCCCGACGAGCAGATCCCCGGCGCGAACCTGCTCGGCCCGTCCTCCGCGCACTGGTTCGGCACGGACACCGCCAACCAGGACATCCTCTCGCGCACCCTGTACGGCATCCGGGTGAACCTGCTGATCATCGTGCTCGCCGTCCCGCTGGGTGCGGCGACGGGCACGCTGGCCGGCCTCGCCGGCGCGCAGTGGGCCCGGCGTCGCCCCTGGGCGGACACGGTGCTGCAGCGTTCCTTCGACCTGGTGCTGGCGTTCCCCACGATCATCCTGGCCATCGCGCTGACGATGGTGCTGGGCCCGGAGCTGACCACCGTGTTCATCGTGGTCGCCCTTGCGGAGGTGCCGGTCTTCGGGCGTCTGGCCCGCTCGGTGGCGCTGTCCGTGCGCGAGCGTGGCTACGTGGAGTCCGCCCGGACCGCGGGCGCCTCGGAGACGTGGATCCTGCGCCACCACGTGCTGCCGAACAGTCTGGAGCCGCTGGTCGTGCAGCTGGCGTTGGCGATGTCGGTGGGCGTGTTCATCGAGGGTGCGATGAGTTTCCTCGGCCTGGGCGTGGTCCCGCCGACCCCGTCGCTGGGCACGTTGATCCAGGAGGGCGTGGCCTACGCCTACCACGCGCCCTTCTTCGCCGTCGGCCCGTTGGCCGTGGTCGTGGTGCTCATCCTCGGCCTGCTGCTCGTCTCCCGGGCGCTGTCCGGCGCCACCCGCAACCCCTGACGTCCTGAAATGTCCCGAAAGGCGACCATGAACAACTCCCCCGTCCTCTCCGTCCGTGACCTGTCCATCTCCTTCTCCCACCCGCGTCCGGCGGTGGTCTCGGTGTCCTTCGACCTGGGCCGTGGCGAACTGCTCGCCCTGGTCGGCGAGTCCGGCTCGGGCAAGTCGATGACCGCGCGTGCGGTGCTGGGCCTGCTGCCCGCCGGCGCCCGGGCGTCCGGCTCGGTGACGCTCGACGGCACCGAGATCCTCAACGCCGACGAGTCCGACCTGCTGGCCGTGCGCGGCGCGAGGGTGGGCCTGGTCTTCCAGGAGCCGCAGTCCGCGCTGAACCCGGTGCGCACCGTCGGCTGGCAGCTCGCCGAGGCGATCACCGCGCACACGCAGGACCGGAAACAGGGCCGAAAACACGGCAGGACGCAGCGGGCCGCCGTGCGGCGCCGCGCCGTGGAGCTGCTCGAGACCGTCGAGATCCCCGACGCCGCCGCCCGGCTCGACGCCTACCCGCACCAGCTCTCCGGCGGGCAGCGTCAACGCGTGGCCATCGCCCTGGCGCTCGCCGGAGAGCCGGACGTCCTGCTCGCCGACGAGCCGACGACCGCGCTGGACGTCACCGTGCAGGCCGGGATCCTCACCCTGCTCGACCGGCTGCGCGAGACCCGTGGGCTGAGCGTGCTGCTGATCACCCACGACATGGGCGTGGTCGCCGAGCACGCCGACCGGGTGGTGGTGCTGCGCCACGGCGAGGTCGTGGAACAGGGCCCCACCCGCCGCATCATCGACGCCCCGCGCGAGCCCTACACCCGCGCGCTCATCGCCGCGGTCCCCCGCTTCGCCGCAGGACGCCCCGACGCCGGCGCGTCCGGCGCGTCCGGCGCGTCCGGCGCGTCCGGCGCAGTGCCGCCGGCGGCGGCGGTGCAGGACGTCACCGTGGTCTACGACCCCCGGGCGTCCTCCCCCGCACTCGACGCGGTGACGCTGTCCGTGGCCCCCGGGGCCACGCTCGGGCTGGTCGGCGAGTCCGGTTCCGGCAAGTCCACCCTGGGCCGTGTGATCGCCGGGATCCAGCAGCCCACCGGCGGCACGGTGACCACGGACGCGCTCGTCGCCGTGGTGCCGCAGGACCCGGCGTCCTCCCTGGACCCGCGCCACAGCGTGGGGTGGAGCGTGCGCGAACCCCTGGACATCCACCGGGTCGGCACGCGGGCCGCCCGGCGCGACCGCGTCGAGGAACTGCTGCGCGCCGTGCACCTGCCGCCCGGGACCGCCGATCGTCACCCGGCCGAGCTCTCCGGCGGGCAACGTCAGCGCGTGGCGATCGCCCGCGCCCTGGCGCTGGACCCGACGCTGGTCATCGCCGACGAACCGACCAGTGCGCTGGACGTCAGCGTGCAGGCCGAGGTGATCGGGCTGCTGCGCGAGACCCAGCGTCGCCTCGGGTTCGCCATGGTGTTCATCAGCCACGACCTGGCGGTGGTCTCGCAGGTCAGCGACACCGTCGCCGTGCTGCGCCGCGGCCGGCTGGTCGAGTACGGCGACACCGACGCCGTGTTCGCCCACCCGGACGCCGACTACACCCGTGAGCTGCTGGCGGCCGTGCCGTCCATCGGCGACGCCCGCGTGCGGCCCGCGACGGTGGGTGCGTGATGGGAGCACCAGCAAACGCCCGCGGCTACGAGCACTTCGACGGCCGCGTGGGACGCACCCTGTCCGACTCCGAGCCGTCCTGGCCTGCGGAGAACCGCGCCGCACCCGGGGCACCGAACGTGGTCGTCGTGCTCTTCGACGACATGGGCTACTCCGACATCGGCCCCTTCGGCTCCGAGATCCCCACCCCGAACCTCGACCGCCTCGCCGACGAGGGACGCGTGCTGACCAACTACCACACCACCCCGGTGTGCTCCCCGGCGCGCGCGGCGGTGCTGACCGGGCTGAACCCGCACCGGGCGGGCTTCGCCCACGTCGCCAACTCCGACCCCGGCTTCCCCGGCGTCCGCCTGGAACTCGGCGACGACGTGGCCACGCTCCCGGAGATCCTGCGCGACGCCGGCTACGCCACCCTCGGCGTGGGCAAGTGGCACCTCACCCGCGACGCCCTGCTGAACGCCGCGGCGGACCAGTCGTCCTGGCCGGTGCAGCGCGGCTTCGACCACTACTACGGCTCCATGGAGGCGCTGAACTCCTTCTTCCACCCCAACCAGCTGGTGCGCGACAACACCGTCGTCCAGCACGAGCAGACCCCGGACGGCTACTACCTCACCGACGACTACACCGAGGAGGCGTTGGGCTCGATCAAGGCGCTGCGCGCCTCGGACGCGGACAAACCCTTCCTCCTCTACTTCGCGCACACCGCCATGCACGGCCCGCTGGGGGCGAAGGACTCCGACATCGGGAACCACCGCGGACGCTACGACGTGGGCTGGGACCGCGTCCGGCAGGACCGTCACGCCCGGCAGGTCGAACTCGGCGTGATCCCGGCCGGCACGCCGCTGCCCGAACGCGAGGGCAAGCTCGGCCGCGAGATCCCCGCCTGGGACTCCCTCGACGAGGAGACCAGGTCGATCTACGCGCGCTACCAGGAGGTCTACGCCGCGATGGTCGACTCGGTGGACCAGAGCCTCGGCCGCGTCCTCGACCTGCTCGACGAGCTGGGCGAACGCGACAACACCATCGTGGTGTTCACCTCCGACAACGGCGGCACCGCCGAGGGCGGGCCGGAGGGCACACGCTCCTACTTCAGCCGCTTCGCCCACGTCGCCGGGCTGCCGTCCGACTGGGACGGCGACGTGGACGTCGACCCGACCTTCATCGGCGGGCCGCGCTCGATGGCGCACTACCCGGAGGGCTGGGGGCACGCGTCGAACACGCCCTTCCGGTTCTACAAGGGGCAGACCTACGCCGGCGGCGTACGGGTGCCGCTGCTGGTGTCGTGGCCGGGAGGCCTGGGACGCTCCGACGGTGCCGCACTCCGCGACCAGTACCAGTACGTCACCGACCTGACCCCCACCATCCTCGACCTCGCCGGCGTGCCCCACCCGGGCACCCGCGGCGGGCGTCCGGCGAAGACGCCGGACGGCGTGAGCTTCGCCCCGGTGCTGCGCGACGCCGCGCACCCGTCCACCCACCCGGAGCAGTACGCCGAGCTCGGCGGCAACCGCGGCTACTACGCCGACGGCTGGAAAGTCGTCGCCGACCACCGTCCCGGCACCCCCTTCGACGACGGCGAGTGGGAACTCTACGACGTGGCGTCCGACCCCAACGAGCTCTACGACGTGGCCGCCGGACACCCGGACGTGCTGCGCGACCTCGCCGCACGCTGGGAGAAGGCCGCGTGGGAGAACACGGTCTTCCCGCTCAACGACCACAGCGACCCGCGTGCGGCGCTGCGCCGTCCCGCCGAGACCCGCCTGTCGGCCCCGGTGACGCTGCTGCCCGGCACCCCGAAACTCGAGCGCTACCGCTCCTCGGCGCTGACCCAGCTGCGCTCCTTCGAGGTGGTCATCGACGTGACGTACACGCCGGGGGACGCCGGGGTGCTGCTCGCCCACGGCGACCAGGGCGGCGGCTACGTGGTCTACGTCGACGGCGGGTCCGGCGAGGTGCGCCTGGCGGTCAACGAGTACGGGCGGCTGCACGAGGTCGCCGCCGGCGTCCTGCGGGAGGGACGCCGGAGCGTCCTGCTGCGCTCGACGGCGCTGCCCGACTTCCGCACGACGTGGACGCTGGAGGCGGAGCTCGGCGCGTCCGGCACGTTGGCGGGGTTGTGGGCGTTCGTCGGCATGGCACCGTTCAGCGGCATCGACGTGGGCGTGAACCGCGGCGGGCCGGTGCACTGGGGACTCTACGAGGCGCACGGCTCCCACCGGTACAGCGGTGACCTGCACTCGGTGCGCTACGTGCCCGGCGAACGCGCACCGTACAGCCCCGCCGTCCTCGCCGAGCTGGCCCGGGACGCGGCGGAGGCATTCGACTGATCGCTGAACCTGGTCACCAGGCCCGACCGGCCTGTTTCTGCGCGCGATAACTCCCCGGCCGTTGGCCGTACTCCCGTGTGAAGGCGTTGCTGAAGGAAAAGGCACCGGAGTAGCCGACTTTCCTGGCGACGACGTCCACGGTGTCCGGGGTGTCGACGAGAAGATCCGCCGCTGTGCACAACCGCCACGACGTGAGGTAACTGATCGGCGGCTCGCCCATCAGCTCGGTGAACCGGCGTGCGAACGCCGCCCGGGAGACCCGTGCCAGGGAGGCCAGCGCGCCCACGGTCCAGGGACGTTCCGGAGCATCGTGGACGGCCCTGATCGCCGGGGCGACCACCGGGTCGGAGGTGGCCCGGTGCCAGCCCGGCGCCTCATCCTGATGTCCCGCCAACCAGTCCCGCAACGCGCCCACCAGCACCAGGTCGAGGAGGCGGTCGATGACCGCCTCCTGGCCGGGCTCCTCCACGGTGACCTCTGCTTCCAGCATGTCCAGCGCCCCGGTACGCACCGATGCCGCCGGGATGACGAGGACGCGGGGCAGTGCGGCCAGGAGGCGGTCAGCAGTCCGGCTTCCGGTCACATAGGTGCCGGTGAGCAGCGCATGTTCGGCGTCCAGTGCCGTTCCCCAGGTACGCGTCCCCAGGCCGATGGCCTCGACGTTCAGTGCACGACCGTTCTCGTCCGTACAGCGCCCCTCGGCGGCCTGGACCCACAGCGGCGATGTCGTACAGTCCCTCTCACTGGTGACCGTGAACGGTTGGGGGCCCGTCACGATTCCGACGTCTCCGGAACCGAGTCGGACGATGGTCGCGTCGCCGTCCGCACCGTCCGGCGGACCTCCTCCGGAAGCGACCCATGCGTGTCCGCGGACAACCGCCACGAGTGTCATCGACGCCGACTCATCGAACCGCAGGGACCACGGCGGTGACAACAGGCTGCGCCCTACCAGAGCACCGGCGGACCGGACACCGTCGAGAACCTCGGTGATCATGTCCATGGCACCACCGTAGACGATGGATAATATTTGAGGGGGTTTCACCTATGTCATCGTCTCCGACAGCGGTGTTCGATGGGGATCACTCCGACAACCACACGTCCGGTCGGCCGGACGGAAAGGACACGGTGACACACTATGACCATCCAGCATCCGACAATTCCCGGTTCAGCCCTGTGGGTCTACGCGCATCCGCGTCAGCAGTCTCTCAACGGCGAACTGTTCCGCGCAGGACACGACGCTCTGTCGCGCCACTACAACGTGGCCACCTCCGATCTCTACTCACTGGACTTCGACCCGGTGCTCCGGGAGCGTGACCTGGGTTCCGCAGGCGACCGTCCGGGCGCTATCGCCGTGCAGGCGGGCGAAGCGTACAACCGGGACGAGACCCCCGCCGACATCCGTACCGAGCACGCCAAGGTGGCGGAGGCGGAACTCCTCGTCCTGCAGTTCCCGCTGTGGTGGTACGGACCGCCGGCGATCCTCAAGGGGTGGCTGGACCGGGTGCTCACCGAGAACTTCGCCTACGGGGACATGGACCCGGATCTAGGCGTCCCCCGGCGCTACGGCGACGGCGGGCTGTCCGGACGCCGGGCGCTGGTGATCGTCACCGTGGGCGAGGACGACCGGTCCCTGGGACCCCGTGGCGTCAGCGGCGACCTGGAGTCTGTCCTGTTCCCGCTCACCCACGGAGCGCTGTGGTTCGTCGGCATCGACGTCCTGGAACTGTACGTGGTCTACGACGCCGACGGATTGGACGGCGCCGGGGTCGACGCGGAGGTCGCACGCCTGGTGGAACGAATCGACGGTCTCGGAGAAACCGGCGGCACCAGCAGCGAGGCAGAGCACCCTGTCCCCTACCGGCGGCTGCGGGACGGCGACTATGCCGGGACCCGGGCGTTGGACACGGACATTCTGCCCGGCCGAACGGACCTGGGCATCCACCGACGGAAGTGAGCCGCCGGAGATCAGCCGACGGCCCTCGAGGTGCCCTCGACAGGCCGCCCAGATGAAGCAGTCGGTCATGCGGTGATCTAACCCGCCCTCTCACCGACCGGCTCCACAACCCGGCCCGGGGAGTCCGCCCAGCGAAGGACAGCGTGGAAATCGTCCTTCATCAGTGCACGGTCCGGTTGCGTGAGGATCTTCAGGTGCTGCTTGCCGGCATCCGCCGGGACCGCGATGAGGAAGACCAGGTCAACCGGTTCGCTATCGGGTGCGTCCCAGTCCACCGGTGGCTGCGCGATTCGCACGTACCCGTCCTCGCAGTATGGGGGCGCAACGACGAGATCTTCGGACCCGACGGCGCGACCGCATTCCTGCGTGACGTAGAGGACCCCCACTAGAGCTCCTCGGCGGCGGCCATTTCCTGCTGGAGGCCCAACTGGACGAGGTAGCGCGGATCATCCGGGAGTGGACGGCGTCCACGTTCATTTCACCGTGAGACGAAGCCTAGCCCGGTGGCGCTGCGAGACCGTATCGTGCAAAAACAGACAGATCAGTCTACCTGTTCTCGCGCTCGACCATCGAAAGGCACACCATGACCAGCACCCTAGCCTCACCACAGCCCACCACCCCGGAGGAAAGCACCGCCCCGTCCGTCACCCGCCTCGGCCAGAACATCGGCGCCCGGGTCGACGGCATCCGGCTCGGCGGCGACATCACCGACGACGAGGTCGAGTTCATCCGCACCGCCCTGGCCACCCACAAGGCCGTGGTCTTCCGGGACCAGAACCTCACCGACGAGTCCCAGTACGCCTTCGCCCAACGACTCGGCACGCCCACCCAGGCGCACCCCACCGTGCACTCCACCGGCCTGGAACGTCTCACGCTCGAGGGCGCGGCGAACTCCTGGCACACCGACGTGACCTTCGTCGACCGCATCCCGAAGATCTCGATCCTGCGCGCCATCGACCTGCCTCCCTACGGCGGGGCGACGATCTGGGCGAACACCACCGCCGCCTACAAGGCACTGCCCGAACCCCTGCGCATCCTCGCCGACAACCTCTGGGCCACGCACTCCAACGAGTACGACTACGCCGCCGGCCACCAGTCCGAGGACGACTCCGAGCACCGCCGCGAGTTCACCCGCAACGTCTTCGAGACCGAGCACCCGGTCGTCCACGTCCACCCGGAGACCGGCGAGCGTTCCCTGCTGCTGGGCCACTTCGTGAAGGGCTTCACCGGGCTGAAGCCGCGCGAGTTCCAGGACCTCTTCTCCGCCTTCCAGGACCGCATCACCAAGGAGGACAACACCTTCCGCTGGAACTGGAACGACGGCGACGTGGTGCTCTGGGACAACCACGCCACCCAGCACTACGGGGTGAAGGACTTCGGCGACCACCACCGCAAGATCCGGCGCGTGACGCTGGCCGGCGCGGTGCCGACCGCGGTCGGCGGCGAGAGGTCACGCATCATCACCGGCGACGCCACGGACTTCTCCGTCATCGACGAACCGCGCCCGCTTGTCGGTTACCTCGGCGACGCCGCCGACCTCTGACCCCACACCTCACGGACAAGGGGCCAAAATCGAGCGTGGGATGTCTGAATCACCGGATTCAAACATCCCACGCTCGATCTTGGCCCCTCGCCGCCGCTTTCGGCAGACCCGCTACTCCTGCTCCACCCAGCCGGTCGACGGGAACTCCTCCGTGTCCACGTAGTTCACGGGGGTCAGGACCGTCAGCACGACGATCATCAGCGTGGCCACCGCGAACGACAGGACGGCGAGCACCACCGGGCGCCGGTCGTCCGGCGTCTTACGCGCGCGCCAGAGCGCCCATGCGCCGAGCAGCGCCGGCACGGGGAACATGAAGGAGAGTCCGGACACCAGGAGGAGCACGGAGAGGGCGAGGAGAGCCCACGGGAAGAGCAGGGAGTCTCGTTGACGGGTGCGCTCGCTCATGACGTCCTTCCTGGTCGCGGGCGCCCGAGATCGGGCGGGGACTGGCGGGGCTTCTGGCGGCAGGCTATCAGTCGGCACGACGGGTGGCGGGCACCTCGTGCAGCGCCGGGATGTCGGCGAGACTGTCGAGGATCAGCGCGTGGGGTTCGGCGGCGAGCA
>JAKDIS010000080.1 GCA_030450335.1 Corynebacterium sp. | reverse complement strand
CGTGCGGGACGGGGCCCGCTAAATCGGGTGTCCACTCAACGAGGGTAGGGCCAGAACGCGCTGCGTCCGCTCATCGTGACCGTGACCCTCGGCGTCGGCCAGGCGCTGATCTGGGCGTCCGGCCTGGCCTACCTCGGCCTGGGCGTGGCCCCGCCGGACCCGGAGTGGGGTGCGCTGCTGGACTCCGGGCGCACCTACATCACGGTCGCCTGGTGGCTCGAGGTGTTCCCCGGGCTCGCGATCGTCGTCGTCGCACTCACCTTCACCACCTTGGGCCGTGCCCTGGGCACCCGACTCGAACGAGGATGACCATGACTGAAGACAACACCACCGGGGACGCCCCGCTGGTCGACATCCGTGACCTGCACGTCTCCTTCGGCGAGCACGAGGTCGTGCGTGGCGTGTCCCTGTCCGTGCACCGCGGCGAGACCCTCGCCGTGGTCGGCGAGTCGGGGTCGGGCAAGTCCGTGTCCGTGCGCTCCCTGCTCGGCCTCGCCGGCCCTGGGGCGCAGGTCGGCGCCGGGCGCCTGGAGTTCGACGGGGCCGACGTCCGGGGGTTCGGCGCGCGCCGGTGGCGCCGGATCCGCGGGGGACGCATCGGCCTGGTGCTCCAGGACGCCCTGGTCGCCCTCGACCCGCTCCGGACCGTCGGCGCGGAGATCGGGGAGGCGCTCGACACCCACCACCGGGGACGGGCCCGGCTCTCCCGGCAGGCACGCCGCGACCGGACGCTGGAACTGCTCGACCTGGTCGGCGTGCCGGACCCGGCACTGCGCGCCGGCCAACGTCCCGACGAACTCTCCGGCGGGCTACGCCAGCGTGCGCTCATCGCCTCGGCGCTGGCCAACCGCCCCGACCTCATCGTCGCCGATGAACCGACCACCGCACTGGACGCCACGGTGCAGGCGCAGGTCCTCGACGTGCTCAAGGCCGCCACCGACGACGGGACGGCGCTGATCCTCATCTCCCACGACCTGTCGGTGGTGGCCCGGCTGGCCGACCGGGTGGTCGTGGTGCGCCACGGCGAGGTCGTGGAGGAGGGGCCCGCCGCCGAGGTCCTCGCCGACCCGCGGCACAGCTACACCCGCAGCCTGCTCGCCGCCGTGCCGACGGCGGGTTCCCGGGGCCGGCTGCTGACCTCGGGCGAACCGGTCCCGTTCGGACGCCCGGCCCCGGTGGGTGAACCGGTGGTGCGCGCGACGGGGCTGGCGAAGAGCTTCCGGGGGAGGCGGCGACGCGGTGGTGCTGCTGCGTCTGGGGTGCCGGCGGTGCGCGACGTGAGCTTCGAGCTGCACCGGGGACGCACCCTCGGCATCGTGGGGGAGTCCGGGTCCGGCAAGTCCACCACCGCCCGGATCGTGCTCGGACTCACCGACCCCGACGAGGGGTCCGTGGAGTTCCTCGGCCGGCACGTCTCCGTGATCTACCAGGACCCGCTGAGCTCCTTCGACCCGCGGTGGTCGGTCGGCCGGATCCTGCTCGACGCGGTGTCGACGACGGGGCTGACCGGAGGCCCGGCGCAGACGCGGGTCACCGAACTGCTCGACCAGGTGGGACTGTCGGACGACTTCCGGCCGTCACGTCCCCTCCGGCTGTCCGGGGGACAGCGCCAACGCGTGGCGATCGCCCGTGCCCTGGCCAGCGACCCGGACGTGATCGTCTGCGACGAACCGGTCTCCGCCCTCGACGTGTCCGTCCAGGCACGCATCCTCGACCTGCTCACCACCCTCCAGGCGGAGACCGGGGTGGCGCTGCTGTTCATCTCCCACGACCTCGGGGTGATCCACCACGTCAGCGACGACATCATCGTGATGCGCGACGGTGAGGTCGTGGAGTCCGGGACCGCCGACCAGGTCTTCGACGATCCGCGGCACCCCTACACCCGCACGCTCCTTGCGGCTGTGCCCGCCGTGCCCGCCGTGCCCGCCGTGCCCGCTGTGCCTGCCGTGCCTGCGGTGGCCGTCCGGTAGCCGCTCACCCGTCGACGAGCACGGAGTCCGTCAGCGGCCGGCGGGTACGCGGCGCGTTCTCCCGCTCCAGCACGGCGGCGTCCACCCCGTCGGCGCCGTCACCCGTCACGTCCCCGAGGACGCCGACGGCGACCACGGTGAGGGGCACCAGCCCCTCGTCCAGGGAGAAGGCCTCGGCGACGGCGGCGGGGTCGAAGCCGCTCATCTGGTGGACCAGCAGGTCGTTGGCGTGCGCCTGGATGGTGAAGTACGCCGCGGCCTGCCCGGCGTCGTACCGCGCCTCGGGCAGGACGTTGCCGTCGGCGTCGGTGGTCTCGGCGACGATGACCACCAGCGCCGCGGCGTCCTTCGCCCACCCGCGGTTGAACTCGATGAGCGAGTCCAGCACCGTGGCGTGGGCGGGACCGCCGCGGCGGGCGAGGAGGAACCGCCAGGGCTGACGGTTGAACGCCGAGGGCGCCCACCGGGCGGCCTCCAGGGCGCTGCGCAGCGCGTCCTCGTCGACGGGGGAGGAGCGGTCGAAGATGCGCGGGCTCCACCGTCCGGCGACGACGTCGAGGACGGGGGCGTCGGTGGGTGCTGTGCGGTCTGTTCGCTGTGTCATGACCAGAGTCAACCATCACCGCGCGCGCATTGTTCCCCTTCCATTCGGGGTGGATAGGAAGGGGGATCGGCGTTGTGTGCGTCAGCGGTCGATGTCGTCGACCCGGACCCTGTCGTAGAGGACCACGTTGCGTGCCAGTGGGATCTGGTGCGAGGCGCTCTCGAGGATGTGCATGAAGTAGCCGGCGGTGTTCGGGACGACCAGGGTGTCCCCCGTCGAGATCCCCTCCGGGAAACGCATCCGGCGGCGGATGATCACCTCGTCCTCGATGCAGTACGCGCCGACGAGGAAACCCTCCGCGTCGGGACCGCGTTCCGGACGGCCGGATCGACCTGTGCCAGGCGTCCGCTGCCGGACGAGCAGGGGGTCGACGAGGATGTCGTCGGAGGTGGTACGGCACTGCGTACGGTTCATCTCCACCCCGACCAAGGGGACACCGTCGCTACGGTCCTTGAGGAAGGCCACCCGTGCCAGGATCATCCCGCAACCGTCGAGCACCGCGCGCCCCGGTTCCAGGTGCAGCCGCAGGCCCCTTCGGATCAGCGCGTCGGCGACGGATCCGTCGAGCAGTCCGCGCAACCAGTCGCCGCGCACCGGCGACTGGTGGAAGGGGTAGGTGTTCGCCAGCGGGTCCGACTTCCACGTGAAGGACGCCCCGGTGCCGTCGACCATCGCGCGGCGGGCGTCCAGGAACGCCTCCCACCGGGACCCGTCGTCGAGGTAGCTCATCGGCACACCGCCACCCAGGTCGACGAATTCTGGACGGTGCCCCAGCTCCGTCGCGGCATCGGTGACCTGCAGGGCGTCGACCAGGGCGAGCCGCCGGTCCGCGGCGGAGTAACCGTGCAGGTGCACGTGCGCGCCGACGACCTCCACCGTGCCCCCAACTTCCACGAGCGCGTCCCGCCAGATCGCCGGACGTTCCCCGAAGCGGGTCGGTGGCAGACGCTCCGGGTCCGGCGACACCCGCGGGGCGACGCGCGCCCGGACCGCGGGAGCGCCGTCACCCTGCTCGCTGAGACGGCTGAGACGGCTGAGACGGCTGAGTCGGTGCAGTTCGGCCACGTTGTCCACCGACACGGTCACCGCGTTGTCCACCGCCAGTTGCAGCAGCCGGTCCGGTTTCACCGCCGCGCTGAGGATCACGCGGTCCCCGGGCACACCACGGTCGAGGACCTGGCGCAGCTCGCGTTCGCTGGCGACGTCGACCCCGTGACCGGCCCGGAGCGCGGTGTCCACGAAACACAGGGCCTTGTTCGCCTTGCGGGCGTAGAACACCCGGGTCTCCACCCCGGCGTCGGCGCCGGCGTCGCGCAGCTCCGCCATGTTGCGCACCATCGGTGCGGTGCGCAGGACGTTGACCGGGGACCCGTGCTCCTCCAGCAACGTGCGACACGCCCCGGCGTCACCCAGCAGCTCCACCATCCACGGCTCCAGCCGTGCGGGCAGCGGTACGGTCCCCTCGGCGCCGGGCGTCCCGGGGCGGCTGGGCCCGTGGGCCCTGACCACCCGCCGTGCCCACCGTGGCACCACGTCGTGCAGGGAGCGGTTGAGGGAGTCGGCCCCGGTCAGTGACGCGTCGGCGTCCCGTCCGACCACCGAGAGCCCCGGTCGGCCCACCACGTGCCCCGCGGCGTCCACCCGCCCGGTACCGGACGCCAGGGTGCCGGGGACGTCCCCGGCCGGGGCGAGGACCGCGTCCACGACCACGTCGGCCGGCGGCGTCAGCGTCCCGACCTCCGCGCGTACCGGGGCGTGGACGACCCCGGCGTCGATGAGGGCCAGCAGCCGGGCGGCGTTGTGCGGCGGCAGCCCGAACGCCACGCGCTCCAGGGTCCGGGCCAACGCCGCGAAACCGGGCAGTGAGATGCGTCGACCGTGGGACGTACGCCACACGATCGCGGGGTAGAGCGAGCGCCACGCGTGGCCGACCGCCCAGGCGGCGTCGGGGGTTGCGGCGCCGGTGGCGACCGCGTGGGAGTTGCGGAGCTCGGTCACGGCATCCACTCCGGTATCGGTACCTGCGATGACGCGGCGCACGAGAGCCCCGTCCTCCGTGCCCCGGGCCGTGGCAAGCAGACGGTCCGCCGCGCACGCCACCGCGTCCCGCAGCTCCCCGAGGTCGCGACTCACCCGCACCCGACGCTCCTCGGCGGCCAACCCGTCCGACGGCCGCAGACCCGCCAGGGGACTGCCCGGCTCCGGCTTCACCGTCATGAACCGGCCGGTGCGGCTGAGCGGCCGGATGGCCGCAGGCTCGGACCCGCCGCGGCGGTAGACCCACCCTCCGTCGGCGGGGACAACGGAACCGCCGCGACCGAGGGTGAGCTCCAGCGCGGCGTCCACGAACGTCAACGCCGCGCCGCGCACGTCCACCACCGCGCCCGCGGCGATCCTGCGCAGCCCGTCGGGTGGATAGACCCCGACGACCGGTACGGCGGGGACGTCCCCCGACCCGACGGTCGGGGGCAGGGCCCCGGGCCAGGTCCGGGCGTGCCCGGTTGCCAGCAGCACTTCGTCGTACCCCTCCAGTTCGCCCAGGTCGGTGACCCGGGCGGCCACGATGTGCAGCGTGCACCCCGAGTCCGGTTGCCGCGTGGAGTCGAGCAGGGCCTGCCAGGACTCGGCGAAGAACCGGCCCACCAGCGACCGGGGCGGGAAAGGGTCGGCGTCGGATCCACGCCCGAACTGCCGCCGCCACCCGTCGAAACTACCCAGGGCACTGGTGACGATGTGCGAGGACACGTTCATCGTCCAGTGGTCGGGCTGCTCCGTGCCGTAGGCCGACCCGGCGCCGGGGGCCCGGTCGTCCCACACGTCCACGGCCACCCTCACCCCGTGCGCCCGCGCCTGGTCCAGGAGCTCCTCAGCGGCCCACAGGCCCCGCGGGCCGGCCCCGATGATCGCGACCCTCAGGTCGGGAGAGTTCACCGCCATGACGGCACCAC
Organism: Corynebacterium sp.; assembly: GCA_030450335.1. GTDB lineage: Bacteria > Actinomycetota > Actinomycetes > Mycobacteriales > Mycobacteriaceae > Corynebacterium. The sequence continues at coordinate 6,650 of JAKDIS010000080.1, read as the reverse complement.
CCCGATGTGTTCGGCGACCCAGTCGTCGTCGTAGAGCGTGTCCAGGTAGGCGGTACCGAAGTCGTGCAGCACTAGCACGGTGTCCGTCCGCTGTTCCGCATCCTGGCTCCGGCCGTGTTCACGGGCACGGCCCGCAGCCGCCGCGACGACCGCGCCGCCGGACGCCCCGGGCAGGATCCCCTCCCGCCGCGCCAGCGCCCGGGCACCGGCCACCGTGTCTGCCGCGGACACCCGCACGACGTCCCCGATGTCCGTGAGCCCGGCGAGGTCCGGGACCACCCCGGCACCGAACCCCGGCAGCAGACGTTCCCCACGCCGACCGCCGTAGAGCACCGACCCCTCCGCGTCCACCGCGGTGACCCGGGTGCGCGCACCGGTCTCGCGCAGGTGCCGGACGCACCCGCCGATCGTCCCGGTGGTGCTCACCGCCACGAACAGGGCGTCCGGGGCGCGTCCGAGCTGGTCGACGATCTCCCGCATCGTCCCGGAGGAGTGCGCGTCGAACGCCGCCCGGTTGGAGTACTGGTCGAGGTTCACCGCGCCCGGGAGTTCACGGAGCAGGTCGGCGACCCGGGTGCGCCGGGCGGCGAGCCAGTCGCCGGTCGCCGGGTCCGGGGAGTCCACGTGGTGCACCGTCGCGCCCAGGGCCGTCATCACCGCCACCGTCTGGCGGTTCGCGTGCGGGTCCACCACGCAGTGGAAGTCGATGTCGTGCAGTGCGCAGTCCCTGGCCAGGGCCACGCCGAGATTGCCGGAACTGGACTCCACCACGCACCCGCCCGCCCGCACGGTGCCCGTGGACAGTGCGGAGGCGAGCAACGCGGCGGCCGTGCGGTCCTTGGCGCTGCCACTGGGGTTGAACCCCTCGAGTTTCGCCCACACCCGTGCCGGGCCGGGGAAGAGACGGTCGAGCAGGACCAGGGGGGTCCCGCCGACCGTGCCGCGGATACCTGTCGTGATGGGGAGACCTTTCGTCGACGGTCAGTTGCCACGACGCTACGCCGCGGACCGGCTCAGTGGTGGAAGCCCGGATGCGACTGCCCGGCGGCAGGGTCCGCGGCATTGAGGTGGTCGACGCAGGCACGCAGGTCACGCACCAGGAAGGACGCCAGGTCGCGGCTCATGCCGTTGCGCACCACGATGCGTTGGACGGTGACGTCGGAGAGGTCGTCGGGCATCGGGTAGGCGGGCACCTGCCAGCCCTTCATCCGCAGCCGGTCGGAGAGGTCGTAGAGCGTCCAGCCGCGTGCGGCGGCGCCCGCGAGGCGCCAGGCGAACACCGGGACGTCCTGCGCGTCGTTCCACAGGTCGAACTCCGGCATCGCCCCGATCTCCCGGGCCAGGTACCGGGCCACGTCGATGGTGTTCTGCTGGACCCGCCGGTACCCGTCCATCCCGAGCTGCAGGAACAGGTAGTACTGCAGCAGCACCTGCGCGCCGGGGCGGGAGAAGTTCAGCGCGAAGGTCGGCATGTCCCCGCCGAGGTAGCTCACCCGGGAGACCAGGTCCTCCGGAAGGTCCTCGGCCCGGCGCCACACGACCCACCCGAGCCCGGGGTAGACCAACCCGTACTTGTGGCCGGACACGTTGATCGACGCCACCCGCGGCAGCCGGAAGTCCCACTCCATCTCCGGCTGCAGGAACGGGGCGATCATGCCGCCGGACGCGGCGTCCACGTGGATGCGCACGTCCAGGCCGGTGTCCGACTCGATCCTGTCGAGTGCGGCGGCGATGTCGGCCACCGGCTCGTACATGCCCGTGTAGGTCACCCCCAGGATCGCCACCACACCGATGGTGTCCTCGTCGACGTACCGTTCCAGGTCGTGACCGTCGAGGACCTTGTGCTCCTCGCTGATCGGCACGTAGCGCGGTTCGACGTCGAAGAAGTTGCAGAACTTCTCCCAGCACACCTGCACCGCCGAGGACATCACCAGGTTCGGACGTGCGGTGGACGCGCCGGCGGCGCGGCGGCGGTGCTGCCAGCGGCGTTTCAACGCCAGTCCGCCCAGCATGCAGGCCTCGGACGAGCCCATCGTCGAGGTGCCGACGGCCCCGCCCGTACCGTCTGCACTGCCCGTGCCGTCTGGGTCGGGTGCGTTCCACAGGGCGGCGATCATGCGCCAGCAGCGTTCCTCGATGTCCGCGGTGGCGGGGTACTCGTCCTTGTCGACCATGTTCTTGTCGAAGGCCTCGCGGTAGAGACGGTCGGCGTAGTCGTCCATCCACGTACCCACGAAGGTGGCCAGGTTCATCCGGGCGTTGCCGTCCAGCATGGCCTCGTCGTGGATTACCTGGTAGGCGGTCTCGGGGAGGGACTCGGACTCCGGGATGCGGTTCCGGGGGAAGCTGGTGGTCTCGCCCACACGGGCGAACAGCGGGTTGAGTTCGACCTGCGGGCGGTCCTGGGTCATGGCTGAGGTTGCCTTCCTGGCGGTGGGGCCTGCGCTCTCCCCGCCGAGGGTACGCCGGGGAAAGGGCGGGGGAGCGTGGCGCGGAAGGAGACTCAGAGCCCCTCGAGCACCTCCGCGGTCGTGGCGATGCGGTGCGCGTAGGTCGGGCCGTTGAGCTCGTGGGCGGCGTGCATCATCTCGGGGGTGAACGCCGCGGTGGCGTCGCGCACGAGGGTCACGTGGTAGCCCAGCTCCATGGCGTAGCGCCCGGTGGCCTCGATGCAGGTGTTGGCCAGCATGCCGACGAGCACCACGTGCGTCACCCCGTGCTGCTTGAGCTGAAGGTCCAGGTCGGTGTTGGCGAAGCCGTTCTGCGCCCAGTGCTCGGCGACGACCACGTCGTCCCCGCCGGGCCGGAAGTCCGGGTGGAACTCGCCGCCCCATTCACCGGCCTCGAACAGCCTCATCTCCAGGGCGGCGGCCTGGTTCGGGTTCACGAACCGCCAGTCGTGCATGTTCGTCGGCGTCCAGCGGCGGTGGGGCACGAAGACGACGGGGACGTCGCGGTGCCGCGCGGCGTCGGTGAGGGTGCGCAGGTTGTCGAGGAGGCCGACGTCCTCGGCGACGTCCTGCACCATCGGCCAGACCTTGCCTCCCTCGGAGAGGAAGTCGTTGTAGGGGTCCACGACCAGGACGGCGGTGCGTCCTGCATTGGTGTCGGTGCTCATGCTGCTTCTCCGTTTCGGGTGTTCTGGACGTTGACGAGCATCTTTCCGGTGTTGGCGCCGCGCATCATGTCGAGGAAGGCGTCGACGGTGTCGCCGATGCCGTCGACGACGGTCTCGTCCCACACGATCTCGCCGGAGCCGATCCAGCCGGCCATGCGCGTGGTGAACTCCTCGACCAGGTCGAGGTGGGCGCCCACGGTGAACCCGCCGACGGTGAGGCCGCGGGTGATGATGTTCTGCAGGTTGTCGGGGCCGGGTACGCGGTCGGTGGTGTTGTAGCCGGTGATCGCGCCGCACAGGGCGAGGCGTCCGGCGTCGTTCATCACGTCGAGCGCGGCCTCGAGGTGGTCGCCGCCGACGTTGTCGAAGAACACGTCCACCCCGTCCGGCGCGAGCGCGGGGAGCTGCTCGCGGACGGGGGCGTCGCGGTAGTTCAGCGCGGCGTCGTAGCCGTACCTCCCGGTCAGCAGGTCGACCTTCGCGTCGGTGCCGGCGGAGCCGATGACGCGTCCGGCGCCGAGCAGGCGCGCGATCTGGCCGACGGCGGTGCCCACGGCCCCGGCCGCCCCGGAGACGAAGACGGTGTCGCCCGGCTTCATCCACGCGATCCGGGTCAGACCCACGTAGGCGGTCAGCCCGGTGAGGCCGAGGATGTGCAGGTGGGCGGAGAGCGGCGCGCCGGGGATGTCGGGGACGGGCCGGAACGTGGCCGCGTCGTCCTGGATGACGTCCGTCCACCCGTGCTCGTGGAGCACCGCGGTGCCGACGGGCAGGGCGTCGGACGCCGAGGCGGTGACGCGTCCGACGGCGCCGCCGGTGGTGGTCTCGCCGAGTGCGAAGGGCGGGACGTAGCTGCGGCCCTCGTTCATCCGGCCGCGCATGTAGGGGTCGACGGAGACGAACTCGTTGGCGACGCGGACCTCGCCGGGGGCGGGGTCGGGGTAGGTGACGGTGACGGTGCGGAAGTCGTCGTGCGTGGGCCAGCCGGTCGGTCGGTGGACCAACTGGATCTGGGTGCTTGTTGCCTGCGGCATGGTTCTCCTGGTTCGGTACGCTGGTGGCGGCGGGTCCGGTGGTGTCATGTGGAGCCCGGCCAGAGTTTTAGTCCGGCCAGTACAGTATATACTGTACCGACCGGTACGCAACTGCGGAAGGATGACGAGGCCCGACGATGGGACGCCCACAGACATTCAGCACCGAGACCGCCGTGCGCGACGCGCGCGCGGTCTTCTGGCGCCACGGCTTCGACAACGCCCCGCTCCCCGAACTCGAACGCGCCACCGGCCTGGGCCGCTCCAGCATCTACCACGCCTTCGGCTCCAAACGCGGCCTGTTCGACGCCGCCGTGACCAACTACCTCGACGAGGTCATCCGCCCCAGCCTCACCCCGCTGACCGGCGAAACCGTCGCTCCGGACGCCTTCGGGCGCTACCTCGACATGCTCAAGGACGCCTTCGGCGCGCAGGACGCCGCCAGCGCGGCTGATGGTTCTGATGGGTGCCTCATCCTCAACGCCGCCACCGCCCCCATCGGCAGGGACGCGACGATGGCCCGCGTCGTCGACGACTACCGCGCCGAACTGCGCGCCGCCTACCTGCGCGGCATCCGCGCCGCCCGGCCGCAGCTGGAACCGGCCCGCCAGGAGACCCTGGCCGACGCCTGCACCGGGCTGGTGATCTCCGCGTCCGTGCTCGTCCGGGTCTCCCCGGACGCCGCCGTCACCGCGGTGGGCACCGCGCGCGATCTGCTGGACGCGGCGTAGGCGTCGCCGGGGAGCTGCTGGAGGGCCCCTGAAGGCCACCTGGAGGCCCCCTGGTAGCCCCGTCTCCACCCCGTCTCCACGCCGCTGTCGTTGTAATATGGGCCAATGATAAAACGCCTCATCGCCAGTGCGTTTTGGTTCGTCAGCAGGTGGCGGCTGGCACCCCAGCCCGCGCCTCAGCGTCCAACGATCCTCATCGGCGCACCGCACACGTCCAACTGGGACTTCATCCTCATGCTCGCCATCGCGTGGAAGCTGGGGATCAGGATGCGGTGGCTGGGCAAGACCAGCCTCTTCCACGGCTTGCGGGGCCCGGTGATGCGCGCGCTCGGGGGGATCGCCGTCGACCGGGAGTCCCCCGGCGAGGTCGTGGGGGACCTGGTCTCCCAGCTCAACGACGACAAGGGCCTGGCCATCGTCATCACGCCGGACGGCACCCGCGGTGCGCACGAGTACTGGAAGTCCGGCTTCTACCGCCTCGCCGAGCAGACCGGCCTGCCGCTCACGCTCGGCTACGTGGACCGTCCCACCATGACCACCGGCCTCGGCCCCACCTTCGAGGTCACCGGCGACGTCGCCGCCGACATGGCGAGGATCCGCGAGTTCTACCGCGACAAGTCCGGGTTCATCCCCGCCTCCCGGGTCGAGCCGCGGCTTCGTCATGAGCCGGGTCGCGAGCCGGGCAGCGGGCCAGGTGCGGTGTGAGGGGCGTGTCATGACCACCGACCCCGGTACCCCCACCCGGCGCACCGTGTTCTACCGCGGGCCGCGGCCCGTGCTGCGCGGCTACCTGCACCTGTTCGCGTTCTGGTTCTTCCTCGGCACCGGCACCAGCCTCACCGTCCTGGCGTTCGCCACCACCGGGTTCTCCTGGCTGGCCGTGGCCACCGCCGTCTACGCGCTCTGCCTCGCCGGCATGCTCGGGGTCTCCGCCCTGTACCACCGCGTGCCCTGGAAGAGCGAGGGTTCGGTGCAGGGCTGGCGGCGGGCCGACCACTCCATGATCGCCATCTTCATCGCCGGCACCTACGGGCCGATCTTCCTCGGCGCCGACGCACCGGGAAACCGGGTGCCACTCCTGGTGCTGTGCTGGGTCACGGCGATCGCCGCGGTGGCGGTCAACATCCTGTGGATCACCCACCCGCGGTGGTTGTCCGTCACGATCTACCTGGTGCTCGGGTGGATCGCCGTGTTCGGCATGAACATCCTGTGGCACGGGCTCACGGCACCGGAGCTGGTGCTCATCATCCTCGGCGGGGTGATCTACAGCGTCGGCGCGCTGGGGTACGCGCTGAAGTGGCCGACGATCAGCGAACACTGGTTCGGCTTCCACGAGGTCTTCCACGCCGGCACGATCATCGCCGCCGGCCTGCACCACATCGCCATCTGGATGATCGTGCTGAACGCCGCATAACCCGTACCCCGCGCAGGTGGGGCACGGGTTAAACGACAGAATGTGTGTCCGGGACCGGCGCTCCGCAGCAGGTCAAGCTAGAGGAAGGGGGCTCGGATAGCTCTTCGGGAGCTACTGAGCCGCGGAGCCGCCATTGCTCCGTCGTACCGGCCCATGGAGGCTGCGCCCGCTGACTCCGGGTAGCCCGAAGCAGCTCGTCCCGAGTCCCCGGCGCAATCCCTGCATTTCGGTCCGATCACTGCCAGTCACCGGACCGAAATGCAGGGATTGCGCCGGGCAGCAGAGGCGCTAGGCCACCGCTTCCCGGGACTTGCCCCGTACAACCCGGTCGCCTGCAGGTCGAGACGGGCTGAGCG
>JAKDIS010000079.1 GCA_030450335.1 Corynebacterium sp. | reverse complement strand
GCGAGCGTGGGATGTTTGACCCTCCGGGATCAACCATCCCACGCTCGATTTCTGCCCCTGTCTCCGGCGGCGACGGGTACCAGGTTGGGCCTGGGAGCATTGAGTCGGCCAACTCAACGCTCCCAGGTCCAACTTGGTACCTCTCCGGTCGTGCATCGCCATCGGCTGGCACACAAAAAGGCCCGGCCCCGGGATCTCTGTCCCGGGGTCGGGCCTCGTCGGTAGGTGCGAACGTCAGGCGTTCGGACGCTTACCGTGGTTCGCCTTCTTCTTGCGGCGATCCTTGCGCTTACGGCCACGCTTGCTCATGTCGGCTCCTCGTTGACGGTGGAAAAGTACTGATAACCGTTTCAGGATACCGGGGAGCACGTCGGGTGGGAAATCCACCCCATGGTTACCGAAGCTGTGCGCAGGGACGGCGTGCTACGCGGTCGCGACGCGGGTGCGGGCGCGGCCGCGGTTGTTGCGACGCTTCAGGGCGCGGCGCTCGTCCTCGCTCATGCCGCCCCACACGCCGGCGTCCTGGCCGGACTCGATGGCCCACGCGAGGCAGGCGTTGGTGACGGGGCACTTGTTGCAGACCAGCTTCGCCTTGGCGATCTGGGCGAGGGCGGGGCCGGAGTTGCCCACCGGGAAGAACAGCTCGGGGTCTTCGGAACGGCAGATGGCTTCGTGGCGCCAGTCCATGGTGATCTTCTCCTTCAACAGTGTTGCTGCAGTTTGGCTGACCGTTCGTTCCGAGGGCCGGACGTGGGCAGTCGTGCCCGCGGCCGTCGGTGGGACGGGTCGAGTTCGTCGGTGGGATTCGGTGACGTGCCCCGGGTCACGGTAGAGTGAGACCACGAAGAGGCTGTGTCGGTCAGAGAGGTCGGGCCGGGTTCGGTGCTTTACCTGTCCGTAACCTCGTGTCCCTCTCTCTGTTACATGTGCAATATTGGCACGTCATAACGGAGTCCGCTAGGGGGTCGGCGGTATTTGTGGTTAAGCTCACATCGGATCGATTTGCCTATTTAGGTAAGGGTGGGTTAACGGACAGCTCGGTCCGTTTCCGGTGGTGTGCCGGTTGCCGCCCCATCGCAGGTCCCCGGTAGAATCTGCCCCTATGAGCCCCAGGAATGCAGATGATCGTGGAGTCGGACGTTCGGATGGTGCAGGTAGGGCACTCGTCCTGCCGTCGAGTGTCCGCTGGGCCGGGTGGCTGGGGATCCTGGAGGGCGCCGCGGGTCTGGCCTTCGCCGTCTACCTCGTGACCCTCGCGGTCAGCGGTGAGGAGGACACGACCGCCGAATTCGCCGGGGCGGGTGCGGAGTCGATCGGCTACGGCTGGGGGACGGCCCTGTGGTTCGGCTTCTTCGGCGGCGTGGTCCTGGCCGCCGGCTGGTGCCTGTCGACCGGCCGCCGCTGGGGCCGTGGCCCGGTGGCGATGCTGCAGCTCCTCCTCGTGCTGATCTCGGTCTACATGTTCTCCTCGGGGCGCCCCGAACTCGGACTGCCGACGGCGGCCCTGGGCATCGTGGGTCTGGTGTTGCAGTTCAACCCCTCCGCGGTGGAGTGGGCGGCACGGCGCTACGGGCGCTGACCGGGAATCAGGACAGGGCCCGCAGCGCGACCATCTCGTCGCCGCGCTGTTCGACGACGACGTCGCCCTGCACGCGCAGGCTGACCGGGCCGTCGTAGGGACCGCGGTCCACCGGCACCGTGCGCTGCACCGAACCGTCCTCCCAGTCGACCACGGCCACGCCGTCGTCCACCGGCACCAGCAGCGAGCCGTCCATCGCCGCCCCGGTGCCCAACGCGGGCACGGTGAAGCGGGGTTCCAGGTTCGTCGGCCCGAAGCCCACCAGGCGTTCCCCGTCGAACCAGGTCATGTGGTGGGGCAGGTCGCCGGTGGCGGCGACGAAGGGTTCGTCGCCCCGACCGTCGGCGAGGTGCGCCAGCGTGGGGGAGGGGTCGGCCGGGTGCTGCTCGAAGGAACCGTCGGTGTGCAGCACCTGGAAGCGGCTGCCCGTGTAGTCGTCGGCGTCGGACGCGCGCGTCCCGTCGCCGTGCACGTAGATCACCGCGGCCTCCTGGGCCACGCCGACGAGTTCGGCGTCCGGGGGGACGGTGAACTCGTGGGTGGTCTCCGGGGTGTTCGCCTCCTCCGGGTCGGCGACCTCCAGGCTCACCGTGCCCTTGCCGTCCTCCCGGTCGCAGTCGGTCAGCACCGCCAGCAGGTCCTTGCGGGTCTGCGCGGAGGTGAACCGGCAGCCGTCGAGGGGCTGCGCCTCGTTGTCGACGGGGGTCTCCACGTGCCCGACCTCCACGGTGCGCACCAGGTCGGAGCGCCACAGCTCCGCCCGCTCGTCGTCGAGCACGCCGACATGGTCGAGGGAGCGGAAGAACACCGGGGACTGTCCGCCCAGTGAGGAACGGGTGTCCTGGTAGCGGCCGGTGGAGGCGGTCAGCGAGGTCACGTCCGAACACCCCTTCGGCCCGCGGAACACCGCGACCACGCGCCCCCAGTTGCCGGTCACACCGCACAGTTCGTGGTCGCGGCCGTAGGACCAGCCTTCGGCGCCGTCGTCGACCGAGATGCCGCGCACGGTGTCGCTGCCCCGTGCCACCGCCGTGCCGTCCACCAGTACCGGCTCACCGGTGTCGGAGGGCAGCGAGTCGGTCCGCCAGATCTCCTCCAGCCGGTCCGGCGTGCCCTGGGCGGCAGGGGCCGGCGCGATGGCCTCCCCGGCACCTGAGTCGGTGTGGGTGGTGCCGCGGGAGTCGGAGAAGAACCACGTCCCCACCACCAGCAGCAGCACCGCCACGGTGATCAGTGCGGTGACCGCGAGGTCGGTGCGGGTGCGCCGTTCAGCGGGCGCACCGGGCCGGGCTCGGCTCACGGCCGGGCTCTCCGGTCCCTGCCCCGCTCCCGGGAGTTGCGCGGCGACTGGCGCTTCGCCGGTGCGGTGGAGGACGCCGCGCCCTGCACCTTGCGCGGCGGCCCGACGCGGTCGCGGACGTCCTCGGGCAGCGAGAACTCGGCGAGGAACTCCGGGGAGCCGGAGAACCACTGCGGCGGGTCGTTGCGTCCCAGGTCGAGGGTCTCGTCGATCGCCCGCCAGCGGGTGACCTCGTCCCAGCCGACCAGCGTGACGGCGACGCCGGAGCGTCCTGCGCGGCCGGTGCGTCCGATGCGGTGCACGTAGGTCTTGTCGTCGTCGGGCACCTGGTAGTTGATGACGTGGGTGACGTCGTCGACGTCGATGCCGCGGGCGGCGACGTCGGTGGCGACCATCACGCTCACCCGCCCCTCGCGGAAGGCGTTGAGCGAGTCCTCGCGGTCCTTCTGGCGCATGTCACCGTGGACAGCGCCGACGTCGAAGCCGAGCTCGGCGAGGTCACCGGCGACGATCGCCGCCTGGCGCTTCGTGCGGGCGAAGACGATCGTGCGGCCACGCCCCGGGGCCTGCAGGAGGCGCGCCAGCACGCTCATCCGGTCGAGCTTGTGGGACTGGAAGACCGTCTGCGTCGTGGTCACGTGGGTCGCGCGCGCGTCCTCGAGGTCCGCGCGGATGAGCACGGGACGGTTCATGAACTCGCGGGTCAGAGCCACGATCGGGCCGGGCATCGTCGCGGAGAACAGCATCGTCTGCCGCGGCTCGGCGGTCTGCGACATGATGTCGCGCACGTCGTCGAGGAAGCCCTGGTCGAGCATCTCGTCGGCCTCGTCGAGCACGAGGACCTCCACGTGGGACAGGTCCAGGTGGCCCTGACGCGAGAGGTCGAGCAGGCGGCCGGGCGTGCCGACGACGACGTCGGTGCCGGCGTCCAGCGCGGCGATCTGGCGCTCGAAGGGAACGCCGCCGTAGATCGTGGTCACCGCGAACGGACGGTCGGTACCGACGCGCACGTTGCGGGAGGCGGCGGTGAGGTCGGAGGCGACCTGGATGCCGAGCTCGCGGGTGGGTACGACCACGAGGCCGCGCACGGTGCCGTCGAGTTCGCTCACGCCGGCGTCGTCGAAGAGCCGGTCGATCAGCGGGATGCCGAAGCCCAGGGTCTTGCCCATGCCGGTCCTGGCCTGGCCGATGAGGTCCTTGCCCACCAGGGCCAGCGGGAGCGTGCGTTCCTGGATGGCGAACGCCCCGGAGATCCCGTCCTCCTCGAGAGCGTCGGCGATCTCGGCGGCCACTCCGAGTTCCCGGAACGTAGGTCGCACCACGGGCTTCATCCCCTCCATCGTCTTCGTCTGGTTCGTCGCTATGATGGACCACGTTACAGTCATGGCAATGCGTTAGAGAAAGAAAGGCCTGAAGGCACCCTATGGACATCAAGGTCGGATTCGTCGACAACCCCCGCGATCTCGTCATCACCAGCGCGGATGAGCAGGACAAGGTCGTCGCAGAGGTCGAGAAGTTCCTCGCCGAGGGGCAGGACGGCGCTGCAGCCACCATGACCCTCAAGGACAACAAGGGCTCGGTGTTCGTGATCGTGCGCGGTCAGGTCGCCTACGTGGAGGTCGGTTCCTCCGCCCAGCGTCCCGTCGGTTTCATCTGATCCGGGACGGTTGAGCAGAGCCCATGCCTCCCGAACCGTCCCGCCACCCCCACTTCCGTCACGGGGGTGGGGGATCGGTGGTTGACCGGCACCGCGAGGCCGAGGAGTTCCGCCAGATGCAGCTCCGGCGTCGCCGGTGGCTCGGTGCCGTCGGCGCCCTGGTCTTCCTGGTCACCGTGGCGGTCGTGTGTGAACTCGTCATCGCCGGTGTCGGCGGTGACGACAACGCCGGTGGTGGCGGGGACGATCCCGCCGCCGGGGTCTCGGCCTCCGCGGAGACCGGGGAGATGACCGATACGCAGGACGCGCCGGACGGCCCGGTGCCGGGCGACGCCCCGGCGTCCGACGAGGTCGGCGAGCTGCCGCCGGGTGGCGACGTGACGCGCAGCGGCGACGGCGACTACCACGGTGTCGGCTCGGCGGGCATGACCGCCGGCGACCCGGACCGTGACGACGCGGACACCTACAGCTTCGTCGTGGAGGTGGAGAACGGGCTCGACACGTCCTCGTTCGGCGGTGGCGACGCCTTCGCCTCCTCCGTCGACGCCACGCTGTCGGACCCGCGGTCGTGGATCTCGAACGGCAGTTTCGCCTTCCGGCACATCAGCGTGACCGGAAGCGAGGCCCCCGACCTGCGCATCCGGCTGGCGACCCCGGAGACCACCCGCGAGATCTGCGGTGGTCAGATCGACCTGGAGACCAGCTGCTTCATCCAGGGCACCGACGACGGGGTCGACGAGGCGGACGCCCGCACCGGTGCCGCCGCCGCCGGTGCCGGGCGCGTGATCGTGAATGCGGCGCGCTGGGTGCGTGGCGCCACGACCTTCGAGGGAGACCTCGGCTCGTACCGTCAGTACCTGGTGAACCACGAGGTCGGCCACGGCCTGGGCTTCGCGCGCCACCAGGTCTGCCCCGAGGACGGGGTGCTGGCCCCGGTGATGATGCAGCAGACCATCAGCCTGAACAACGGGGAGCTGGAGGACCTGGACGCCGGCGCGGAGTACGGCGAGGCCGGGCGTGACTCCACGTGCCGGCCGAACCCGTGGCCCTTCCCGCACGGGCGCAGCGAGGGCGACGCCGTGGACGTCCGCGACTGAGGAAGTTGCCTTGGAAGTCGGCTCTGACCTGTCTGTTCGACTGGTGACAGGGCGGTGACAGGGAACTGTCCGGGTCGCGGGTTAGAGTGTGTAGCCATGACCGAGAACTACCCTCCGAACGCACCCGCCCCCGCCGCCGAACCCCCGGCGGCGATCAGGGCGGGTTTCCAGGTCTCCCAGGCGACGCCGGTGGAGCTCGGCGGTGCGTGGGGCGACGGGTGGCGCTGCGACCGCGCGGTGCTCGTGCCCTCCGAGGACCGTGCCCGGGCGACGTGGACCGCACAGGTCATGGACCGTGTGCGCCCCGCCGGGGTGTCCGTCGCCCGCCCGTTGCGCTCCACCGACGGGCGGTACGCCGTCGGCGGGTGGACGGCGCGGGCGTTCCTGTCGGGGCACCGCGCACCGCGGTTCGACGAGACGGCGGCGAGCGTCCTGCGGTTCAACGAGGCGCTGCGCGAGGCGGTGGCGGGGGAGGGCCGTCCGGCGTTCCTGGACATGGCCTCGCGGGTGTCAGGCGACGGGGCCCCGGCGTCGGACCTGAGTGAGACGGACCTGTTCGCCGTGGCGGAGTCCGCCGCCTGGGCGGACGACCCCACCGACCTGCTGATGCCGGTGATGGACCTGTCGGTGGTCCCGCGTGACGACGTGGCCGCGGCGATGGAGAAGGCCACCGGGCTGATGCTGCTGCGCGAGGAGGTCTCGGCCCCGGACCAGCTCGTCCACGGCGACGCGCTGGGCTGCACCGTCTACGACGGCTACGCCGACCCGGCGATCGTGGACTTCGTGCCGGCCTGGCGACCCACGGGCTGGTCGGTGGCCTTGCTGGTGGTCGACGCGATCGCCTGGGCGAACGCCGAGGACGGGCTGCTGGAGCGGTGGTCGCACCTGCAGGACTTCGACCAGCTGCTGCTGCGCGCGGTGATGTTCCGCCTGTTCGCCCATGCGGCGGTGCCCGGGGCCCAGCCGCAGGCGTGGCCGGGGCTCTCCCGGGTCAGTGACGTGGTCTCCGCCCGTGTCGGCGGGGTGCGTCGTGCCGGGCAGGCGGGGGTCCCGGACGCCGACCCGGTGGCTGCCGGTGGCTCCGGCGGCTCCGGCGAGCAGGATCCGGGGGGACGCTGAGCGATGGGGGACGCCACCGGCACGCGCTCGCGCTCGGAGGCCAGGGAGGACGCCGAGCTGCGGCGTCGCATCGGCTCGGCCGGGACCGTCGACGTCCGGCTCGAGACAGGTGCCGGTACTGACACTGGTACGGACACCGGTGCGTCCCGGGAGTGGGACGGCCTGGCAGCCGCGCTCGTCGCCGGTGACGAGCGGTTGGACACGACCCTGCCGTACGCGGTGCTGGGTGGTCCCGGCACGGGCAAGAGCTCCCTGCTGGTGGACACGGTGGTCAGCTTCCTGGACGCCGGTGGCAGCGCCGAGGACGTGATGGTGCTGACCCCGTCGAAGGAGGCGGCAGGGGCGCTGCGCGACCAGGTCACCGAGGCGCTGCGCACCCGCGACTCCTACGCCACGACCGGCACGATGGTGCGCTCGGTGCACTCCTGGGCCTTCGCCTACCTGCGCGCGGTGGCCCAGGAGAGCGGTGGCGGTGACGGCACGACCGCGCAGCCGCGCCTGATGACCGGTGCGGAGCACGACCTGCAGATCAGGACGTTGCTGCGTGGCCACGCCGAGGACGGTGCGGGCAGCTGGCCGGCGGACGTGCGCCCGGCGCTGCCGCTGGTCGGTTTCGCCCGGCAGCTGCGCGACCTGCTGCTGCGCGCCGCCGAGCGTGGGGTGGACGCCCGCGCCCTGCGCGAACTCGGCGAGACCCACCGTGAGCCGATGTGGACGGCGGCCGGTGACTTCCTGCACGAGTACGGGCAGATCCAGGCCCTGTCGGCGACGAACAACCTCAACGCCTCCGAGCTGCTGCACACCACGCTCGCGCAGCTCGACGCCCACCCGGCGGTGCTCGAGCGTCACCGTGACCGGGTACGGCTGGTGCTCGTCGACGACGCGCACAACCTCGACCCGGCGTCCGGGCAGTTCATCTCCCGGTTCATGACCCCGGGCACCCGGTGCCTCGTCGCCGGCGACCCGGACCAGTGCGTGTTCCACTTCCGCGGGGCCGACGAGAGCTTCCTCACCGGGGTCGCCGCCGACGAGGACCACCGGGTGGTGCTGTCGCGCTCGCACCGTCTTCCCGGCGAGCTGGTCGCGGCGGTGAACCGGTTGGAGAACAGGCTTCCGGCGCAGCCGACGCGGGTGGCGCTGCGGCAGGGCAGGGGACAGGGCAGGGAGCAGTCGGACGCACCGTCCGCCCTGGCGGTGCGGCGCTCCCCGTCGCGGACGGCGGACACGCTCACGGTGACCGACGAGGTCCGTCGTGCCCACGTCCTCGACGAGGTCGCGTGGGACGACATCGCCGTGATCGTGCGCTCGACGGCGGACATCCCGGTGCTGCGTCGGGCGATGCTGTCGCACGGTGTGCCGGTGAAGGTCGACCCCACCAGCGTGGTGCTGGCCGACCAGCCGCTGGTGCGGGCGCTCCTGCTGGCGTTGGACGCCCTGGTGCGTCCGCTGACCGGTGTGGAGATGCAGCAGCTCGTGGAGAGCCCCATCGGTGGGGCGGACCCGGTGATGCTGCGCCGGGTGGAGCGTGCGGTCGCCCCGCTGCTGGCCGGCACGGGCCTGCGGGCGATGGACGCGGTCACCGCGATGGTCTCCGGGCAGGCCAATGCGGAGCAGCGTGAGCACTGGACGAGCCGTTTCGGTCCCCGTGAGCACCAGGTCGTCGACCGGGTCGCCGCCGTCGTCGCCGCCGGGCGTGCCGCCCTGGAGGTGCGTGCCACGACCTCGCCGGTGGAGCAGGTGCTGTGGGCGGTGTGGCAGGCCGCCGACCTGTCGAACTCGCTGCAGGTCCAGGCGCTGCGTGGCGGCACCCTGGGCTCCCAGGCGGACCGTGACCTCGACGCGGTGATGAGCCTGTTCGACCTCGCGGGCGACGTGGTGGAGCGTAACCCGGCGGCCACGCTGGAGACCTTCCTCGACGACGTGCGTTCCCAGGAGCTGCCGACCGGTGGGCGTGACCGGCGCGGGGTGCGTCCGGACGCCGTGGAGATCCTGCCGGCGCACGCCGCGGCGGGTCGCCAGTGGTCGGTGGTCGTGGTCGCCGGGGTGCAGGAGGACAGTTGGCCGGCCGGGCCCACGGTGGGTGGCCTGTTCGGCCAGCAGGAACTCGTGGACCTGGTGGACCGTGGGATCGCGCCGGACGTGCCGGTGTCGCGGGCTGCCGCGGCCCTGGCGGAGGAACGCCGGCTGTTCCTGCTGGCGGTGTCGCGTGCCAGCCGGCGCACCCTGGTCACCGCCGTGGACTCCGCGGGCGACGACACGGCCGTGGCGTCCCGCTTCCTCGACGAAGTCGCAGAGATCGCGGGGAGCGAAGGGACCACAGTCTCCGATGACGCTGAGGTGTCTGACGTCCCCGACGCTCCGCAGAACGCACAACAGGACGCGCCGGTCGCCGCGCTGCCGCGCGTGCTGGCCCTGGAACCGCTGGTCGCCGAGCTGCGCGACGCCGTGTGCGACGCCCGTCGCGCCGGGCACGAGCGCGACGCCGCGGCACACAACCTCGCCCGCCTCGCCGAGGCCGGCGTGCACGGGGCGGACCCGGACCAGTGGTGGGGCGTGGCCGAGCCGTCCACCACAGGCCCGGCGGTGGTCGCCCGGGGCGAGGCGGCGCCGACGGTGCGCATCAGCCCCACGACCCTGGACACCCTCGACGAGGGCTGCGACACCGTGGCCTTCCTGCGCGGGCTCACCGGGGGAGCGTCCACCGAGCCGATGAAGGTCGGCGTGCTCATCCACGCCGTCGCCGAGGGGTTAGCCAACGGCCTGGACCACGCCGACGCCCGCGACATCGTCACCGACGCCGTTCCCCACCTGGTGGACGGGCCGGAGTGGACCGCGGCACCGTTGCTGGAGAGTTGCCTCAACGCCGTGGACCGGCTGCACGCCTGGATCCAGGAGCGCGAGGGCCTGGGACGCACCGTGTCCGTGGAGCGCAAGCTCGAGCGTCCCCTCGGCGACACCGCCGCCGGTGTGCCGGTGGTCCTGGCCGGACGCACCGACCGCATCGAGACCGACGCCGACGGGCGCACCACCGTGGTCGACTTCAAGACCGGCCGGACGGCGAAGACGAAGAAGGAGGCCGCCGAGAGCCGCCAGCTCGCCGCCTACCAGCTGCTGGTCGACGGGCAGCCGGGGCTCACGCCGGACGGCGCGATGCTGGTCTACCCGCGGCGGGAGACCGCCACGGTCACCGTCCTGCAGCAGGCGGCGATGGGTGCGGCTGAGCTTGAGGAGTTCCGCGCCCTGGCGCTCGACGCCGCCGCCCGGGTGACCGGGCCGCTGTTCGAGGCCACCTCGCAGGACTGCGAGACATCCGACTACGCGTGTCTGTGTCCGGCGTGCCGGGCCGGGGAGCAGGTGACCTAGATGGAGGAAACGGTGATCCCACCGAACGAGCTCTCGGAGATGCTGGGCCAGCAGTTCGGCCCGACCCCGCAGCAGGCAGCCGTCATCGGCGCCGAACCCGGGCCCACCCTCGTCGTCGCCGGGGCCGGCGCGGGCAAGACCGAGACGATGGCCGCCCGGGTCGTGTGGCTCGTGGCCAACGGGTACGTGGCCCCCGAGCAGGTCCTGGGGCTGACCTTCACCCGCAAGGCCGCCCGTGAACTCGGCCAGCGCATCCGCGCCAGGCTGCAGACCCTCGCCGACTCCGGGTTCCTCGACACCCTGCCCGCCGACGACCCGCGGCACGAGGCACTGCACAACATCATCCCCACGGTCTCCACCTACGACGCCTACGCCGGCTCGGTGGTGCGCGAGTACGGGCTGCTGCTGCCGATGGAACCGGCCGGGCGGATCATCTCCGACACCGAGCGCTGGATGATCGCCCGTGACGTGGTCAGCGACTGGCCGAGCGGATTCACCACCTCGCGCTCGCTGCCGTCGATCATCGACGACATGCTCGAGTTGTCCGACGAGATGGACAACCACCTCGTCGACGTCGACCGGGTCGACGAGGAGTGCCGCGTCACCGCCGCGGAGATCGACGGGCTGCCCGACCGGGACGGAAAACAGCTCAAGGGCGTCGACACGGCGATGGACGCCTTCAGCGACGCCCTGACCTACCGGCGCGAACTGCTGCACCTGGTCACCGCCTACCGCGACACCCTGGGCCAGCTGAACCTGATGACCTTCGGCCAGCAGATGTCGAAGGCCGCCCAGCTGGTGGACTCCCACGCCCGCGTCGGTGAGTCACAGCGTCGCCGCTTCCGCGTGGTGATGCTCGACGAGTACCAGGACACCGGCCACGCCCAGCGCATCCTGCTACGCAACCTCTTCGGCGACGGCACCGACCCCGGCCTCACCGTCACCGCCGTCGGTGACCCGATGCAGTCGATCTACGGTTTCCGTGGCGCCACCGCGGCCAACCTCGCCCACTTCCGCTCCGACTTCCCGGGCGCAGATGGCCCGGCACCGAAACTGGAGCTGACGACCTCCTGGCGCAACCCCGCCCGCGTGCTGGACCTGGCGAACACGGTGTCGCGCTGGTCGATGAACACCGACAAGCCCATGGTCTCCCCGCTGACGGCCCGCCCCGGGGCGGGAAGCGGTGAGGTGCACCTCGGTTGGTTCGACACCCGCGAACAGGAACTCGAGTGGCTCGCCGACGACCTCGCCGGGCGCTACCACTCCCACGTCGCGGCTCAGGCGGGGGCACAAGCAGGACGGCCCCCGCGGCGTCCCCGCCCGTTCTCCGCGGCGGTGCTGCTGCGCAAGAACGCCGACGCCCGCCCGATCCACGACCTGCTGCGCGCCCGCGGCGTGCCCGTCGACATGACCGCCGGGCCCGGGCTGCTCGACGTGCCCGAGGTCGCCGACGTCTTCGCCACCCTGCGCGTGCTCGTCGACCCCGCCGACGACATCGCCCTGCTCCGCCTGGTCACCGGGGTGCGCTGGAACATCGGCGCCGCCGACCTGCTCGCCCTGGCACACCGCGTGGACCAGCTCTCGCGCCGCGACGGGAAGGCAGAGGCGTCCGACGGTATGGACGAGACTGACGGTCCGGCCGGGCTCACCGCCCTGGTCGCCGACCGTGAGGGCGACCCGGCGGCGCTGGCCACGGTGCGCCGACGGCTCGCCGAGATCGACGTCGACGCCAACCGGGTGTCCGTCGGCCTGGCCGAGGCACTGGCCGACCTGCGCGGCATGGAGAACTACGGCATGTCCGCCGACGGTGTGCGCCGTCTCGGGGAACTCGGCCGCGAACTGCGCTTCCTGCGTCGGCACTCCATGTCGAAGCCGCTGACCGACCTCGTCGCCGACATCGAGAACATGACCGGGGTGCGCACCGAGGTCCTCACCCGCTACCACCGCAACCCCGACCGCTCGATCGGCACCAGCCACCTGGACAAGTTCGCCGAGGTCGTACGCTCCTTCTCCGAACTCAGCGCGTCCAGCCCCGGCGCCCTGGTGGACTACCTGCGTTCGGCCTCTGCCAGGGAGAAGGGCCTGGACCCCGGTGAGGTCGACGTGCGCACCGACTGCGTGCAGCTGCTCACCGTGCACAAGGCCAAGGGCCTGGAGT
>JAKDIS010000006.1 GCA_030450335.1 Corynebacterium sp. | reverse complement strand
CGGCGGCGGGGCTGGGGCCGTGGGCGGGGATGAGCCCCGGGTGGAGCTGCCCCAGCAGGACGAGGTCTGGCAGTCCCGGGACTGGGGACGCTCCGGAAGCTACGACGACACGATGTAGGGCAACACACTTGTAGGCCAGACAGTTCAGGCGCCTCACCCGGCAAGGTGAGGCGCCTGAGACGTGTAGTGGTCGGCTACTGCCCGGCGACCCCGAGGTTCAGCTGACGCCCGGCCAGGGACTGCCGGCGGGTGGAGAGCTTGTCGGCGATCGCGCCGAGTGCCTTGCCCGCGGCCGAGTCCGGCTCGGAGATGGCGATCGGGTTGCCGAGGTCGCCGCCGATGCGCAGGTTCGGGTCCAGCGGGATCTGCCCCATGAGGGGAACCTCCCCGCCGGTGAGCTGGCTCAACCGGTCCGCCACGACCTGGCCGCCACCGGTGCCGAAGATGTCCATCCGGCTGCCGTCAGGCATGTCCATCCAGCTCATGTTCTCGATGACCCCGCCGATGCGCTGACGGGTCTGCTCCGAGATACTCCCGGCACGCTCGGCCACCTCGGCGGCCGCCGTCTGCGGCGTCGTCACGATCAGCAGTTCGGCGTTCGGCACGAGCTGTGCGACGGAGATCGCCACGTCGCCGGTTCCCGGCGGGAGGTCGAGCAGCAGGATGTCCAGGTCGCCCCAGAAGACGTCCGCCAGGAACTGCTGGATCGCGCGGTGCAGCATCGGCCCGCGCCACACCACCGGCGAGTTGCCCTCGAGGAAGTGCCCGATGGACATGATCTTCACCCCGTGCGCCTGCGGCGGGATGATCATGTCGTCGACCTGGTGCGGGCGGTGGTTCGAGCCCATCATGTGCGGCACCGAGTGACCGTAGATGTCGGCGTCGACGACACCGACGTTCAGCCCGCGCCGCGCCAGGGCGGTCGCGAGGTTCACCGTGACCGAGGACTTGCCGACACCGCCCTTGCCGGAGGCCACCGCGAAGACGCGGGTCGTCGACTCCGGCTGGGCGAAGGGGATGACCGGCTCGGAGACACCGCCGCGCAGCTGGGTGCGGAGTTCGCGACGTTGCTCGTCACTCATCACGTCCGTGGCCACCGTGACACTCTCGACCCCCTCCACGCTCTCCGCGGCCTCGCGGGTACGCGTGGTGAGCGTGGACTTCATCGGGCAACCGGCGATGGTGAGGTAGATCTCGACGGCCACGGACGAGCCGTCGACGTCGATGGACTTGACCATGCCGAGTTCCGTGATCGGCTTGTTGAGTTCCGGGTCCTCGACAGTGTCCAGGGCGCTGCGAACTGCTGATTCAGTGACAGTAGACATTGACCCCGATGATACGCCCACCCCGATTCAGGGCCAATCACCGTGTGCGGTCAGCGGCCGCCGGCGGCCGTCTCGTCCCTGTCATCCGGCAGTTCGTCGTTGCGACGGTCCTCCAGCTTGTCCTCGATGCGGCGCAGCACGTCCCCGAGGTCGTCGAGTTCGCGGCGCAGGTAGTCGCGGGTCACGTTCTCGCCCACGGCGATGCGCAGTCCGGCGAGCTCACGGGCGAGGAACTCGGTGTCCGCCTTCGTCTCCTCGGCTCGCCGGCGGTCCTCGTTCAGGGACACACGGTCACGGTCGTCCTGCCGGTTCTGGGCCAGCAGGATCAACGGTGCCGCATAGGCGGCCTGCGTGGAGAACGCCAGGTTGAGCAGAATGAACGGGTAGACGTCCCAGTTCCACCAGAAGCCGCCGACGTTGAGGCAGATCCAGACGATCACGATGATCGTCTGCCACATCAGGTAGCGGCCGGTTCCGAGGAAACGGGCGACCTTCTCGGCGCCGACGCCCACCGCGTCGTCGTTGTAGGCGAACAGGCGGCGACGAGGCCCCGTCGACGGGGTGTCGAGGTCGGTCCGGGAGAAATTGTCGGGCATGGGGTGTCTCTTTCTCGTCAGGCGGACGGGGTGGTGGTGGCAGCCCGGCGGTTGCTGCGCCAGTCGTCGTCGCGCCAGTTCTCCGGCAGCAGGTGGTCGAGCAGGTCGTCGACGCCGACGACCCCGAGCAGGTGGGAGTCCTCGTCGAGGACCGGCGCGGAGACCAGGTTGTAGGTGGCGAAGTAGCGCGCCGCGGTCTCCTCGGTGTCCTCCGGGTGCAGCGCCGGAAGCTCGAGGTCGAGGATGCCGCCGACCAGGGACGACGGCGGTTCGCGCAGCAGCTTCTGCAGGTGCACGCACCCCAGGTAGCGCCCCGTCGGGGTGGCCTGCGGTGGGCGGACGACGAAGATCAACGAGCTCAACGACAACGGCACCTCGGGGTTGCGGGCGTGCGCCAGGGCCTCGGCGACGGTCGCCTGCGGGGTGAGGATGATCGCGTCGGAGGTCATCAGCGCACCGACGGTGTCGGGGGAGAAGCTCATCAGACGGCGCACCGGCTCTGACTCCTCCGGGTCCATCAGCTCGAGCAGGACGTCGGCCTTGTCCCCGGGCAGTTCACCGAGCAGGTCGGCGGCGTCGTCGGGGTCCATCTCCTCCAGGATCGTCGCGGCGCGCTCGATGTTGAGCACCTCCACGATCTCGGTCTGCTCGTCGTCGGGCAGCTCGGCGATGACGTCGGCCAGACGCTCGTCGTCGAGCTCGGCGGCGACGCGCAGCCGGCGTTCCCGGTCCATGTCGCGCAGGGCGTGGGCGACGTCCGCGTTGCGCATCGTGGCGAACTCGGCGATCAGCTCGGCGTCCATGTCAACCGGCCCGGTACCCGAGGCGGACAGACCGTGGACGTGGGTGAAGGGGATGACCGCCGGGGTGGTGCGCCGGCCCAGTCGTCCGCGGGTGAACACGGCCACCCGGCTGAGCTCCCACTCACGGGTCCGGGTGCGTTCCAGCTCCACGTCGGAGATCTCCACGGCCCGTCCGGCCAGGTGGCCGAACTCCGGGTCGTCGGTGTGCACCATCGCCCCGACGAGATCCTCCATCACCGAGATCTCACCGGCACGGGAACGGAAGGGACGCAGGCTCACCGAGCTGGTGTTGAGGGTGACCTCCTTCGGGTCGATCGAGGCGATGCGGCCCATGGGGAGGAAGATGCGGCGTTTCGCGCCGACCTCCGCGACGATGCCGAGAGCGACCGCGCGGGTGGAGCGGATGGTCAACACGACGTCACGGACGCGTCCGAGCGACTCGCCGTCCGCGCCGAGCAGGAGCATCCCGGCGAGACGGCCGGCGAAGAACCGTGTGGTGATCCGGCTGGGGTTCCTGCCGGCGTTCGCAGTGGAGTTCATGGAACTAGAGGTTACGGCACAGCTTCCTGTGACCGCGCCCTGAACCGGCCTGTACGGCTTCTTCCGGGACGCGCACTGCAGGTATTCTGGTGCGGATGTCGAGCTACTGCCGAATGAGCGGAAGGAAACCATGTCGCGTCTGATAGCCGGTGGCCTGTGCGGGGTCGCGCTCATCCTCGCGGTGCTGGGGAGCCCGTTGTGGATCCCCCATGCGGTGGCGGCGGTGGTGGCCACGGCCGGGGCGCTGCTCTCCGACCGTGCCCGGTGGTGGGGGATCGTGCCCTGGCTGGCGCTGGTGGGCGTGTATCTCGTGGCGTGGTGGTGAGATGGGTGTGAGAGGCTGGGCCGGTGGCGGACGAGACGATGGACAGGACGGGCGCATGAGCACTCACGGGAACACGGCACGTGCCGGACGGTGGACGCGCGCCGGCGCGCGCCGTACGGCGGTCGCGGCGTCGGTCCTCGTAGCGGCGGCAGGGGTGTCGTCCTGCACGGCAGGCGGTGTCACCGGCCCCGCGTCGGTGGCCATGAGCGAGGAGACCTCGGGTCCGGTGTACCTGGGGGTCACCGACGACACCGTCCAGCACCGGCTGGAGGACAGGTACCGCAGTGCCTTCGAGGCGGCGGGCCGGGAGGTCGAGGCCCGGGACGTGACCACGGGTGACCGGCTGGACAAGCTGCACAACGGCGAGGTCAGCGTGGTGATCGGTTGTGTGGGCGAGCTGCTCGACGAGCTCGACCCGGCGAAGGGCGAGGAGCTGCGGGGGCTCTACGCCGAGGCACAGGAGGAGGGTGCGGACGCCTCGCAGTGGCGCGACATCGCCCACTCGACGATGTTCTCGGCGCTGCCGACGGATCTGCAGGCCAGCGACCCCGGTGAGGTGGCGGCGTGCGACGACGACTCCCTGCCGCAGAACTTCGTCGCCGTCTACCGCAAGACCGCGCTGGACCGTCCTGACCGGCGGGCGTTGAACAACGTCGCCGGAGGGGTGTCCGACGACGACCTCGCCGAGGAGTCGTCCGACAGCTCCTAGCCGCCCGGACATGCCGGAGGCCCCGGCGGGGCCGCAGGGGGGGACACCCCGCGGCCCGGGGTGGGCCCCCCCCCCCCCCGCCCGCCGGGGGGGGGGGGCCGGCGCGGGGGGGGGGGGGGCGGCCCCCGGGCCCCCGCGCGGGCCCCCGGGGGGCCCCCGGTGGGGCCCCCCCGGGGCCTCCGGCTTTTCCCCGCCCCCGGCCGGCGACGGCGGGGTGGGGACGCTACTTCGCGAACGCCTCGTTGAGCAGCTGCTCCTGCTCAAGCTTGTGGACCTTGGCCAGGCCGGTCGCCGTGGACGACTGGGCGCGGCGGGAGACGCGCTTCAGGCGCAGACCCTCGATACGCTCCGGCAGGTTGAGGGCCAGGAACGGCCACGGGCCCTGGTTGGCGGGCTCGTCCTGGACCCAGCGGTACTCGGCGTTCGGGTACCGGTCCAGGATCTCCTTGACACGGTTGTGCGGCAGCGGGTGCAGCATCTCCATGCGGGCGATGGCGACGTCGTCGCGACCGTCCTCCTGACGCTTCTTCTCGAGGTCGTAGTAGATCTTGCCCGAGCAGAACAGGACCGTGGTGATCTCCTCGTGCGTGGCGGCGGAGTCCGCCAGGCGCGGGTCGTCGAGCACGGAGCGGAAGCCCTTGACCTCGGTGAAGTCCTCCACCGGCGAGGTCGCGGCCTTGTTGCGCAGCATCGACTTCGGGGTGAAGACCACCAACGGACGACGCATCGTGCCCATGGCGTGGCGACGCAGCAGGTGGAAGTGGTTCGCCGGGGTGGACGGCTGGGCGATGGTCATCGAACCCTCGGCGGCCATCTGCAGGAACCGCTCGATACGGGCGCTGGAGTGGTCCGGGCCCTGTCCCTCGTAACCGTGGGGCAGCAGCATGATGACGCTGGAGAGCTGACCCCACTTCGCCTCACCGGAGGCGATGTACTGGTCGATGATGGTCTGGCCACCGTTGACGAAGTCACCGAACTGGGCCTCCCAGGCGACGACGGCGTCGATGTTGCCCACCGAGTAGCCGTACTCGAAGCCGAGACCGGCGAACTCGGTCAGCGGGGAGTTGTAGGCACGGAACGATCCGCCGTTGCCGGACTCCTCGGCGAGCTTCTCCAGCGGGCTGTAGGCCTCGGTGGTCTCGGAGTCGAAGAGCACGGCGTGGCGCTGGGTGAAGGTGCCTCGCAGGGAGTCCTCACCGGCCAGGCGCACGAGACGCCCGTCCTGGGCCAGGGTGGAGAAGGCGAGCAGCTCGCCGAAGGCCCAGTCGATGCCGCCCTTTCGGGTCATCTCCTGACGGCGCTTGACGACCGGCTTGACGCGCTGGTGGACGTTGAATCCCTCCGGGACGCCGGTGAAGGCGTCTCCGACGGCCTCGACGACCTCGCGGGAGACGGATGTGTCCAGCCCACGGGTCAGGGCCTGGGAACCGGCGATGCCGGTCTGCTCGGCCGGGGCAGTGCCCTTCTCGGCCTCGCGCACCTGGTTGAAGACCGTCTCCAGCTGGCCGTGGAAGTCGTCGGCGGCGCGCTGGGCGTCCTCCTCCGACAGCTCGCCACGTCCCACGAGGGTGTCGTGGTAGAGAGCGCGCACGGTGGAGCGGTCGTGGATGCGGTCGTACATCTCCGGCTGGGTCATCGACGGGTCGTCGGACTCGTTGTGACCGCGGCGGCGGTAGCAGACCAGGTCGATGAAGACGTCCTTGCCGAAGCGGCGACGGTACTCGACGGCCAGACGTGCGACCCAGACGACTGCCTCGGGATCGTCGCCGTTGACGTGGAAGATCGGGGCGTCGAAGCCCTTCGCCAGGTCGGTGACGTAGTGGGTCGAGCGACCGGAGTCCGGGGTCGTGGTGAACCCGATCTGGTTGTTGACCACGACGTGCACCGTGCCGCCGACGGAGTAGCCGTCGAGGCGGGCGAGGTTGATGGTCTCCTGGACGATGCCGAGGCCGGTGAAGGCCGCGTCGCCGTGCATCAGGATCGGCATGACCGGGTGCTCGGCCTGGCTGGTCGAGATGTCCTGGTGGGCGCGTGCGAGACCCTCCATGACCGGGTTGACCGCCTCGAGGTGCGAGGGGTTCGCGGTCAGGGTGATGTCGATGTCGTTGTCACCGAACATCTGGGTGTACTGGCCGGTCTGGCCGAGGTGGTACTTGACGTCACCGGAGCCGCCGGCGACGGTCGGCTCGATGTTGCCCTCGAACTCGGTGAAGACCTTGGAGTACGGCTTGCCCACGATGTTGGCCAGCACGTTGAGGCGGCCACGGTGGGGCATGCCGATGACGACCTCTTCGAGACCCTGCTCGGCGGCGGAGTCCACGGCGGCGTCCAGCAGCGGGATCAGCGACTCGGCACCCTCGAGGGAGAAACGCTTCTGGCCGATGTACTTGGTCTGCAGGAAGTTCTCGAAGGCCTCTGCGGAGTTCAGGGTCTGCAGGAGGTACTTCTGCTCGGGGTTGGACAGCTTGGGCTGGCCACCCTCGATCTGCTCCTCGAGCCACTGACGCTCGTCGTGGTCGAGGATGTGGGTGTACTCGGAGCCGACCTTCAGCGTGTAGGCGCGGCGCAGCGTGGCCAGCACCTCGCGGAGGGTCATCTTCTCGCGGCCGGCGAACCCACCCACGTTGAAGCTGCGGTCGTAGTCCCACAGGGTCAGGCCGTGGGTCTCGATCTCCAGGTCGGAGTGGTCGGGGACCGGCAGACCCGGCTGGGTCCACAGCAGCGGGTCGATGTCGGCGATCAGGTGACCACGGCTGCGGTAGGCCTCGATGAGCTGCATGACGCGGGTCGACTTGTCGACGCCGATGTTCGGCAGGTCCTGGCTCCAGCGCACGGGGGCGTAGGGCACGGCCATGGCGGCGAACAGGTCGTCCCAGAAGTCGTCGTTGATCAGCAGGCGGCTGATGTCGCGCAGGAACTCGCCGGACTCCGCACCCTGGATGATGCGGTGGTCGTAGGTGGAGGTCATGGTGACGAGCTTGCCGACACCCATGTCCGCCAGGCGGTCCTCGGACGCGCCGGCGAACTCCGCCGGGTAGTCCATGGCACCGACGCCGACGATGGTGCCCTGCCCGCGGGTCAGGCGCGGAACGGAGTGGCGGGTGCCGATGCCACCGGGGTTGGTGAGCTGGATCGTCACACCGCTGAAGTCGTCCATCGTCAGCTTGCCGACACGGGCACGGCTGACGATGTCCTCGTAGGCCTCGACGAAACCGTCGAAGGTCAGGGTCTCGCACTCGCGGATGGCGGCGACCACGAGGTTGCGGGCACCGTTCTTGCTGACCATGTCGATGGCCAGGCCGAGGTTGATGTGCTCGGGGGTGACCTGGACGGGCTTGCCGTCGACGAGCTTGTAGTTGTTGTTCATCGAGGGGTGGGCCTGGACGGCCTTGACCATCGCCCAGCCGATGATGTGGGTGAAGCTGATCTTGCCCTTACCGCGGGACATCAGGTGGTCGTTGACCATCGCGCGGTTCTCGAACATGAGCTTGGCGGGCATGTCGCGCACGGTGGTCGCGGTGGGGATCTCCAGGGAGATGTCCATGTTCTTGGCGATGGACTTCTGCGCTCCCTTGAGGGGGTGCTCGCCGGCGGTGGGTGCCTCGGCCGGGCCCTTGGGCGCCGGGGGAGCCACGCGGTCCGGAATCGGGTTAACCGATGCAGAAAGCGACTTCTTCGGGGCCACCGCGCCCTTGGGCTTACCGGGCTTGCCGGGCTTGGAGCCGCCGGTGCTGCTCGCCGCGGCCTTCGGCTCGGACTTCGACGGTCCGGTCGAAGCCTTGGCGGTCTTGGTCCCCTTGTCGGCGGACGTGCCGTCGTTCTCGGAGGTCGTGGAGCTCGGGGACGTCGTCCCCGATGCGTGGTCAACCTTGTCCGGCCGCTTGTTGAAGAGTTCCCGCCATTCCGGATCTACGGACTGGGGGTCTTCCTTGAACTGCTGGTACATCTGGTCGACCAGCCATTCATTTTGGCCGAAATTGGTGCTGTTCACAGCAGGTCCTCGCCTCATTTCATGATGTGGTCAATCTCGACGTTCCACCCTACTACAACACCAGTTTCCGTGACCGTGGTGGGGGAGGTGTCGATATTGCCAGCTGAGCGTATGTTTTCAGTAGCTTCGCGTATGGCTCGCGGAGATGGGCCCGTTACCTGGACGAAACCACTCCTGGTGGGCGGCGAAGCGAGAGGCGAGGAGGGCGGGGCCGTGGGCAGGGACGTGTGGCGGCAACTGGGCTAGCATGGTGTCGTTCCGGCAGCCCGACCGCGCGAAGCCTGCGCAAGCTGCACATCATTCGGAGGAAGTACCGAGGAGGCGCCCGCCATGGGGTTCTATGAGGATGTTGCTGAGTCGCTGGATGCCGAGGGCATTGAGTCGAGGGTGAATGACGGGACGGTTTTCGTCCCGGTGTCCTCGGACCTCGAGATCCAGTTCGTGGAGATCGGGGAGGGGGTTCCTGCCGGACTGGTGGCGGCGAACGTGTTCCTCGCCATGGCCGACGTCGCCGAGGATGACGAGGAGTTCGAGGCAGCCCTGGTGGGTGTTGTCTTCTCTGTCGAGGAGGCGGTCGCCACCGTTGCCCGCCATATCGCGACCGACCAGGTCGTCGGCGTGATCCGCGACCTGATCGACGGCACGGACTCCAGGATCGTCGACCTGGAGTTCGTGCAGGACCCGGTCGACGCCCTCCGCGTCTCCGCGGAGATCGGGGAGAGCTCGGAGCTGGTCGTCACCCTCGACGGCGAGTCGACCGAACCGACGGCACGCGTCGAGTTCATCTCCCTTGGCGACGGGTTCGAGGACCTCATGGACGAGGCAATCGCCGACGTCTGGGACGGCGACTCGGTGGGCGAGGAGTACTCGGAGATGGAACGCCAGGCCATGTTCCGTGGGCTGGTCAGCAACGTCGCGGAGATGTCCGAGGAGGTCCTTGACCTCGGCGTGTACACCGACTTCGACCGGCTCTTCGACGTCCTCGCCCTGGCGCAGGTCCAGGCCCCGGACTGGGAGGCTCTCCTGGTTCCGCTGGAAACCCTGTGGGAGGAAGACGACGAAGACGATGAAGACGATGATGGGGACGGTCAGGCCGCGGTGCCGTGACCGGGTTCGGGTGCTGATGCGCGGCCGGGTTCACCGCTCAGGAGGGCGTGCCACGTCCACTCCATGAGTCCGTCGGTCCGGGCGGGCCCGCCGCAGGACTCCTGTGACACCCAGAGCACGTGGCCGCAGACGAGCTGGCCGCCCTGGCCGTCCTCGGCACCCTCGCCGGTCTCATCGGCGTCGGACCTGAGCGTCCGACGGAACAGCGAGTGCACGTCCGTGGTCATGTTCCGGGCGGACGCGGTCAGCTTCGACTTCTCCGCCCTGGCGGTCAGGGTGACCAGGTGGACGGGTGACGGCGGTGGGGTCTCGTCCAGTCCGGCCCCCGTGAGCCTGCGCCACATGGTGGTGGAGACCCGGTGACGTGACATGAACACCTGTGCGGGGCCGGAGGGGAGTGCGATGCGCAGGGACGGGGCCGTCCAGCCGGGGGAGACGCGGATACGGCTGCGCGGGTGGCGCAGGACCGTGGCGCACCGCTCGGCGGCACGGGAGACGGACGGTGCCGGCCTCAGTGCACTGAGCGGCCGACGCATCAGGACGTGGATGGACGGTGTCGTGGGTGTGGTGGTGTTCTCCATGCCGGGAACACTACGGCCGGCCGCGGACATGAATCCGCGACCGGCCGTGGTCAATCGAACATCCGTTCGAAAATAGTGCTGAGGTCAGTAGAGGTCCACCGGTGCGACACGCTGGGGGAACACCCGCGGACGCGCGCCGGCGATCTCCTCGACGATGCGGATCACCTGGTTGGAGTAGCCGTACTCGTTGTCGTACCACACGTAGACCACCAGGTTACTGCCCTCGGCGATGGTGGCGAGACCGTCGACGATGCCGGCGTGGGTGGAGCCCACGAAGTCGGTGGAGACCACCTCGGGGGACTTGATGTAGTCGATCTGCTGACGCAGGTTCGAGTGCAGGGCGACCTTGTGGAGGTAGTCGTTGACCTCGTCGCGGGTGGTCTCGGTGTCGAGGTTGAGGTTCAGCACCGCCATCGAGACGTCCGGGGTGGGGACGCGGATGGCGTTGCCGGTGAGCTTTCCGCCGAGCTCCGGCAGCGCCTTGGCCACGGCCTTGGCGGCGCCGGTCTCGGTGATGACCATGTTCAGACCCGCGGCACGTCCGCGCCGGTCGCCCTTGTGGAAGTTGTCGATGAGGTTCTGGTCGTTGGTGAACGAGTGCACCGTCTCGACGTGGCCGTGGCTGATGCCGTAGCGGTCGTTGATCACCTTGAGCACCGGCGTGATCGCGTTGGTGGTGCAGGACGCGGCGGACAGGATGCGGTCCGAGTCGTCCTCGGTGATGTCGTCGTGGTTGATCCCGTAGACCAGGTTGCGCACGTCGCCCTTGCCGGGCGCGGTCAGCAGGACCTTGGCCACACCGTTGGCCGCGAGGTGCTGGGAGAGTCCCTCGCGGTCGCGCCAGCGGCCGGTGTTGTCGACGAGTACCGCGTTGTCGATGCCGTAGGAGGTGTAGTCCACGGACGCCGGGTCGTTGGAGTAGATGACCTGGATCGGGGTGCCGTTGGCCCAGATGATCTCGTTGTCGTGGTCGACGGAGATCGTCCCGTCGAAGGCGCCGTGCACCGAGTCACGACGCAGCAGGCTGGCGCGCTTCTCCAGGTCGTCGTCGCCGTTGCGTCGCACGACCATGGCGCGCAGACGCACGCCGCCGTAGGCGGCTTCGCGGGCGATGAGGATGCGGGCGAGCAGGCGTCCGATACGTCCGAAGCCGTACAGGACGACGTCCGTCGGATCCTTCTCGGTGTGGGCGCCGACGACCTCGGCGAGCTCACGCTCGAGGTAGTCGCGCAGTGTGCCGGCGGACTCGCCCTCGGCCTCGTAGCCGGTGGCCAGGCGTCCCAGGTCGATCGAGGCGCTGCCGAGGTTCATCTCCACCAGCTCCTGCAGGATCGGCAGGGTGGAGCTCAGCGGCAGCTCACGGTCGGTCACCAGACGTGCGTAACGGTGCGACTTGATCACGTCGACACCGGTCACGTTGATCAGCAGGCGACCGAAGACGGACGTGACGACGTTGTGCTCCCGGTGCAGGCGGGAGAGGAGCGGGAGGATCTGCTCGGCAAGCAGGATGCGGGAGTTCCAGTCGCTCTGGGAATCGGTGGCCGGTGCACTCATGGGTGTGGGAGCTCCTAGGGGGCGGTCGTGATGGTCCCCGGTAAGGGGGTAGAAGGACACTACAAAGGTAAGGGAACGGACGTACGGAGAGCTACTCTCCCCCGATGTCATCCCCCCGCTGCGGGGAGTCGGACGCTGGATCAGACGCGGCGGCGGCCGCGCGGCGCCGGGTGAGGGGGTAGAGCGCGGTCATCGCGACCAGGAAGATCACCCCCGCCCAGAGGGCGGAGTGGTACTCGTCCATCCAGACCATCGTCCCGAAGGTGATCAGAATCACCCCGATGGCGAAGAACTGGCCCACCGGCCACAGCGGGACCGGGAACGCCGGGGGAGTGCCGTCGTCCTTCGTCACCGCGTTCCTGCCGTAGCGGCTGCCGAGGTGGGCGAGCAGGATCATCAGCCAGACGAAGACGGTGGCGAAGGTGGCCAGCGCCGCGATGCTCTGGAACATCTCCGCAGCGGTGCTGCTGGCGAGCTGAAGGGCCACACCGACCAGCAGGACGACCAGCATGACCCCGATCGTGGTCACCGGGACGCCCCGGTGGTTCAGCCGCGCGAAGATCCGCGGGGACAGGCCCTGGCGGGCCATGCCGAAGACCACGCGTCCGGCGCCGTAGAGGTCGGAGTTGATCGCCGAGAGCGCAGCGGAGACCACCACGACGTTCAGTGCCGCCGCGGCCCAGCCGATACCCAGGTCGCTGAAGATCTGGACGAACGGGGACTCCTCGCCGGTGATCTGCCGCCAGGGGATCACCGCCACGATCACCAGGATCGCCAGCACGTAGAACAGCAGGATGCGCATCGGCACGGTGTTGACGGCCTTGGGGATCGTCTTCTCGTGGTCGGCGGCCTCCCCGGCGGTAACCCCGATGATCTCGGTGCCGCCGAAGGCGAAGAGCACGAGGATCAGGGCGCTGAACACGCCGGTCACGCCGTTGGGGAACAGGCCGCCGTCGTTCCACAGGTTGTCGAATCCGGCGGACCCGCCGGTGTCGAGGTTGAAGACCAGGATCGCCGCACCGCCGAGGATCATCGCCACCACGGCCGTGACCTTGATCGAGGTGAACCAGAACTCCAGCTCCCCGTACCAGCGCGCACTGGCCAGGTTCGCCGCGCCGACGATCAGCAGTGCCACGGAGACCCAGACCCAGCCTGGGGTGTCGGGGAACCAGAAGGTCATGTACACCGTGATGGCCGTGAGGTCGGCCAGGCACACGATGATCATCTCGAAGGCGTACATCCAGCCGGTGATGTAGCCGGCCCAGCCGCCCAGGTACCGGCGGCAGTACTCGGCGAAGGACCCGGGGGCGGGGTCGGCGACGGCCATCTCGCCCAGGGCCCGGAGCATGAAGTACACCACGGCGCCGCCGAGCAGGTAGACGAACACCACGCCGGGGCCCGCGGCGCCGATGGCGCCGGACGAACCGTAGAACAGGCCGGTGCCGATCGCGGAGCCCAGTGCGATGAAGTGGATGTGCCGGTGGGTCAGCGTGCGGCGGAGCTGGCGTTCCTGCCGGACGGGGGCGCTTAAGTCACTCACGGTCTCACATACTAACCATCGGGGAGTCCTATATCACAGCGCGGGCCGGTCGAATCGCTTTTATGGCGCCGACCACGTACTGTGAGGTCAATGTCTGAAACTGAGAACGTAACCGGCGACGAAAATATGCCGGAAACCTCCCAGTCGTCAGTACCTCAGGAGAATCTGCACGAGGATGCCACCTCCCCGGTCACGGGGTCGTCGGACCTCGGTGACGAAGTGGGCGCAGAGATTCCCGAGAGCACTGTGGACGGGGACGTCACCGAGAAGAACATCCAAACAGAAAACGAGAAGAACGGCTTCGACACCCTCGGCCTGCCGCCGAAGATCCTCGAGGCCGTGGAACGGGTCGGCTTCACGACCCCGTCGCCGATCCAGGCGTCCACCATCCCCACCCTCATGGAGGGTCGGGACGTCGTGGGTCTGGCGCAGACCGGTACCGGTAAGACCGCTGCCTTCGCTCTGCCCGCGCTGTCGCGCCTCGACCCCAACCAGCGCACCCCGCAGGTCCTGGTTCTCGCCCCCACGCGAGAGCTGGCCCTGCAGGTCGCCGATTCCTTCGAGACCTTCGCCAAGCAGCTCGGCGGCGTCAGCGTCCTGCCGATCTACGGTGGCGCACCCTACGGTGCCCAGCTGTCCGGCCTGCGCCGTGGCGCCCAGGTCGTCGTCGGCACCCCCGGTCGTGTGATCGACCACCTGGCCAAGGGCAGCCTCGACCTGTCCGGTCTGCGTTTCCTCGTCCTCGACGAGGCCGACGAGATGCTCAACATGGGCTTCCAGGAGGATGTCGAGCGCATCCTGTCCGACACCCCCGACGACCGCCAGGTCGCCCTGTTCTCGGCCACCATGCCGTCGGCGATCCGTCGCCTCTCCAAGCAGTACCTGAACGACGCCGCCGAGATCACGGTGAAGTCCACGCAGCGCACCGCGGAGAACATCGAGCAGGACTACCTGTACGTCACCTACCGCAACAAGCTCAACGCGCTGACCAGCATCCTCGAGGTCACCGACTTCGACGCGATGATCCTCTTCGTCCGTACGAAGAACGACACCGAGGAGGTCGCCGAGAAGCTGCGTGAGCGCGGGTTCGACGCCGCCGCCATCAACGGTGACATCCCGCAGAACCAGCGTGAGCGCACCGTCGACCAGCTCAAGGACGGTCGCCTCGACATCCTCGTGGCCACGGACGTCGCCGCCCGTGGTCTCGACGTGGAGCGCATCACCCACGTCTTCAACTACGACATCCCGCGCGACACCGAGTCCTACGTGCACCGCATCGGCCGTACCGGCCGTGCCGGTCGCCACGGCCGCGCGATCCTCTTCGTCACCCCGCGTGAGGGCCGGCTGCTCAAGAACATCGAGCGGGCCACCAAGTCCAAGCTCAACGAGATCGAGCTGCCGGGCGTCGACCAGGTCAACGAGGCACGCAAGAAGAAGTTCCACGCCTCGATCACCGAGTCGCTCAAGGGCAAGCAGGTCGCGACCTTCCGCGACCTGATCGCCGAGTACGCCACCGAGAACGACGTCGAGCCCACGGAGATCGCCGCGGCCCTGGCCGCCAAGCTCCAGGGCAAGGAGCCGTTCCTGATGGAGGAGATCCAGGAGCCGCCGCGTCGCGAGCGTCGTGACCGCAACGACCGTGGGGACCGTGGCGACCGCCGTGACGGTTTCGACGGCCAGTCCGGTGTGCACCGCCCGTTCAAGGAGCGCTTCAACAAGCAGGCGCCCACGGTCACCGACCGTAACGGCAAGTCCCTCGCGGTCTACCGCATCGGCGTCGGCCACCGGCAGCGCGTGCGCCCGGGAGCCATCGTCGGTGCCCTGGCCAACGAGGGGAACATGAATTCCCGCGACTTCGGCCGGATCAGCATCTTCTCCGAGCACTCCCTGGTGGAGCTGCCGGCCGACCTGCCGCGCGAGACCTTCGAGTCCCTCGACCAGACCCGGATCTCCGGCAAGCTGATCAACATCGAGCCGGATCCCGGCGCCCCCGCCGGACGCCCCGCGCGTACCCGTCAGGACGGCGACCGCGGCGGTGACCGTGGTGGCAACCGCGGCGGCGGGCGTCCCCGCGGCGACCGTAACGATCGCAACGACCGTAACGACCGCGGCAACCGCGGCCGGAACGACCGTGGCAACGGCGGCGGACGTTTCGACCGCGACCGCAGCGACCGCGGTGGACGCGGCAGCTTCCGCGGCAACCGCGGCGCGAAGCGCGACTGACGGTCACAGACCGCACACCCGTCGTGCCGCGTCCGCGGCCGCGGCACTGACGGTGAGCCGGTAGGTCAGGCTCACCACGAGATAGCGCGCGGCATAGGCACAGCCGGCTCCCGAGAGGGAGCCGGCTTTCGCCGTCTGCGGGAGCCATTCACCCAGCGTCCCGTCACTCTTGGCCTGGTTCGCCGCGCCGGAGACCGCCAACAGGTTGACCTCCCGGTCGTTGGCGAAGGCCACGCGCGTCGAGCGCTCCCACCCCCACGCGCCGTGGTCCCACGCCGCGGAGAGGGGGACCACGTGGTCGATCTCCACGTCCCCCGGGCTCAGCGGTCCACCGGTGTACACGTCGGTGGTCTCGCCCGTCGCGACGGGGCAGGAGCCGGGCGTACCGGGGGAGTGGTCGGCGAAGGCGTCCAACAGGACGAGGTGCCGGGTGCTGCACCCCACCCCGTCGCCGTACTGCTGCGACCACCCGCCGAAGTGCTCGCGCGAGTAGCCGAGCACGTGGACGCGGCGCGGGACGGTGCGCAGTTCGTCCAGCGCCGCCGTCACCGACGCGCGGTCGGCGGACGCCGGGGCGTCCTGCGCCCGTCCGGAGGGGGTCAGCACGCAGGCGGCCAGCAGGGCGCCGGCGACGAACAACGGCGGGAACGACGAAACCGGCCGGGGGAGTCTCATGGTGAAGAGAGACTCCCCCGACCGGTCCGGAGGTTCCCGTCCGGGGCAGATCCGCGCGGGGCGCGGGTCAGTGCCCGGGGTGGATCACTGCTAGAGCTTGCCCTCGGCAGACTCTGCCTCGACCTTGGCACGGGCGGCCTCGAGGTCGGCGTCGCCGTTGTCGACGGTGAGCTGGGCGAAGCGCAGGGCCTCGTCGAACTCGTCGGTGATCTCCTTGGAGGGGGCCTTGGTGGCCAGGGTGACGGTGACCATCAGGATGACGTTCAGCGCCACGCCCGGGATCATCTCGTACAGGCCGAAGGGCTTGTCCATGACACCGAACTGCGGCAGGCCACCCCAGATGAAGGCGACGAGCGCGCCGGCGATCATGCCGGCAGCCGCACCCTGGGCGTTGAGTCGACGCCAGTACAGCGAGGCGACGATGACCGGGCCGAAGGCCGCACCGAAGCCGGCCCAGGCGAACTCCACCAGGCCGAGGATCGCGGAATCCGGATCCAGGGCGATGAGCGCGGCGATGATCGCCACGATGACGACCATCGCACGCGACAGGTTCTTCAGCAGCGTGTCCGAGGCGTTCTTGTTGATCATGCCCGCGTAGATGTCCTCCACCAGTGCGGAGGCGACCACGAGCAGCTGCGAGGAGACCGTGGACATGATCGCGGCCAGCACGGCTGTGAGGATCAGGCCGGCGACCAGCGGGTGGAAGAGCACCTTGGCCATGTCCAGGAAGGTGGTCTCGTAGTTCGCCGTGTCGGAGAACATGGCCTCCGGGGTCTGGGCGAAGAAGACCGGGGCGGTCATGACGATGAACACCGCGCCGATGAGGCACAGGAACATCCAGCTGACGCCCCAGCGACGGCCGGCGACGGCGTCGGACGGCTTACGCATGGCCATGAAGCGAACCACGATGTGGGGCTGGCCGAAGTAGCCGAGGCCCCAGGCGAGGTTCGAGATGATGATGATGAACGCGGCCCAGGTGGTCGTGTCGTTGAACTGGAACAGGTTGTAGAAGTTCGAGTTCGCCGCGACGGCGTTCACTGCGCCGTCGGCCATCGACCCGTAGTCGTTGTCGAGCTGGTAGGTGAAGATGTCCCCCGGGTTGTCCAGGGAGATGATCGCGAAGACGGGCACCAGGATCAGCGCCAGGAACATCATCGAGCCCTGGACCACGTCGGTGTAGGACACCGCGAGGAAGCCGCCGACGAAGGTGTACACCACGGTGACGGCACCGATGATGGCCAGGCCGGTGAGGTAGTCGCCGTCGAAGCTGGACTGGAAGTAACGTCCGCCGGCGACCATGCCGGAGGACACGTAGAAGACGAAGAAAACCAGGATGATGATGCCGGCGACCACACGCAGCGTGTGGCTGTGGTCGCGCAGGCGGTTCTCGAAGAACGACGGCACGGTGATCGAGTTGTTCGACACCTCGGTGTAGCTACGCAGCCGGGGTGCGACCAGCTTCCAGTTCAGCCAGCAACCGATCAGCAGCCCGACGCCCATCCAGATCTCGGAGAAACCTGACATGAACAGTGCGCCGGGCAGACCCATCAGCAGCCAGCCGGACATGTCGGACGCGCCGGCGGACAGTGCGGCGACGAACGGGTGGAGGCCGCGGCCTCCGACCATGTAGTCCTCGTACTTGTCTGTCTTGGTGAAACTCCAGACTCCGATGCCGAGCATCACAGCCAGATAGATCACCATGGCGATAATGAACCAGGTTTGTTCACTCACCGTTGGCCTCCTCAGTAGGTGGTAGCGGTTGATCGTTCAGAATTAGCAGGCGCCACCCCACTACGTGGGGAGGCGACACCCCATCAGGGTTCCATGTCCGCACCGTGATATCCAGCCGGACAGCCAAAAAACCCGAATGTTCCCCCCAGGATTCTGCCAGGATCACGCTGGTATGCCCGTTGTTCGACCGTTCGGGTGCGCGCGTGGTTTCCATGTCCGTGCCCCGTGGTACACAAGGGGAGTGACTGACTACCAGGTTCATCTCCTCTGGCTCAACGGCCAGGGCCTCCACGTCTGGGCGGAACGTGTCGAGGGGCATGCCGCCGTCGTCGACGCGTCCGAGATCGCCGAGGGCGCCCTGCCGGACCGGCTGCGCACGTTGATGACGGCACGCCCGTTGCGCCGCCGGGAACCGGTGCAGGTGGCGACGCCGAAGGGTAAGGTGCTGGCGCTCGACCTGCCCACCCAGGGCTACACGCCCGACCAGGCGCTGGAGGTGCTCGGCGAGTTGTCGCGCCACGTGCGTTCGGCGGGCTCGGACGAGGGGCTGAGCCCGGAGTCACTGTGGTTCATCCGCCTCTACGAGCTCCTCCTGGAGGCGGTCCACGCCGGCCGGGTGATGATGAAGATGCAGTTCGCCGACGGCCGGTGGTTCCCCACCTGGTGTCTGTCCACCAGCGGCGACCACAACCGCGTGGTGCGCGAGTTCCAGGCCGGTGCACCGGCTGTGCTCACCCTCAACGGGGGGCCGGACGTGCTGCTGCGTGCCGCCGACGAACTGGTGCACTGGATGTGCGTGCGGCTGTTGCAGGACCGCATGGAACTGGTCGGAGGACTTCCGGAGAACCACTTCATCCACTCGTTGGTCACCGGGGAGGCCGACAAGCGGGCCAACTCGGCGGTCGCCGAGCTGTTGAACGGCTGGCGTGCCTCGGCCCGCGCGGCGTCCACCCGGCTGGTGCTGTCCCTGGAGGAACCGGACAGTCTCGCCGGCGCGGTGACCCCCGGGCACAACCGGGTGGCGGGCAAGGAGGCCGGGCCGTGTTGGCGCGTGGAGGTCAGGTTGTCGGTGGATGACGGGCCTGCCCAACCGATCAAGGCAGCCGAGGCCACCGGGTCGGTGCGTCAGTCCCTGCGCACCGGGCTCGACCAGGCCTACCGGGCGTGGCCGCAGCTGCGAGAGTACACCTCGGCCGCGGAGGCGTGGCTGCGCACGAAGCTGTGGTTCCCGCCGTCGGAGTCGCTGACCGGGCGACCGGAGAAGGACCGCGTGGTCTACCTCGCGCTGGACATCTCCCAGGTGGAGACCCTGCTGGGAGAGGGCGTCCAGGCGCTGTCCTCCAGCGGCATCGAGGTCCTCGTGCCGCGGGCGTGGTCGCGGGTGCGACCGGACGTGCGGGTCAAGGTCACCCCTGTCGGTCAGGGGCCGGGCTCGGGGAAGATGGGCCTGGACCAGGTCCTGTCGTTCGACTGGTCGATCGCGGTCGACGGGGAGGAGCTCAGCGCCGAGACGATGGAGGAGCTGATGACCAGCGCCTCGTCGATGGTGGAGATTCACGGGCGCTACGTCCGGCTCGACACCAACTCCCTCAACGCCGCGCGCAACTACTTCGCCAGGCTGCGGGACGCGGCGGCGGAGGCGGCGGACGCAGCGTCCGGCGACGGGTCGGACGGTGCGCAGCTCACCCTCGTCGACCTCGTCGACGCGGAGCTGGACTCCCTGTCCGAGGGTGGCCCGGGGATGGAGGAGATCACGGTCGACGCGGAAGGCTGGCTCGACCGGCTCGTTCGTTCCTTCTTCCCGAACCCGTGGAAGGACGAGGGGCGTCCCGCCCTGGCCCCGCCGGAGATCGTCGAGGTCCCCGCCATGGTGCAGTCGACGCTGCGTGACCACCAGCGCCGTGGCCTGAACTGGTTGGTGTGGATGTTCCGGCACCGCATCGGCGCCATCCTCGCCGACGACATGGGGCTGGGCAAGACCCTGCAGGTCCTGAGCCTGCTGGCGTGGGAGCGTGAGGCGGGCGAGGTCGAGGGGCCGACGTTGGTCATCGCGCCCACCTCGGTGCTCGACACCTGGCGTTCGGAGGTGGATCGCCATGTCCCGGGGCTGTCGGTGCTGGTCGACCACGGTTCCCGGAAGGTCGCCGAGAAGGACTTCGTGGAGCGCGCCACGTCCAACGACATCGTGCTCACGACCTACGGCACCGTGGCCCGTAACCCCGCGCGCTACGGCCGGCTCACCTGGGGCCGGGTCGTCGCCGATGAGGCGCAGAACATCAAGAACCCCGGTACCGCGCAGAGTCGGGCGGTGGGCCTGATCCCCGCCGGCCACCGGCTGGCGTTGACCGGTACCCCGGTGGAGAACCGCCTGGCGGAGCTGCATTCGATCCTCAACTTCTGCAACCCGGGGATCCTGGGCAGCGCCCAGGCCTTCCAGAACCGGTTGGCGATGCCGGCGGAGAAGGGGGAGAACGACGACAGCCGCGACCAGTTGCGCAGGCTCGTGGAACCCTTCATCCTGCGCCGGGTCAAGGACGACGAGTCGGTGGGGCTGAACCTCCCGGACAAGCACGAGGTCATCGACCAGGTGCCGCTGACCGAGGAGCAGGCGGCGCTCTACGAGGCGTACACCTCGAGCCTGGAGCGTCGGATCGCCGAGGCGAAGGGCAAGGGTCGCAGCGGGATCATCCTCGGCGCCCTGGTGCGCATCAAGCAGATCTGCAACCACCCGGCGCACTTCACCGGCGACGGGTCCGGGCTGATGAAGAACGGACGGCACCGGTCGAAGAAGGTCGAGCGACTCTTCGAGATCGTGGAGGAGGCACTCGCCAGTGGCCGCAAGGTGCTGGTGTTCACCCAGTTCCCGTCCTTCGGGGCGATGCTCGCTCCGGAACTGCAGCGCAACTTCGGTGAGCTCGCCGACGGTGGTGTCCCGGTGCTGCACGGCGGACTCAGCCGTGGTGAGCGCACGAGGATGGTCGACGGCTTCCAGTCCGACGACGGGCCGAAGGTGATGATCCTGTCGACACGGGCCGGAGGGACCGGCATCACGCTGACCCACGCCAGCGTGGTGGTGCACATCGACCGGTGGTGGAACCCGGCGGTCGAGGACCAGGCCACCGACCGGGCCTACCGGATCGGGCAGGGACGCGAGGTGACCGTCCACAAGCTGGTCTCCGTGGGTACCCTGGACGAACGCATCAACGACATCCTGAGTTCGAAACGTGAGCTGGCGGGAGACATCGTCACCACGGGTGAGGGGTGGATCGCGAAGCTGGACGACGGCGACCTCGCCGAGCTCTGGATGCTCAGGCGCTCCACCGTGGACAGGACGTCCGCCGGCAGCGACAGGGCGGAGCCCGCCACCCGCGGACGCGCCGGTGAGAGGGAAGGGAACGGGGATAACGATGAGTAACCGCTGGGACGAACGTCGCAAGGCCAGGGAGAGGATCGGCATCCCCCAGCCCGAGTGGGGCGACAACGTGGTGTCCGCGGACTTCAGCCGCGGTCGTGGCGCCACGAAGAAGCCGGGACGCGCCCGCCAGCCCGACCCCACGTCACCGGTGCAGCCGGACGGTTCGGACGGCGCGGGCGGCGCGGGCGGCAAACGGGCTCGGCGTGGTACGGGCGCCGAGGAACCCCGGAGTGCCAGGGAGGGGTGGGCCGCCGAGGAGATCATGCGTACCGCCACCGCGCAGGCCGACTCCTCGCGGCTGTCGCGTGGGCGGACCTACTTCCGCGGCGGCCACGCGACCCGGATGGAGTACGAACTCGGGCGGGTCGACGCCCTGGTCAGCGGTACCCAGCTGGAACCTTTCGAGGTGCAGATCCGGTGGCGTCCGCTGACGCGCCGGCAGGTCGACTTCGTCATCGGCGAGTGCAGCGACCAGCCCGACAACGTCCGTCGGCTGCTGGCGGGCATGCGTCCGACGGCGTCTGTGGCCAGTGTGCTGTTCGGCGTCGAGCACTACATGGACTCGTTCTGCACCTGCCCGGACCTCGCGGAGTTCTGCAAGCACCGGGTCTGCGTGGCCTACGCGCTCGCCGAGAGGTTCTCCAAGGACCCCGCGGAGTTCCTCGCATGGCGCGGAGTCGACGTGGAGGAGCTGCTTGCTGCGACCGGAGGCGCGGTCAGCCCCCCGACGGGCTGGTCGGACGAGGACACGGGGAAGGCAGACGGCTCCGGGGACGCCGGGGCGTCCGGGTGGGCTGGGTGCAACGGCAACGGCAACGGCACCGCCAGCGGCAGCGGGGAAGATCATGCAGCCGACGGCTCCGACGGGTCGCAGGAGGACACGACGACCTACACACCGACGGAGTTCTGGGGCGACCCGGAGGCCCTCCCGTCCTGGGGCCCGCTGGAGATGGAGTTCGGCCTCGAGCTGGGGGACACACAGGCCAGGGACCGTGCCCTGCGCAAGTTCAGCTGGAACAACGCCGACCAGCTCCGCGTGCTCGACACGCTGACCCGGTGCTATGAGGCGCTCACCGCCCTGGACGACCCCAGCGAGCCCTACGGGCAGGACGGTCCGCGCGGAGCCGGGGGCAAGGTGTTCGAACGCGAGCCGTGGATGTCCGGGCCGGATGATAGAAGTGGTGACCATGACTGAGACAGCGGCGTTACCCGTGGGCCTGCCCCCTCTGCCGGAGGACGGCGTGTTCCGGTTCATGCACACCTCCGACTGGCAGCTGGGCATGGACCGTTGGTTCCTCGGCGACGAGGCGGGGCCCCGGTACCGGGAGGCACGTCTGGCCGCGGTGGAGCGGCTGCTCGTCACCGCCGGTGAGCGTGGCTGCGCCGCCGTGGTCGTGGCCGGTGACGTCTTCGACGACAACCTCGTCGACCCGGTCACGTGGCGCCGGGCCGTGGACATCCTGCGGCGCAGCCCGGTCCCGGTGTTCCTGCTGCCGGGTAACCACGACCCCTACGACGCAGCCAGTGTCTACCGGTCCCG
The DNA here is from genome assembly GCA_030450335.1 of Corynebacterium sp. GTDB lineage: Bacteria > Actinomycetota > Actinomycetes > Mycobacteriales > Mycobacteriaceae > Corynebacterium. The sequence goes on along the minus strand of JAKDIS010000006.1, from coordinate 19,153 downwards.
GGAGTTCGACGACCTCGCGCCGACCGTGCAGGTCCTCACTGACAGCCGGCCGCGTACCGTCGCCCGGGGTGAGGAAGAGGTGGACGGTGCGGTGCCTGCCGAGATCCTCGGCGCGCCTCTGTTGTCGAAGTACATGAGCGCCGACCCGGTGGCCTCCGCGCTGTCCGGGTCGGGCGCTGGAATCAGCTCCGCCGGTACCGGCGATGATGCGGAGGCCGGGGGGCTGGAGCAGAAGCAGCCGGGCGCGGTGCGCATCCTCGTGGGGCACGGCGCGACCCAGTCGCGGACCTCCGGCGGCGACCCGGCGGTCATCGACGTCGACGCCGCCGCAGCGGCCTGCCGTGACGGGGTCATCGACTTCCTCGCCCTGGGCGACACCCATTCGGTGGGGTGCCTGCACCAGGACGGGACCGTCTGGTACTCCGGCAGCCCCGAGGTCACCGACTTCCGTGAGGAGGACGGCGGCGGTGAAGGCCGCTCGGGCCACGCCCTGATCGTGGACATCACCCCGGTAGCCGGCCGGCCCGCGTCCACCGTGGGGGTCGAGGATATCCGCACCGGGCGCTGGCGGTTCCAGGCGTTGTCGGCCCAGATCAACGGTCCACAGGACGTCGAGGAGTGGATCGGCCGACTCGAGGAGATGCAGGAGAAACGCACCACCGTGGTGAAGTACGCGCTGACCGGCACCGTCGACCTGGCGACCGCGGCGGTGCTGGACCAGGAGATGGAACGGATGCGTCCGGCGTTCGCCGCACTGTACGAACGGCAACGGCTGATGGACCTGCACGTCGTCCCGGGCGACCAGGAGCTGGTGGGCGCGGACTGGCCGGGGGTCGTCGGAGTGGCGGCGAGACACCTCGCCGACCGCGGTGCCCACGAGGACGAGACCGCCCAGGACGCGCTTCGCCTGCTCTACCGGCTCAGCGCACAGAAGGGGAGCTAGGAACAAGACGATGCTGAAAATCAGGTCACTGACCCTGTCGCATGTGGCGGGGGTCGAGCACGCCCACGTGGAGTTCCCGGACAACGGGGTGCTCGTGGTCCACGGGCCCAACGAGGTGGGCAAGTCCACCCTGTTGCGCGCGATCCGGCTGCTGCTCGACGACACGCCCACCAGCTCACGCAAGCGGGAGGTCAAGGCGCTCAAGGACGTCGGCGTCGACGAGCCGACCACGATCAGTGCGCAGATGCTCGTCGGGGACATGGAACTGCACCTCACCAAGGCCTACAACAAGGGCACCGGACGGTGTGAACTGCAGGTCAGCTCGCCGCGCGCGGAGAGCCTCACCGGACGTGAGGCCTCCGACCGCTTCGCCGAGATCCTGCGTGGCGAGGTCGACACCGACCTGCTGGACGCCCTCACGGTGGAGCAGGGGGCGAGTCTCGACCAGCTGGCCGCCGCCGGCCTCGGACCGCTGGAACGGGCGCTGGCCGAGGAGACCGGGGTCGACGACCCCGCCGCGGGGGACCAGGGCGACATCGGTGCGGCATCGACCCTGGTCGACCGTATCGCCGCCGAACGGGCCCGCTACTTCACCCCGGGTGGCAGGGCGTCGAAGGAGCTCAAGGCGGCCGACGATGAACTGGCGGTGGCCGAGGACGAGCACCGCACCGCCGAGTACGCCTACGACCAGGCGCAGAAGCTGATCACCGACCTCGAACGCCTGCGTGCCGAGAAGGACGAGGTCACCCGCCAGGAGCCGAAGGCACGTGCCGAGGCGCAATCGACCGCCGCAGACCTGGAGAAGGGCCGTGAGCGCCAGCGCAGGATCGACGAGCACACCCTTGTGGTGACCAGGGCGAAGCAGGCACTGGAACTGGCGGAGCAGCGACTCCAGGTGCGTGAGGACCGGGTGGCCGAACTGACCGAGGCGACCACGGTCCGGGATGCCGCCGCCACGGCCGTCACCGCCGCGACGGAGGCCGCCGACGGGGAACGCCACCGCGAGGCGCAGCTGCGCGAAACACTGGCGCAACTGCGACGCCGTGCCCGCACCCTCTCCGCCTACGGCAGGTACCTCGACGCCAGGGAGCGCCGGGCGGCGGTGGCACAGACCCGCCAGGTACTCGCCGAACAACAGGAGAAGGCGGAGGAGGTCTCCCGGAAGATCGAGGAGACCCGGCGGCAACTCGCCGAGAACCCCGTCACACCGGAGCTGGAGTCGAAGATCCGGCAGGTCGAGGCCGAGCACCACCGGGCCCTCGGTGTCCGTGATGCCTCGGCGACACTCGTCGAGGTCAGCGGGCCGGCGGGGACACACTTCCGCGTGGACGGCGGCGACCACGAACTCGCCGAGGTTCCCGAGAGCCTGCGGGTCACCTCCCCGCGGGCACTGGAGTTCGGCGACGTCACCGTCAGCGTCACCCCGGCCCGGGGCAAGGACGGGCAGCTCGAGAGCGGTGACCTCGACGCCGAGGTCGAGAGGACGCAGACGTCCCTTCGCGCCGCCCTCACCGAGGCAGGGGTCTCCACGATCGAGGACGTGGCGGGGCAGGCAGAGGCCAGGCGTGTGCTCCAGGAGTCGCTCGGGGAACTGCGCATCACCCTGAGCCAGGCCACCGGCGGACTGTCCTTGGACGAGCACCGCCAGAAGATCGAGGAGAACGACCGGGACCACCGCGCCGCCGACACCGCGGCCACCGCCGCCCACGACCTCATCGCCGAGGAGGATCCCGACGGCGAGGTCGAGCTCCCCGACGAGGCCGGTTCCGCGACGTCCGCCCCCTCTGCGACCTCCGGCACCGGTGAGGTGACCCGGCAGGTCGACGAGGCTGAGGCGCAGGCGGAGAAGACCAGGGAGGACCTCGACACCCTGGCACGCACCGGGGCCGTCGCCGTGCTGAACAGCAGGGTGGAGGAACGTGACCGCGCCGACGCCCGGGTGGGCACCATCGCCACGGCCCTGGAGAACATGCGCGCCGACGTCGACGACGACCACCTGCGACAGCAGGTGAGCGGTGCCAGCCAGGACGTTGCCACGGCACAGGGGGAGTTGGACGCCCTGCTCGCAGAGACCGACCACAGCGCCGGCGACCTCGACACGCTCGAAGGGCTCGCCGAGGGTGCCCAGTCACGGGTGAAGCGACTGCGTGACCGCGCCGACCGCATCGGCCACGAGATCTCCGGGGCCAACGGTGCGCTCGGTGAACACAGCGGTGTCGCCGAACGCATGGAGGCGGCCACCTCCCGGCTGCAACGCGCCCGTCGTACCCGGGAACGCGTCCACCGCCAGGCCCAGGCCGCCGACGCACTCCACCAGGCGGTGCAGGCCGCCCGTGACGATGCGCGACGTCGCTACGAGGCGCCCTACCGGGCCTCCGTGGAGAAGCTCGCCCGCACCCTCTACGGCCGGGCGGTCACCATCGAGTTCGACGAGGACCTGCGCATCTCGCGCCGGGTGCTGGACTCCACCGCACTCGACGCCGCGCAGCTGTCCGGCGGCGCCAGGGAACAGCTGTCGATCCTGTCCCGCCTCGCCGTCGCCGACATCGTGGGCAAGGGGGAGGGCGTGCCGGTGGTCATCGACGACGCCCTCGGTTTCGCCGACTCCGCGCGGGTGCAGCGGATGAACGTGGTGCTGTCACAGCTCGGCAGGACCAACCAGATCATCGTGCTCACCTGCGACCCCGCACGGTTCGACGGCGTCCCCGGGGCCACGGTGACCTCCATGGCGCAGCTGCAGGGCTGACATCGAGAAGCGGCCCGACCACCATCGACGATGGTGATCGGGCCGCATCAGTGTGCCCCCGAGACGATTCGAACGTCCGACCGCTGGTACCGGAAACCAGTGCTCTATCCCCTGAGCTACGGAGGCAATGCGGTCACTATAGCACCGCGGATCCGTGCCACCGCAAAACCCCCGGACGGGACGCGATTCGCGGAGTCCAACCCCGGACTTGTTACTCTCGTGGGTTGTGACCCCAGCTGAACTCGCCTCCATCATTACCGAGACCACCCGCACCGTCCTGACGGAGCATGATCTCGACCCCGCCGTCGTGCCTGACCTGGCCACCGTCGAACGTCCCCGCAACCCGGAGCACGGCGACTACGCCACCAACATCGCGCTGCAGACAGCGAAGAAGGCCGGCACCAACCCCCGTGAACTCGGCACCTGGCTCGCCGAGGCACTCGGGAAGGTCGACGGGGTGGACGAGGCCTCCATCGCCGGCCCCGGTTTCATCAACATCCGGCTCGCCGCCGACGCCCAGGGCAAGCTCGTCGCCGACATCATCACCGCCGGCGACTCCTACGGCACCGGCGACGACTACGCCGAGCAGCGCATCAACCTCGAGTTCGTCTCCGCCAACCCCACCGGCCCCATCCACCTGGGCGGTACCCGCTGGGCGGCCGTCGGCGACTCCCTGGGCCGCATCCTCGCCGCCCGCGGTGCGGCGGTGACCCGCGAGTACTACTTCAACGACCACGGCACCCAGATCGACCGGTTCGCCCGGTCGCTGGTCGCCTCCGCGAAGAACGAGAAGGCCCCCGAGGACGGTTACGGCGGAGAGTACATCGCCGACATCGCCAACCAGGTCATCGAGGCCACCCCGGACTGGGCGGACAACGACGACGCCACCATCCAGGAGATCTTCCGCTCCCAGGGCGTGGAGCTGATGTTCGCGCACATCAAGCGCACCCTCGCCGAGTTCGGCACCGAGTTCGACGTGTACTTCCACGAGAACGCCCTGTTCGAGTCCGGTGCGGTGGACAAGGCCATCGCCACCCTGAAGGACAACGGCAACCTCTACGAGGCCGAGGGCGCCTGGTGGCTGCGGTCCTCCGAGTTCGGTGACGACAAGGACCGGGTGGTCATCAAGTCCGACGGCAACGCCGCCTACATCGCCGGCGACATCGCCTACATCGCCGACAAGATCGACCGCGGGCACAACCTGTGCATCTACATGCTCGGCGCCGACCACCACGGCTACATCGCCCGGCTCAAGGCCGCGGCCTCCGCCCTGGGCTACGACTCCGACCAGGTCGAGGTCCTCATCGGCCAGATGGTCAACCTCGTGCAGGACGGCAAGGCCGTGCGCATGTCCAAGCGCGCCGGCACCGTGATCACCCTCGACGACCTCGTCGAGGCGATCGGTGTGGACGCCGCCCGCTACGCGCTGATCCGCACGTCCGTGGACTCCTCGCTGGACATCGACATGAGCCTGTGGGCCAGCGAGACCAGCGACAACCCGGTCTACTACGTGCAGTACGGCCACGCGCGTCTGTGCTCGCTTCAGCGCAAGGCCGCCTCGTTGGGTGTGGAGATCCCCGAGGACCTCTCCACGCTGGACTTCTCACTGCTCGACCACGAACGCGAGGGTGACCTGATCCGTACGCTGGGCGAGTTCCCGGGTGTGGTCGCCACGGCCGCCGAGCTGCGTGAGCCGCACCGCATCGCCCGGTACGCCGAGCACCTCGCGGGCACCTTCCACCGCTTCTACGACTCGTGCCAGGTCCTGCCGAAGTCGGACGAGCCCAACGGCGCCGACACCGCCGCGATCTTCCTGGCCCGTCTGGCCCTGGCCGACGCCACCCGACGTGTACTCGCCAACGCCCTGGGCCTGCTCGGGGTTTCCGCACCGGAGAGGATGTGACCCGCCACCATGGATCCTGACGTCCACCTGCCCCAGATCCCGCTGCGTAAGCGCACCGAGACCCTCGAGGACTTCAACAAGATTCCCGCGCACGTCTTCCCGATGTCCTCGGGACGCACCGGTGAGGGCGAGCTGGTCATCGCCGGCAACCGCGTCACCGACCTCGCCGAGCGCCACGGCACGGCCCAGTTCGTGATGGACGAGGCCGACTTCCGCGCGCGCTGCCGTCGTCTCGCCGTCGCCTTCGGCGGTGGGGAACGGGTGCACTACGCGTCCAAGGCGTTCCTGTCGCGCACCGTGTGCCGCTGGATCGACGAGGAAGGCCTGGCGCTCGACGTGGCCAGCCACGGCGAGCTCGCCGTGGCCCTGGCCGCCGGTTTCCCGCCGGAGCGCATCACCGTGCACGGCAACAACAAGAACCGCGGGTTCATCACCGCCGCCGTGCGCGCCGGTGTGGAGCTCATCGTGATCGACTCGGTCATCGAGATCGAGCGTGTTGCCGAGATCGCCCGGCAGGAGGGACGTCGCCAGGACGTCCTGGTGCGGGTGAAGCCGGGCGTGCACGCCGACACCCACGAGTTCATCGCCACCAGCCACGAGGACCAGAAGTTCGGCTTCTCGCTGGCCTCCGGCTCGGCCGAGGACGCCTGCATGACCTGCCTGTCCACCGAGGGGCTGCGCCTGCGCGGGCTGCACTGCCACGTCGGCTCGCAGGTCTTCGACGCCGACGGTTTCGCCCTGGCCGCCGACCGCCTGCTGGGACTGTGGGTCCGCCTCGTCAGCGGCGAGTCCACGCACGACGCATCCGAGACCGAAGCGCTCGACGTGCTCGACCTCGGCGGCGGCTACGGCATCGCCTACACCCCCGACCAGGAGGCCCTCGACGTCGAGGCCGTCGCCGGCGACCTGCTCGAGCGGGTCGCGGCGAAGGCCGCGTCCTACGGGGTCGCCGCGCCGGTGGTCAACGTGGAGCCGGGCCGCGCGGTCGTCGGCCCCTCGACCGTCACGCTCTACCGGGTCGGCACCGTCAAGGACGTGCACACCTCCGACGACACCGTGCGCCGCTACATCTCCGTGGACGGTGGCATGAGCGACAACATCCGTCCCGCCCTCTACCAGGCGGAGTACGACTGCCGTCTGGCCAACCGGGAGGCGAGCGGCGAGCTGGTCGCCACCCGCGTGGTCGGCAGCCACTGCGAGTCCGGGGACATCCTGGTCAACGACACCCTCATGCCCGATGACATCGTCCCCGGCGACCTGCTCGCCATCCCGGCGACGGGGGCGTACTGCTACATGATGTCCTCGCGCTACAACATGATGACCCGGCCCCCGGTGGTCGTCGTCTCCGACGGGGAGTCCCGGGAGATGATCCGCCGGGAGACAGTGGAGGACGTCATGGCACTCGAGAATTTCTGATGGTTTATCATCAGGAAAACGAATCTTCACGCGGGGCAACCCCACACGACACAACAACGGGAGAGTAATGGCTGATCAGGCTGACAACAATGCCGCGCCCACCGTCGGCGTAGCGCTGCTGGGCATGGGTACCGTGGGTACCGAGGTGCTCCGCATCCTCGAGGACAACGCGGCGGACTTCACCGCACGCACCGGCGGCCCGATCGAGGTCCGCGGCATCGCGGTCTCCGACCTCTCCAAGCCGCGCCCGGGCGTGCCCTCCGAGCTGCTCACCGACGACGCCTTCGGCCTGGTCGGCCGTGACGACATCGACCTGGTCATCGAGGTCATCGGCGGCATCGACTACCCGCGCACCGTGGTGCTCGCCGCCCTGCGTGCCGGCAAGTCCGTGGTCACGGCGAACAAGGCGCTGGTCGCCGCACACGCCGACGAGCTCTCCGAGGCCGCCGACTCCTCCGGCGCCGACCTGTTCTTCGAGGCCGCCGTCGCCGCCGCCATCCCGGTGGTCGGCCCGCTGCGCCGCTCCCTGGCCGGTGACAAGGTCAACCAGGTCATGGGCATCGTCAACGGCACCACGAACTTCATCCTCGACGCGATGTACAGGCGCGGCGCGTCCTACGACGAGATGCTCGCCGAGGCCACCGCACTGGGCTACGCCGAGGCCGACCCCTCCGCCGACGTCGACGGCTACGACGCGGCGTCCAAGGCCGCCATCCTGGCGTCGCTGGCGTTCCACTCGCCGGTCAGCATCGACGACGTGCACGTCGAGGGCATCCGCTCGATCAGCGTCGACGACATCGCCGCCGCCAAGGCCGCCGACTGCACCATCAAGCTGCTGGGCATCTGCGAGCGCCTCGTCGACGACAACGGCGAGGAGTCGGTCTCCGCGCGCGTGTACCCCGCGCTGATCCCGCTGGACCACCCGCTGTCCAGCGTGAGCGAGTCCTTCAACGCCATCTTCGTCGTCGCCGAGTACGCAGGACGCCTCATGTTCTACGGCAACGGCGCCGGTGGCGCCCCCACCGCCTCCGCGGTGCTCGGCGACGTGGTCGCCGCCGCACGCAACATCGTGCACGGTGGACGTGCGCCCGGCATGTCCACCTACGCCAACCTGCCGGTCGGCGACTTCGGCTCGGTGCGCACCCGCTACCACGTGGACATGGTCGTCGAGGACCGTCCCGGGGTGCTGGCCGAGGTGTCCTCCACCTTCTCCGTGCAGGGCGTCTCGCTGAAGACCGTGCGCCAGGAGGAGGCCGGTGACGACGGGGCACGCCTGGTCGTCATCACCCACCACGCCGCCGAGAGCGACCTGGAGTCCACCGTGGACAACCTCAAGAACCTCGACGCCGTGAAGGCAGTCAACAGCGTGATCCGAATGGAAGGCAACTGATGACCGACAACCGCACCCCGGTGCTCCACCACTGGACCGGCCTGATCAACGAGTACCGCGACTGGATGCCCTTCGCCGCGGACTGGGAGCCGGTCACCCTCAACGAGGGTGGGACCCCGCTGATCCGGGCGAACCACATCTCCGAGGTCACCGGGTGCGACGTGTGGCTGAAGGTCGAGGGTGCCAACCCCACCGGTTCCTTCAAGGACCGCGGCATGACCGTGGCGGTCACCGACGCCGTGCACGCCGGCAAGAAGGTGCTGATGTGCGCCTCCACCGGCAACACCTCGGCCTCGGCCGCGGCCTACGCCGCACGTGCCGGCATCGCCTCCGCCGTGCTGATCCCCGAGGGCAAGATCGCCCAGGGCAAGCTGTCGCAGGCCGTGATGCACGGTGCGAAGATCATCCAGGTGCGCGGCAACTTCGACGACTGCCTCGAGCTCGTGCGCAAGACCACCACCGACTTCCCGGAGATCGCCCTGGTCAACTCGGTCAACCCGATGCGTATCGAGGGCCAGAAGACCGCCGCCTTCGAGATCGTCGACGCCCTGGGCGACGCACCCGACATCCACGCCCTGCCGGTCGGCAACGCCGGCAACATCACCGCCTACTGGAAGGGCTACTCGCAGTACGCCGAGGCAGGTCTGTCCACGAAGCGTCCGGTGATGCTCGGCGTGCAGGCCGCCGGTGCCGCACCCCTGGTCAGCGGTGAACCGGTGCTCGAGCCGGAGACCGTGGCCACCGCCATCCGTATCGGCAACCCGGCGTCCTGGCACCAGGCCGTCGCCGCCAAGGAGGAGTCCGGCGGATCCTTCCGCGCCGCCACCGACGAGAAGATCCTCGAGGCCTACCGCCTGATCGCCGCCCGTGAGGGCGTGTTCGTCGAGCCGGCGTCCGCCTCCTCGGTGGCCGGCCTGCTCGCCGCCCACGCCGAGGGCTCGATCGAGCCGGGCCAGCGCATCGTCTGCACCGTGACCGGTCACGGTCTGAAGGACCCGACGACCGCGCTCAGCGAGATGCCGGAGCCCACCCCGATCGACGTGGACACCAATGCCGTGGCAGAGGCACTGGAACTCGCATGACCGAGCGCACCCTTGCCGCCGGACGTCGGGTGACGGTCACGGTGCCGGCCTCCACGGCGAACCTCGGTCCGGGTTTCGACACCCTGGGCCTGGCCGTGGGCCTGTACGACACCGTCGAGGTGGAGTCCACCGACGCCGGCCTGGACATCTCCGTGCACGGGCAGGGTGAGGGGGAGGTCCCCCTCGACGAGCGTCACCTGGTGGTCCGCGCCCTGCGCTCGGGCCTGCGTGAGGCCGGTGTGGGCGTGGGCGGGCTGCGTATCGTCTGCCACAACAACATCCCGCATTCGCGCGGACTGGGCTCCTCGGCCGCCGCGGCGGTCGCCGGGGTCGCCGCCGCCAGCGCCCTGGCCGGCGGTGAGCACCCCACCGGTGCCCTGGACGACGACACGCTGATCCAGCTGTCCTCCGCGTTCGAGGGCCACCCGGACAACGCCGCGGCCTGCGTGCTCGGCGGGGGAGTGGTGTCCTGGACGAACATCCCCGTGGACGGGCGCAGCGCCCCGGAGTACCACGCCGTGGCCGTGCCGGTGCACCCGGACATCGCGGCGACCGCCCTGGTCCCGGACTTCCACGCCTCCACCGAGGCGGTGCGCCGCGTGCTGCCCAGCGACGTCTCGCACCAGGACGCACGCTTCAACGTGTCCCGGGCGGCACTGCTGCCCCTGGCGCTGAGCTCGCACCCCGATCTGCTGTGGGAGGCCACCCGCGACCGGCTGCACCAGCCGTACCGTGCGGAGGTGCTCCCCGTGACCACCGAGTGGGTCAACCGGCTGCGCAACCTGGGCTTCCCGGCGTTCCTGTCAGGGGCCGGCCCCACGGTGATGGTGCTGTCGACCACCCCGGTCGACCCCGCACTCCTCGACGAGGCCCGTGGCCGCGACATCGGCGTGCTGGAGACCGGTGTGGGACGCCGCGCCAGCGTCGAGGTCCACTAGCCTCTTCCGACCTCTACTGCTCCTCCCCGGCGGGCTTCGGCTCGCCGGGGCCTCGCAGTTTGATCACGTCGAACTCGCCGTCGGTGAGGTGGGCGCGCAGGTCCTTCTTGTCGAACTTGCCGACGGAGGTCTTGTCGATGCGGTCGACGAACGTCCAGTACTCCGGTGCCATCCACCGCGGGACCTTCGTGGCCACCGCGGCCGCCAGTTCCTCGGCGGTCCCGCGTCCACGCTCCACCCCGGGGGTGGTCACCACGACGGCGAGGGGACGCTGCCCCCAGCGTTCGTCCGGCACACCGATGACCGCGGCCTCCGCGACCACGACGGACTCCATGACGATGTTCTCCAGGATCGCCGAGTAGATCCACTCCCCGCCGGAGCGGATGGTGTCGGTCTGGCGGTCGTGCACGGTGAGGTAGCCGTCGCGGGTGATCGTGCCGATGTCGCCGGTCCGTAACCACCCGTCGTCGGTGAAGCGTCCGGCCGCGTCGTCGTTGTCGTCGACGTCGGAGCCACGGAAGACGTGGGCGGCCCCACCCTCGGCGGAGGCGGGCGAGTGGTGGTAGTCCGTGGTCACCCAGTTGCCGCGCACCTGGATCTCGCCGCTGGAGCGGTCGTTGGCCTGCTGCGGGGTGCCGTCCTCGCCGACGACGCGGAACTCCATGCCGATGGGGAAGCGGCCCTGGCTGTCGCGGTAGCGCCGCCGGGCCTCACCGCCGACACCGACGGGTGTGCGGGCGACGGTGCCGACCGGGCCGGTCTCGGTCATGCCCCAGGAGTGGATCATGTCCACGCCGTACCGCTCCTCCCAGGCGTCGATCAAGGCTGGCGGGACTGGGGCGCCTCCCGAGATGATCTCCTGCAGGCTCATCTTCTCCGGCGGGGTGTGCTGGTAGTGGACCACCAGCTGCATCCACACGCTGGGCGCGCCGTGGGCCATGCGGGGCATGGCGTCGGCGATGACGTGCGCCAGGTGGGCGGGTCCGCCGGCGCCGCCGGGGAACACCAGGGGGGTGCCGGCCATGAACGCGGCGATGGGCACGCCCCAGCTCAACACGTGGAAGATCGGTACGGCGCACAGGAAACTGTGCCCGTTGCGGATCCCGAAGGAGTCGGGGGTGCGCAGGTTCATCGCGTGCAGCCACATCGACCGGTGCGAGTAGGCCACGCCCTTCGGCGCACCCGTGGTGCCGGTGGAGTACAGCAGTGCGGCGGGGGACGTCTCGTCGACGTTGGGCCAGTCGTAGCTGGTGGGGTAGCCGTCGAGGAGCTCCTCGTAGCCGAGGACGCGGATGCTGCCGCGTCCGGCGTCGGCGAGCAGGTCGGAGAGTTCCTTGCGCGCGGCGTCGCCGCCGGTGCCGGTGACGACGAGGGTGTGGACGTCGGGGCAGTCGGGCATCACGGGGACGAGGCGCCGGGACGACCGCGGCGAACAGATGATCACTTGGTCACCGGCGTGGTTGATGATGTGCACCAGCTGGTCGGCGACGAGGTTGGAGTTCAACGGCTGCAGCACCGCGCCCATGGAGGTCACCGCGAACAGGGACTCCAGGTGCTCGGTGATGTTCGGCATGAACGTGGCGACACGTTGGCCGGTCTCCACCCCGACGACGTCGGTCAGTGCGTGGGCCAGGGCCGCGGCGCGTCCACCGACCTGGGCGAAGGTGGTGTCCTCGGGGGAGTCCCCGTAGTAGGTGCGCACCGTCGTCGTGCCGTGGACGACGCGTCCGTACTCCAGCACGGAGGCCATTGTCAGGGGGTACTCGTGCATCGTCGACACGGTCAGTGGCGCGGTGCTGGGAGCCGGACCTGATCTGGTGCGTGCGTCCATGTGGTGGGTGGCGTCCATGACCTCAAGGATAGGGGACGCACCGTGCGTCCTGCCGGACGACCTCCGCGCCGGTGCGTGGATTAGCACCACCGGTGTGCCGGGGTGGTACCATCGTCGACGAGAACCGACCACCGCCATCCCGAGGACCCCAGGAATTTACGGGGTCACCGAATCGGTCCGAGACGGTGGGCGGTCATCCGGAGTCACGGAGATCCACGCGGGTACACCGCACCGACATCTCATCCGCCGGGAGTGTTCGTCTGCCCCGGCGCCGGACCAGTTGTCCGCGCGCACCGTGACATCCATTCCACATAAACGACGACTCACTCGAGCACGTCACCTTCCATTGTCCTGCCGCCGTCTGGGACCGGTAACGCCCGTGGGGTGTGCCGGTCCGCGGGGACAGGGACCAGGCCGCGGTCACGACCGCGGGCGGGTGAGCAGGGGGAGGTGAACCGAAAGGACACCTGTGACTTTGCCGGACATCGTCTCCAGGGCACAGAACGACGGGCTTGCCTCCCTGAAACTGGCGGAACTCAAGCAGATCGCGACATCGCAGGGGTTGAAGGGGACCTCCGGGATGCGTAAGGGGGATCTGGTCTCCGCGATCGCCAGCGCCGGGATCGGCGGACAGCGTGGTCCGGCTGGCAAGGATGCCAAGGATGCCAAGGACGCCAAGCCGGCGAAGGACAAGAAGGACGCACCACAGACCCAGGAGGCGCCGATGACGCAGCAGGTTCCCGCCGAGAAGGACGCGGCACAGGCCGACAACAACGCGGCGAAGGCCGACAACACCGCGGCGGACGCGAGCGCGGGCGTCGACCAGGGCACGCAGGAGCGTGGCGACCGCAACGACCGTAACGACCGCAATGACTCCGACGAGGAGGGTGGCCGTCGTGGTCGCCGCAACCGTCGCAACCGTCGTAACCGGGGCAAGGGCGAGCAGGGCGGTGGCCAGGGGAACCAGGGTGGCAACCAGGGCGGAAACCAGGGGGGCAACCAGCAGAACTCCGACGAGCGCGGCGGTCGCAACCGCAACGACCGGAGCGAGCGTGGCAACCGGGGGAACCGCAACGACCGCAACGACCGGAACGATCGCGGCAACCGCAACAACCAGAACAACCAGAACGACGGCGGCAACGGCGGCGGCAACAACAACGGCGGCAACAACGAGCCTCCGACCCCGGTCGCCGGCATCCTCGACTTCGCCGACGCCAACACCGCCTTCATCCGCACCACCGGCTACCACGCCGGGCCGACGGACGTGTACGTGCCGATCCAGATGGTGCGCAAGTTCGGGATGCGCCACGGTGACGCGATCACCGGCACCATCCGTCCCGGCGCCAAGGCACAGCAGGCCGGTGGCGGCGGCGGACGCAACCGCAACCGTCAGAAGTACACCCCGCTCAACTCCGTCGACACCGTCAACGGACTCGCCCCGGGGCAGGCCGCACAGCGTCCGAAGTTCAACAACCTCACCCCGCTGTACCCCAACCAGCGTCTTCGCCTGGAGACCGAGCCGAAGATCCTGACCACCCGTGTCATCGACCTGATCATGCCGATCGGCAAGGGGCAGCGTGCCCTGATCGTCTCCCCGCCGAAGGCCGGCAAGACCACGATCCTGCAGGACATCGCCAACGCCATCACGGTGAACAACCCCGAGTGCTACCTCATGGTCGTCCTGGTGGACGAGCGTCCCGAGGAAGTCACCGACATGCAGCGCTCCGTGCGCGGTGAGGTCATCGCCTCCACGTTCGACCGTCCGCCGAACGAGCACACCGCCATCGCCGAGCTCGCCATCGAGCGGGCGAAGCGCCTGGTGGAGCAGGGCAAGGACGTCGTGGTGCTGCTTGACTCCATCACCCGTCTGGGCCGTGCGTACAACAACTCCTCGCCGGCGTCGGGCCGCATCCTCTCCGGTGGTGTGGACTCCAACGCCCTGTACCCGCCGAAGCGTTTCCTCGGCGCGGCCCGCAACATCGAGGACGGTGGCTCGCTGACCATCATCGCCACCGCCATGGTCGAGACCGGCTCCGCCGGCGACACCGTGATCTTCGAGGAGTTCAAGGGCACCGGCAACGCGGAGCTGAAGCTGGACCGCAAGATCGCCGAGCGTCGCATGTTCCCCGCGGTGGACGTCAACCCGTCCGGCACGCGCAAGGACGAGCTGCTGCTCGGCCCGGACGAGGCGCGCCTGCTGCACAAGCTGCGCCGCATCCTCTCCGCGCTCGACCCGCAGGCCGCGATCGAGCTGCTGAACAAGCAGCTGCGCAAGTCGAAGACGAACCGCGACTTCATGCTGCAGATCGCCTCGTCCGCACCGCTGGCCGGGGAGGACGACGATGAGTGACTTCGCCGGTTCCCCCTCCAAGGTCGACGACATCCTGTCGGAGTACCAGGGCCTGGAGATGCAGTTGGCCGACCCGGAGCTGCACAACGACGCCGCCGCGGCCCGCCGCGTGGCCAAGCGATTCAGCGAGCTGCAGCCGGTCATCCAGACCTACAACAAGCTCGTGGAGACCCGCGACGACCTCGAGGCCGCCCGCGAGATGGCCTCCGAGGACCCGGACTTCGCCGCCGAGGCCGACCGCCTCGCCGCGGACCTGCCGGGTCTCGAGGAGAAGCTCACCGACCTGCTCGCCCCGCGCGACCCCCACGACAGTGAGGACGTGGTCATGGAGATCAAGTCCGGTGCCGGTGGCGAGGAGGCCGCGCTGTTCGCCGGGGAGCTGGCACGCATGTACCAGCGCTACGGAGAGAAGCACGGCTTCACCTTCGAGGTCCTCGACGTCAACGAGACCGACCTGGGCGGCGTGAAGGACATGACCATGTCCGTGCGCGCCAAGCAGCCAGGCCGCGACGGCGCGTGGAGCGTGTTCAAGTACGAGGGCGGCGTGCACCGGGTGCAGCGTATCCCGGTGACCGAGTCGCAGGGCCGCATCCAGACCTCCGCCGCCGGCGTGCTGGTCTACCCGGAGCCCGACGAGGTCGAGGACGTGGAGATCGACGACAAGGACATCCGCGTCGACGTCTACCGTTCCTCCGGTAAGGGCGGTCAGGGCGTGAACACCACCGACTCGGCGGTGCGCATCACCCACCTGCCCACGGGCATCGTGGTGACGTGTCAGAAGGAACGTTCCCAGATCCAGAACCGTGCGCGCGCCATGCAGGTGCTCGCCGCACGCCTCCAGCAGATGAAGGAGGAGGAGGCGGACGCCGTGGCCGCGGAGGGACGCGCCGCACAGATCCGCACGATGGACCGTTCCGAGCGCATCCGGACCTACAACTTCCCAGAGTCGCGGGTCTCGGACCACCGCATCGGCTACAAGGCGAACAACCTCGACGCCGTCCTCGACGGTGACCTCGACGCGCTCTTCGGCGCGTTGAGCGAGGCGGAGCGTCAGAGCCGGCTCGAGGCGGGGGAGTAGGACCGCGGTGACGCAGGACGCTGCGAGCGTGTCGGCGGCGCTGCGGGACGCCGCCTCGGCGTTGTCCTCGGCCGGGGTGGAGTCAGCCGCACACGATGCGCGCGTGCTCATGGCCGCCGCCCTCACCCGCGAGTCGGGGGTGGACGTCGGCCCGTTGGACCTGGTCATGCGCGGCGGCGACGCCGTCCCGGCGTCCTTCGCCACGATGCTGCAGCGACGCGTTGAGCGCGAACCGCTGCAGTGGATCCTGGGGTACGGGACGGTCGCGGGCATCGACCTGGCGGTCGGCCCGGGGGTGTTCGTCCCGCGTCCCGAGACCGATCTGCTGATCGACTGGGTGGCCGGTGAGGCCCAGCGGCGTGTGGCGCTGCGCGAGGACCCGCTCTTCGCGCGCCTGCTGGAACCCACGTTGACCATCGTCGACCTGTGTTCCGGGCCGGGCACGATCGCCCTGGGGGTGGCCCACGAGCTTGGTACCCGAGGGATAGTAGATGCTGTCGACGCTGTCGACGCCGTCGGCGTCCGTGTCATCGGCCTGGAGATCACCGCGCAGGGCGTGGAACAGGCCCGTGACAACCACCGGACCTGGGTCGCCGAGGGCCACGTGGATCCGCGGATCGCCGTGGAGTTCCACCGGGCGGACGTCGCCACGCCGGAAGACGTCGTGGCGCTGGGACTCGTCGCCTCCGCCGACATCGTGGCGTCCAATCCGCCGTACGTCCCGGAGACCACCGAGGTCTCCCCGGAGGTCGCCCGTGACCCGCACGCCGCGGTCTTCTCCGGGACGGACGGCCTGGAGCTGATGCGCCCACTGGCGGAGGTCATCGACCTCGTCGCCGCCCCGAGTGCGGGCGTGGCCGTCGAACACGACGACTCCACCGGCGCGGACGTCCGTCAGATCCTGGCCGGCGTGGGCGTCACCGAGCTGGAGCAACACCGGGACTTCGCTGGCCGGGACAGGTTCGTCACCGGCCAGGTGCACCGCGATCCCGGCCACCGGCCCACACGGGGCTAGAGTGAACGGGTTAAGGTAAGCAACCAACGACACGAGAGGACGGACGGCGCGGAGCATGGCACAGACCTACGACTGCAACGAGGACGAGGGCAGGCAGAGCGGTGTCGCCGCCGCACTGAGCGCGGTGAAGGCCGGACGTCTGGTGGTCACCCCCACCGACACGGTGTACGGCATCGGTGCCGACGCCTTCGACAACGACGCCGTCGCCGCCCTGCTGCGTGCCAAGCACCGTGGCCCGGACATGCCGGTGCCCGTGCTCATCGGCTCCTGGGACACCGTCGCCGGGCTGGTCCGCGACTACAACGAGACGGTGCGCCTGCTCACCGAGGCCTTCTGGCCCGGCGGGCTGACCATCGTGACCCACCAGGCGCCCAGCCTGCCGTGGAACCTGGGGGACACCCGCGGGACCGTGGCGCTGCGCATGCCGCTGCACCCGCTGGCGATCGAACTGCTCCAGCAGACCGGGCCGATGGCGGTCTCCAGCGCGAACATCTCCGGTAGTCCGGCCGCACTCACCGCCGCCGAGGCACGCGGGCAGCTCGGCGACTCGGTGTCGGTCTACCTCGACGCCGGGGAGGCGTCCATCGGTACGGCCTCCACGATCGTTGACCTGTCCGGTCACCGTCCGCGCATCCTGCGCGACGGTGCCATCAGCGCCGACCGGGTCGGCGAGGTGCTGGGCGTGTCTGCCGAGGCCCTGCTCGCCGACGACTCCGCCCGGGGCAACTGAGGATGGAGCTGTCCGCGGCGTCCTGGTCCGGGGTGGGTGTGCCGTTCCGTGAGCTGGCGCTGATCCTGCTCGTGGGCCTGGTCACCACGTACCTGACCACCGGTGTGATCCGCATGATCATGATCCGGTTCGGACGCATGACCGCCCCGCGCTCCCGCGACGTGCACACGGTGCCGACCCCGCGGCTCGGCGGGGTGGCGATGTTCACCGGCTTCGTTGTCGCCGTGCTGGTGGCCAACCAGCTGCCCGCGTTGAACCGTGGGTTCCCCCCGGTGACCCCGGACATGGTGGCTGTCGTCGCCGCCGCCTTCGTGATCGTGATCGTGGGGGTGGTCGACGACCTCTTCGACATCTCCTGGGTGCTCAAGCTCGGCGGCCAGGTTGCCGGCTCCGTGGCGATGAGCCTGGCCGGTTTGTCGTGGTACCTGATCTACTCGCCGTTCGGCGACGGCACCACGTTGATCCTCGATCAGGTCCAGTCCACGATCTTGACGGCTCTGCTGACGGTGGCCATCATCAACGCGATGAACTTCGTGGACGGATTGGACGGTCTCGCCGCCGGCCTGGGCGCGATCGCCGCGGCGACGCTGCTGATCTACTCCCTGACGATCCTGCACGACCAGGGCGGCACGGTCAGCGCCTATCCGCCGGCGATGATCTCGGCCGGCCTGCTGGGCGTGTGCCTGGGGTTCCTGCCGCACAACTTCTCGCCGGCGCGGATATTCATGGGGGACTCCGGGTCCATGCTGATCGGGCTGCTGCTGGCCGCGGCGAGCGTCTCGGCGTCGGGTCGGATCAACATGGCGCTCTACGGCCCCGCGGACTTCCTGGCGTTGATGACCCCGGTGCTGGTGGTGATCGCCGCGCTGTTCATCCCGATGCTGGACCTGCTGATGGCGGTCGTCCGCCGGTTGAAGGCGGGCAAGAGCCCCTTCGCCCCGGACAAGCAGCACCTGCACCACCGGCTCCTGCGACTGGGTCACTCCCAGAAGCAGGTCGTGCTGGTGCTCTACACGTGGGTCGGCGTGGTCGCCCTCGGGGCCGTGGGGTCCACGGTGCTCCCGTTGCCGATCGCGGCGATCGTCTTCGGGGTGGCGATCCTGCTGGCGACGGCGTTCACGGCCGTGCCGCTGTGGCGGGGGCGTGGGGACGCCTCCGGTGACGGTGCCGGCGGGAGCAAGGCCGTCGCGACCGGGTAGGTCGTCGCCGTGGGGGACAGCTAGGCTGTACCCCGTGAATGAGCAGAACAACGAGCAGACGACCGACCCCGCCGACCTCCCGGAGATCAACGAGTCGGACGGGGACATGGCAGACCACCGGCGCCCGTTGCTGAACGCGGCGCGGTCGGGGGCGATCGGCCTCCTGGTGATCACGGTGATCTCCCTGGCGCTGTGGGGCAACTTCCGCGGCCTCGAGGGGTTGTGGGGGGTGCTCCTCGGCGCGGCGATCGGCGGTGGTTTCGTGCTGGCGACCGTGGCGGTGGTGCTGTTGACCTCCAACACCTCGCCGCAGACCACGATGATCATCACGTTGGGTTCCTGGCTGATCAAGATCGTCGTCGTCCTGTGTGTGCTCCTGGTGCTGCGTGACATGGACTTCTTCGACCACACCGCCATGGGGGTCACCGTGATCGCCTCGCTCGTGGTCGCACTGGGGGCGGAGACCATCGGCATCATTCGGACGAATGTGACGAACGTGTGACACGGGGGTGGATCCGTGCAGGGTGGGGCA